>MHAK01000095.1 GCA_001802945.1 Ignavibacteria bacterium RIFCSPLOWO2_12_FULL_56_21 | reverse complement strand
TTTCACGCTTCAACACCCGGGACCAACATCATGGACTTCAACACGTTCCTCGACCACATTATGAAGAATTTTTCGGCATCGTTTCCTTACGGACTCAACAAGACCGACGTTACACGCATCGCGTTTCAATCATGGTGCACGATCGAAGCTCAGACGATCAAGGAAGCTTCCGCCGAAGTAAAGCTGTAGAAGTTCCAAACCCGCAGAAAAGAAAGACCCGGCCAAACCCGGGTTTTTCTTCCACTTGATCTTCTCCGAGGCTCGCACAACTTTATTTCATCAGTGTCAGCCTTTTTGTTGTCGTGAAGTCGCTCGCCGTCATTCTGCAGAAGTAGACTCCGCTTGGCATCCTGGCCGCATTTCATGTCGCTTTGTATGCGCCGGCCGGTTTCATTTCATCGACCAGCACAGCTACCTCGCGCCCTAACACATCAAACACCGAAGAAGGACGTTGCATATAATCCGCGGCCATCTCGTGGTGCTCTGCGACGAGTGGACCGCATCGGACGGCGAAGCGTTCGCCGAGGGTTTCCGGCGGCTGGGGTTGGGAAAGGTCGTCGGCACGCGGACGTGGGGGGCGAGATATGGCTCACGTCCAGCAATACGCTCGTCGACCGGGGCATCGCCACAGCGGCGGAATTCGGCGTGTATTCACCCGAACGGGAGTGGCTGATCGAAGGGCACGGCGTTGTGCCGGATATATTCGTCGACAATCCTCCGCGTGCAACGTTCGGCGGGAGCGATGCCCAACTTGACGCTGCCATCCAATACTTGAAGGAAAAGATCGCGAAGGAGCCGGTGGACGTTCCGGCTGCGCCTGCGTATCCAAAGAAGAAGTAACAAAAGCTGCATCCCAGCAAGGACGCGAAGTCTTAGAAACACTGGAGCCCCTGATCTCTCAGGGGCTCTGGCTTTCGCCACCCTCGTGTAGTCATACTACTTCTACCCTCTTGAGGACGTAAGCTGCAGATTGCATTCCGAGTCCGGTGCCCCTCCCATTTCCATGCGATAAAGGTCCGCAGCTAATTCAATATTTACAATCCGTACGATAACGGATGTCGTTTGTCCGTAGTGGTACGGATTCGGTATAACGCTTGCCCAATCTTCATCAAAGCTTTGTTACACACTCCGGTCTTCGCCGTAACCCTTCGACGTTCGATTGTCAGATTCGACGACAGTGATCAAGGTTCCCGTCCAATTATCAGCCGGCTCGTTCGGTAGTCCATGGTACAAACATATACCGTAATGAGGCGTATTGAACGGGTTTGTTGCCGGTCATTCTATTCTGGGTGAGAACACTCTCATACGTTTACCCGACAGCGTCGAAAGGATATGTGCGTGCCGGCGAATTGTCCAGCCTTCCTTCTTAAATATCCCGGTTGTCGGAGCCCTCCGTTCATTTGGACCCCCTCCTCCCTTATTCATCACTGATTGGTCCCCCATCGGTTGCGTCCTGGGGGCGTACGTGCGGACCGAAGATGAGTGCTGCACAGGACGGCTTCCATCGGGAGACTCCCATTTCTCAAGGAACCGTCATGAAAACCCAGCAAACGCAATCCCCCTCGTTCCACACAACTCAACTTTCACCTTCACAACAACTCGCGACGACCGTACGATCCGTTGCATTCAAAGATACATCGATACGGCTTGATGAAGCAGGGAGGTTGACAGAAAGGTACCGGCAGAATATGCTGCCCGGATCAAGGAAGGGGGGCTTTTTCGGCAGGAATATCATTGAGAAGATTCTGGCACAGGAGGATTGTTTCGGAATTAGAGCGTATTTTGCGGCAGAGGAGAACACCGCCTCAACGCTCGTACTCGTCGGATTGGATGCTTCGTATCGTGAGTTGACCAAGGGCGTCTTGGGAGAGGATGTGCTTCCCTGTCCGCCGTACTGCGCCGCACCCAATGCGCTCAATGACAATGTCCCGTCGTACATCAAAGTACGAAGCTCACGACATCGCATGTTCACGGGGGATGAGAATCACCGGATTACGCTCGCCGAGGCAAAAAGGCTCGTTGGCAATTCCCGTACGTCGATGACGATGCGCGTCGTCGGTGCAGATCTCTCATCGGATTCTCTGATGAGCATGTTGATGCAAGAGGAGTGCGCGGGAATTAGGGTCTACTTTGGACTTCACTCGACGGAGACTCCCTCACTCATTTTTGTGGGTGCCAATGCCGTTGGCGATGACCTTCTCAGCGGGCCTATCGTCACAGGACTCCCGGTACGGCCGACGTCTGATCCTTCGTTCAACGGACTTGGCTAATGTACTGCGGTCCATATCGCGCGAGGCAGGGTGGAATACACCCTGCTTCACTTTTTCACTCTTTCCGTCGCATGGCGCATGAACATTTTGATGGCGATCGGTTATGCAACTGTAGCGGCCGAGTTGATCCCGATCTATGCAGGGTACAAAGTCCGCGATGCGCTTGATCGCCCTCTGCAGATCATGCTGGCATACCTCATTTCTTCGTTCCTCACAGATATCCTGCTCTTCACTCTTTCCGTACGAGGCGTCAATAACCTGTGGGTCATCCGGCTGTACACACCATTCGAATTCGGATTGATCATGCTGGTCTTTCATTATTGGCAGAAAGAAAGCACTATCCGTCGCGTGATTCTCTGGAGTATTCCCGTCTTCCTTTCGCTGGCCCTTCTGGACTCTATTGTTTCAGAACATTCGGCAGGATTCAACGCCGTCAGCAAGGCAGTATCTGCGATCGCCATTGTGATCATTTCGAGCTATACGTTGTTTCAGCTGCGCTTGAGCAACACCGAACGACTTGCGAGCGACCCAACAATGTGGATCTCTGTTGCCACGTTGCTTCATTTTGGCGTTGGAGCCGTGGTCTATGTTGCAAGCAATCTTCTGATGTTGTTCCCGAAAGAACTGGCCTTGATCCCATGGACCTTCAAGGCGATTACGCACACTGCGGCATCCGTTATCTTTGCTAAGGGATTTCTGTGCCTTTGGACCAAATAGTTGTCTTGTGGGTCCTTCTGGCAGCGATGTTCGTTATCGCGTCGGTCGTGATCGCATTTGTCGTTTCGGTCATTGTCGGGCAACGGAAATCTATCCGCGAGATCACCAAGAGCGAGCGGAAGTTCAGGTATCTTTTCGAGAATTCGATCGTCGGTATGGTTCGTTTCGACGCTGCGACAGGACGTGTGATCGAAACGAACGAAGCACTCCTCAAGATGCTGGGGACGAGGTCGCTGGAGACCATTCCTTCGCGGCTGGGGCTGTTCGAAGCGGGAATTCCAACGCCCTTGCTTCAGGGGTTGGAGAAGACCAAGTCGATCCAAGGTCACGAGATCCTTCTGCAAGGGAAGAGACAGAAGCCTGCATGGCTTTCTCTTTTCGGTGTGCTCAATGAATCTGATGGCACGTGCGAGGCCGTTGTAGCCGACATAACACAGCAGAAACAAGCGATCCTCCTCCTGCGGCAACTTTCGAGCAAGATCATAGAGGCCGAAGAGAATGAACGAAGGAGAGTCGCCCGTGAGCTGCACGACGGGGTCAATCAGACCCTCGCACTTGCAAAGGGGAAGCTGAGTTTTGTCGAACACAGAATCTCCCCAGCTCAACGCAAGATCAAAGTGACATCGAAGGATGCCGGGAGACTTGTGGAATCGGCGATGGAGGACGTTCGGAGGATCTCACGAAACCTCAGGCCGAGCATTCTCGACGACCTGGGGTTTCTGCCCGCTGTTCGAGCTCTCATCGATGAACTGCAGAACAGGTCAAAGATCGTCATCCGGCTTGCCTTGGAGGAGAAGCCTAAGAACCTACCCCGCCACATTGAACTCGCCCTCTACCGATTGATTCAAGAGAGCCTGACGAACGTTGAGAAACATTCTCGGGCGGCGTCAGCGGTTGTCCGAATCTCACGAACCGACGCAACGGTCAGAGTCGAGATCGCGGACAACGGGATCGGCCTTCATGGCAATCCTCGAAGAAAGAAGGCCAGATCCGGCGGAATGGGAATTCAAGGTATGCGTGAGCGGATGGTGGTTCTGGGTGGGACCTTTCACGCATCTTCAACAACAAGCGGAGGTACCGTGATCATTGCCGAAGTACCGTTCCGACAACAATCGGGAGACGACCATGTTCGACACTAAGACCCGACGACGGGAAAAGATCCGATTGCTCCTCGTTGACGATCATCCGATCGTTCGCAGCGGCGTGCGGAGAGAACTTACATCACGGCGGGACATTCAGGTCGTCGGCGAGGCGGGAAATGGGAAGGAGGCGCTTGCCGCGGTCGAGAAACTTGAACCCGATATTGTTCTGCTTGATATCAGTCTGGGAAAAATGAGCGGCATCGATGTCGCAAAAAAACTGAAGAAGAAGTCTCCCGGCGTGAAGATCCTTGTTTTCACTGTTCACAACGAGAAAGAGTATATCTTGGAGTTCGCCAAACTTGGTGTCAGCGGGTACATGTCGAAAGAGGCTTCACGGGATGAACTCGTGAAAGCTTTTCAGTCGGTTCATGCGGGAAAGACCTATTTCTCCGATGCCGTGTCTCAGGTTCTTATCAGCCAATATTTGGCGGACTCACGCAGCGTACAGCCTGCCCGACCGTCGGAATTGACGGAACGCGAGCAGGAGATCCTCATTCTCATCGCTGAAGGAAACAGTAATAAAGAAACGGCTGCGCGTCTGAAGATCAGCCCGCGAACGGTGGAAACGCATCGGGAACGCATCATGAGGAAACTGGACATTCACACTGCGATCGGGTTAGCGAAGTTTGCGATCAAAAGAGGAATGATCAGCGTCGCTGCTCAGACGTGACCGATTGTCAAGAATACTCCTGAATGGTGAACAGCTAGAGTCGAACTGAAGTCCCGCTTGATGTGTCCAACCCTGCCCACAAAAAAACCCGGCCGAAGCTGGGTTTTTCACTGTGTACAAAGTCAACCCTTCAGCGCATCAACACCATCCTCATTGCCGCTTCAAAGCGAAGACCGCTGATACCCAACGACGTCACACGACAAAGGTAGACACCCGAAGGCATCGTTGATGCATTCCACGTCGTTCTGTAGTCGCCAGCCGGTTGTTCTTCATCCACCAGCACGGCGACTTCACGCCCCAGAACATCAAACACTGACACCTTCACCCATCCTCCTTCCTTCATCCTGTATTCGATTTTCGTTTCGGGATTGAATGGATTGGGATAGTTTTCCCTTAACTCGAACCCCACAGGTGTCGGCGATCCGTCCTCTATACCCGTCGTCACGGTTGCAAACCAACGGACCGCTGAATACACGCTTGGCCCCGCGAGATCGTGTTCGTATCGCACTCTCCAGTGATACAACGTCCCTATCGCCAGACCGGAGACGTGAAGCGAATCTGCTGTGCCTATCAACGAGTCTGCGAGCATTGATCCAAACGCAGAATCGGTCGCGACCTGTACACGGTGCATCAGGACACCGAGCGAAGGATATGGTTCCGGTGCAAGCGCCCAGCGCAACACCGTCGCTCGAGGCGTCTCCGTGGCACCGTCGGCTGGGCTTATCAGCTGGGGGGGTGGCGGGGCTGACAAATTCGCATGCAGATGTACCTCGAGCAACGCGCCAGGGTTTCCGCTCGTCCACACGGCATTTGCGGAAGCGAGCGCGGCAAGTCCCTCGATGCGAAACGTGATCGTGTCGCCGTTGACGGCCCCCTCGTCGATCCCCGTGGTCGTGGCATCATCTCCATACACGTGGAGATACCCGTACCAACCCGCCGTCTGCACACGATACTCGCCGCAAAGCACTCCCTGCGGGTCGTACGCCTGCACGAGTGCGCCGATGGGCACCGCCTGGCCATTGACGGTCGAAGCCTGACTAAAGCAATCCATCCACACATTCGTCGGCTGGACCTGCGCCGTCGCGTGAACGTTCAAAACACCTGCCAAAAGTACGAGCCAAAGTATTTTCATGGGTCGACTCCTTGCGGCCGGGTCATTTATTTGAGCAGCAGGAGTTTCATCGTTCGTGTGAACGTCCCGGCCTTCATTCGGCAGAAGTATGTCCCTCCGGGCACGATATCACCGGTCGCATCCTGAGCATTCCAGCGCGCAACATACTCTCCGGGCTTTGTCATATCATTGACCAGTGTGACGATCTCTCTTCCGAGAAGGTCGTGGATCGTGATGTGCACTCTCTCTTCCTCTGGAACCTGATAGCGGATGAGAGTCGATGGATTGAACGGATTCGGATAGTTCTGAGAAAGTTCGAACACCGTCGGCAATGCAGCCGTCGTTCCGTTTCCGGCAGACACATCGATCGACAACGAGATGGAAGACCGGTCTCCTTTCCAGCGGTGGTCCGGGAGCGTGGTCCTCGCCACGATCTTTCCGTTCACGACGAACGATACGTCATCCCCTGCCTCCGCCCCTTCATCGAGCCCACTCGTCGCGGGATCGTCCCCATAAACATGGAGGAACCCATACAGACCCGTTTGACGGATGACGACCTCACCGCACTTGACGCCGTCCGGGTCGAAGGCCTGCATGACCGCGCCGACCGGCAGTGGAACACCGCCCTCGTTGATCGTTCCGTAATAATCCGTCCACCAGGGGGACATCAGAACGGATGCCACGACCGACTTTTGTGATGATTGGTCGGACACTCTGGAAGGAACTCCCAGCGGTGTGCTCCTGGAATATTGAAGCAAGGCGGGTTCGGTCGTCTTTACCCAGTACCCGAATCCATTCTTCATGTTTGTCAGGTCGCTCAGGGGGCTGCCGGGCACGAAGGTTTGTGCGCCGTCATCGAAGCCGCTCACAACGGAATACTTTCCGGCGATCGAGCCGAGCGCTTTCGCCACCTCTAATGAATGCTCCGGCAGATATCCGGTCAGATTCCATCCCTGCTCGAGCGGCAACAGCGCGTCGGTGTAGAGCCGTTCGCCATCCACCTGCAGTGTATCCGCCGAGCTCATCCTGATCCAGTATCCGTGCATCGGGTCGACGTGCCACAGGTCGCTGAAGGGAAGAAGAGCCGGGTCGTATGTTCGGGCACCGCCGAGGGACTGGTCGAAGGACGACACGAGCGTGAACGTACCGCCGATCGATTGCAGAACGACATGGATCGAATCATTCGGTGGTATGGCTGTGAACGACGAGAGGTTCCAATTGACGTTCAACGGCAGGATATCGAGTTTTGAGGCATTCAACTCGACATGCGAGGTCGTGAGATTTCCCATCCAGACCGGTGCATCGGGTCCGGAGGATGGGGCGGGCGACTCGTTCACGAAGAACCGCAGTGTATCACCGGGCGACGCACCTTCGTCAATCTCGGACGTTGAGCCGTCGTCGCCATACACATGCATGAAACCGTAGGCGCCCGATGAATCGACCGTGAAAACCCCGCATACAACGTTATCGGGGTCCGCGACCGTTACGACGTCACCCGGCCTGAGCGGAGCGCCGTCGAACATCGAAAGCGATCCCCAGAAGTTTGCGCTCTGATCGGTGAGCGCGATGACGGGGGTGCGGGACAATCTGAGGATGATCCGGTCTCCCGGGACTTCCACCGACCTCAATGTGTAGGGATAGAAACCCGGGGCGTGCACCCGCAGCCTGTAGGCGCCCGCCGACAGACCGAAGAAGGCGAAGTTTCCACCTTCATCGGAAATTGCCGCCGCCGTGATCGAACCCCCTTCAATAACCTCTACCCGCGCGAGGGACCCGAGCGGTCCTCCGGAGAGGTCTACAACGGCACCCGCGAGAACCGTGACACCGACCTGAAGCGTCTGCAACCGGACATCCAGGATGGTCTCCATCCTGTCAGGGTCGTTCGTGCGCACGAGGAGAAGCGCATTGTATGAGGTATCGGGGACAAGTCCCGTGGCGTCAAAGGTAGCCGTCACGACCACACGTTCACCCGGCTGCAACGTGCCCCGTGCTGGATTGACGGAGAACCAACCGACATCGACCGTCGTCATTGTGTCCAGCGTTTCGATGAACGAGAAGGATAGCGGTCCCTCAGCGTTGACACCCGCATTCGCCAGAACGAAGCTCCAGTTCTGACGCATCTCGACAGGCATCGTCTGATGGAGCGAGTCGACTCCGATCAAAGCCTGAGGGCGTCTGGAGACGACGAGGTTTCCCGCCATCCCGGGGTCATAGCCGTTCGCGCTGTTGGTTCCTTCGGCATTTCCGTTCAGGTCGGCGTAGACCCAACGGGCGCCGCCGTTTAGCGTGAATCGGAAGGCATAGTCATACGAACCGATCTCGGGAACGCTCAACGTACCGTAGTATCTGTCGAAGAGTCCGTCATCTGATCCGTATGTTGCGCTGACCCACACCCACGTGGAGTCGGCCGGGTCCGACCCCGGAGGCCCGTAGCCGAGTTCGGCCATGATACCGGCACCTTGCCCCGCGGCGTTCGTAACGCCTCCTTCATAGACCTTTCCGAACAAGCGGACTGTTGGTGTGCCCGGCGTTGTGCTCGTCGTCGCAGGACCGACGATATAGGCGGAATCGACGACTGAAGCCGCCACAAGGTTCTCACCCAGACGGATATCGTCTAAATACCAACCGTCACCCGCACCCGACTGATCGCCGCACCCCGTTCGGGTATCCCGCATGTCGTCCATGACGAACATGAGGCGTACAGTGGCATGCCCGATATAGGAAGCGAGGTTCAGCTCAACTTTCTGCCATGAGCCGAGTGCGTTCGTGTTCTGATTGTCTCCGATCGTATAGATCTCCGTCCACGTCCCGGGCAACCCGTAGTTTGTCGAGATATACACCCGTCCGTAGTCATATTGATACCAACATCCATCCTCCCAATTGTAGAAGTCGTACTTGTGATAGAAGGTCAGCGCGGGGTTGACCGCGTCGGTCAGGTCGATGACCCCGGAGGTGATGATGAAAGTAAAGCTGTTCGGGTCGTCACCATACGAGTCCTGACTGCCGGACTGCAGATACGGACCCGTGGGCGAGTCGTGGATCGAGAACGGTGAACTGCGTCCTCCCGTCTGCCGTCCCCAGCTCCCCATGTGAAATCGGTCGATCATCGAAGAATCGTCGAATGATTCCGTAAACGGGTAAGCGAGCACGGGTGTCGGTGTTTCGGCGATATGAATGTCGTCGATGTCCCATCCATCGCTGACCGTCGCGTCGGAATTAGACGTGAAGCGGAACCGGATCTCCACATTGCTGTTCTTGGCCCATTGTGTAAGGTCGACCCGAATCTGCTTCCAGTCGGATTGGCTTCCGCTGAAGTAGGCTGCCACGATCCAGTTCGACGCTACGCGGACCTCAACGCGGCAGTAATCGGTGTTGACCTGCGTGCCATACCGCGTCCAGAATGTCATCAGCGGCATCTGCGCCTGAGAAAGGTCAACGTGGAACGACAATGAATTGTCCGCGCTTGGATTGTAATTGCCGGCGGGACTATTCGACCAATAATTGGACCCGCTGTGAGCGTTCACAGACGCGATCCCCCATGGGGAGTCTGTGAACATCGACCTCGGGCCGCTCTCAATGTCATCGACGTAGGGATAAGCAACGATGCGGTCACCGTTGAGGATCGCGATGTCGTCGATATACCATCCATCGGATTCGATCGACCCGTTTGTCGTCAATCGGAAGCGTAGTCCGATCGTCCGTCCCGTCCATGGTGTGAGATCGATACGCTCAACGTTCCAACTCGTATCAACACCCGAGACCGAGTGGATCCGGGTCCATGTCGCCCCGTCGTTGTCACTCACCTCGACGTAGCCGAAATCAGCGCCGGCCTCCATGGAATAGGCATGCCAGAACGTGAGCACCGGCGTTCCGCTCAATGTGAGATTCACGAACGTCGTCAACGACGTGTTAGCGTTCGGGGGTGAACTGGCTCCCGGACTGTCCGTCCAGCTGTAAAGGCCGGAATGTGCCCGGGCAGTGGTGCGCGCCCACGGTGCGCTCCACGCCCACCGTATCTCCGCGGCGGCGGAGTCGACATTTTCCGTGAACGGAAAAACGATCGTTGGAACCTGATACACCGCGTTCACCACGTTGCTGCCGAAACTGTATGTGCCAAGCGTATCGACCGTGTAGACACGGTAGTAATAGGTCCCGGGTTGAAGGATCTGATACACATCGTGCAGCGATGTATCCGCCCTGTTCGTTATCACCGCTACCAGGATCGAGTTCGTATCGACCGCCGCGCTTGTGTGCCGATATACCTTATAGTGCTGAAAATTGATGTCCTGATTGCGTGTCCATGCGAGCGAGGCCCCATGAAGGGTCACGTTCGTTGGGCCGGCAAGAGCGACGTCGGCGACCCGATCTTCCAGTCGAATATCGTCGAGATACCATCCATCGCCCGCACCGGATTGATCTCCGCATCCGCTACGTGTGTCCGGCATGTCGTCCACGACGAACATGACCCGCACGTTCGAAAGTCCGGCATATGAGGATAGATTCACTTCTACCCGTTGCCATGCCGAAAGAGCGTTCGTGTTCTGATTGTCTCCCACCGAATAGACCTGGTTCCAGGAACCCGGTTGGCCATAGTTCGATGAGACATAGACCCGCCCCATATCGTATTGATACCAGCACCCATCCTCCCAATTGAAGAAATCGAGCTTCTGATAGAACGTCAGAACGGGGTTGCGGGCGTTTGTGAGATCAAAGGTCCCGGCGGAAACAAGCGCCGAGAAGCTATTGGGGTCGTCGACATACGTGTTTATCGCACCCGACTGCAGATACGGGCCTGTCGGCGAATCATGGATCAGCCCCGGCGATGACCTTCCGTTCGTCAAGACCGACCATTGCCCTCCATGCCATCGGGATGCGCTGGTCTCGTCGTCAAAGGTCTCAATCAATGGATAAGCGAGTGACGGTGTGGGTGTTTCTGCGATCGAAACGTCGTCTATATACCAGCCATCGCCGATGGTCTCATTGCCGTTCGTGAGGAACCTGAAGCGTACATGCACATCGCTGTTTCCTGCCCATTGCGTCAAGTCCACCTTGACTTCCTGCCATGCGGTATTACTTCCTGAGACATACGCTGCAACAGTCCAGGCTCCTGACGCACGGACCTCCACACGACCGTAGTCGCCGTTGATCTCCGTAGCGTATCGGGTCCAAAACTTCAGCAACGGCATGACCGAGGTTGAAAGGTTGATGTGCAGATGAAGTCCGGCGTCGACCGTCGGTGCGTAGATCCCTGAGGGACTTTCTGCCATCGAGACACTTCCGCCATGCGGATTGACGGATGTCAACCCCCAGGGACTGTCGAGGAACCACTTCCCAAACCCGGACTCGAAATTCTCCGTGAACGGATATCCAACAACTCGACTTCCATCGTCGATCACGATATCGTCGACAAACCAGCCGTCCAAATGTGAAGTCGCATTCGTCTGGACCCGGAATCGCAGCCCGATCGTCCCTCCCACGTGCGCGGAGAGGTCGATGCGCTGTTCCGTCCAATTTGTGTCCACTCCCGTGACTGTGAGGGCTCGCGACCACGTCGTGCCTCCGTCCGTGCTGACCTCGACATAGCCGTAGTCTGCGTTGGTCTCGAACACGTAACGATGCCAGAATGAGAGGACCGGGGCGGAACTCAGGCTGAGATTTATGAACGTCGAAAGTGAGGAATTCGTGTTGGGCCCATAGCTTGAGCCCGGACTATCTGTCCAGCTGTAGGACCCGCTGTGTGACTGGTCCGTACTCCTTGCCCACGGAACACCCCACGCCCACTTTGTTGCACTGGACGCCGAATCGACGTTGTCAGAGAACGGGAACGAAACCGTAGGGACAGTGTATGGAGCGCTCACAACGTTGCTGCCATAGCTGACCCGGTCGAGTGAATCAACGACATACATTCTATAGTAGTAGATGTTCGGCTGCAGTATCTGGTAATCGTCCCGATACGACGTCGTCGCCTGATTCACAAAAGTGGCAACCCGTGTGTCCGTACGACTGACACCCGATGAGGTGGATCGATACAACTCAAACTGCAGGAAGTCTGCGTCTGCGTTCATGCTCCACGACAGGTCGGCTCCATGCATCGAAACGTTTGTCGGAGGCTGGAGTGTCACGGAGGTCGGACGATTATCTATGCGGATGTCATCGAGATACCATCCATCGCCGGCCCCGGATTGATCTCCACATCCGGACCGGGTATCCGGCATATCATCAACAACGAACATAATTCGAACCGTCGAACTCCCCACGTATGAGCTGAGGTCGATCTCGACGTATTGCCATGTCGCCAGTGCTGTCGTATTCTGGTTGTCCCCCACGGCATAGATCTGGGTCCATGAACCCGGCAATCCGTAGTTTGGGGAGATGTAGATCCGACCGTAGTCGTACTGATACCAGCACCCGTCTTCCCAGTTGAAGAAGTCGTAGCGTTGCCAGAACGTAAGGATGGGGTCGACTGCGCCCGAGAGGTCGATGACACCCGAAGTGACCATCCCCGTAAAACTGTTCGGGTTGTCGACGTACGTGTTGATCACCCCCGATTGCAGATATGGTCCGACAGGAGAGTCATGTATCTGTCCGTTACTATTATGCCCTCCCGACTGAATGTCCCACTGACCCCAGTGCCATTTTGCGCGGCTGGTGGTGTCCTCGAAGAGGTCGATCAATGGATACCCGAGCGCCGGAGAAGGCGTCTCGGCAACAGAAATATCGTCGATATGCCAGCCGTTGCTTACGGTGGCGTTACCATTGGTAAGAAGACGGAAACGCACTCGCACGTCTGCATTTCCCGCCCATTGCGTCAGGTCCGCGCTGATGCGTTTCCATGCGGATTGACTTCCGGTAACATAAGCGACGATCGTCCAATCGCCGCCGATACTCACTTCCACTCTCCCGTAGTCTCCGTTCGCCTCCAATCCGTACCGTGTTTGGAAGGTCAGAACGGGCATCGTCGCAGTCGAAAGGTCGACGTGCAGAAGCAGTGATGCATCGACCGTTGTCGCATAGTTTCCGGACGGCGATTCAGACCATGCGTAGACTCCCGCGTACGGAAACGCAGTGTCACGGGCCCACGGTGCGGCGATGTCAAATCGCAATGAGGCGTCCGCCTCCGCGTTGTCGAAGAATGGGTACAGGTTCGCCTTCGTCGTGGCGAAAACTTCGTTGCTGCCGCTGCTCAATACGTTCAGCGTGTCGACAACGAACACTTTATAATAGTGGAGAGAAGAAGCGCGGAGAAGCGAGTCGGTGACCGACGCGACCGTTCGGTCGGTAATAGTGGCAAGAAGCGTGCTCGACGTCGTCACTGATGGAGTCGAACTTTTATAAAGACGATACTCCTTGAATGTGACCGAATCCGAGAATGTCGTCCAGGTCAAGACCATAGAGTGTGTCGTGACCGACATCGGTGAGAAGAGGGGGACATTTGCCGGTTGGGCAAGAAGCGGATCGGAGGATTCGGAAAGAAAGATCGCCATCGAGGCGAGGATGAGGCGAGGGAACTGCAGACGGGAACGAACGCGCATACCAACCTCCATCGAGTAGGTACGAAGCGGTTCAGAACGGGTGTGGGCCGCGCCCCCCTGGGCCACTGTTAATTCTGAGACGCCGTAACGTAGGGAGTTCCGGACACATTTTCCACCTTTGAGAAGAACAGAATGCAAGCGTGTGATGTGCATAATACCTATGAAAAAGCCCAAAAAGGGCTTGATTCGCGAGGGGTGGAGGGATAATGTACCGTTGTCATTTTCGAATGATCATGAAGCGATTGTTTGTATGTCCGTGTCTGGCCGGAGTGCTCGCACGACCGCGGCGAAAGTATATTTTGCGTCCCTCTGTTGTTCGCGATCGTCGCTCCGGCATGTCGGACAAGAACACCTCCGCCCACGATCCAATGAGAAGGGGTGGGATCATTCGGGAACTAGCCATATGATCCGGACCCGCCTCTGATCGTAAAGCCGATCAGCGCACAAGCAGTGTCCGTCGGACCAGTGATGAGAACAGTAGAGGCCATGCGTTCATCTTTCGCCTTGCTGCCATCGATCACGGTGCGTGACACATGAGTCGTATCTCTGTCGATAATGAAACGGCTTGCCAGGACGATGTTCTTGTGTATTCGAATGTTCTCGAAGTACACACCATGGTCGACGAGTATCGTGTCCCCAACGTGCGCGGCATCGACAGCGGATTGAATGGTGCGACGATCTTGCGGAACACGGATGAGGCGGGATGGCTGTGCAAGGATGTTGGTGCACAGTGTGAGCGAAAGGAGGAGGAGAAGCGGGCGGTTTCGCACCATGATTCTTAATATCGGAATCAGCGAGATGCTATGAAAGAGCCGCCTCAATTGCCACAGAAATGCTGTTCCTAATCTTGCGACTTGGGTACGTTCAAACAGTCGCACCTCTCCCTGAGGAGCTTCTCCACTTCTTTGCTTTCGCGTATGTTCGGGATGACAAAGTGAAAAAGAGGGGTCCTGTCCATCAACGGAACCCTGTTTCTCGTTTCGATTTCAATGTTTCCCAGGCCAAGCATTCTCTGAAAGAGGTTTGCATATCGTCGTATCGAGAGAATATCTTGAAACGGAATCGTCGACCCCAAAAGTTCAGGCATTTCACCAACATAGCTCAACGACGTTTTGTGAATCGCCATCGCATAATTTCTGTGCGACCTCTTCTTATGCAACAATGTGAACGAGGGAACCCCGAACAGCGGAATCAAGAGAAAGAACAACCATGCCAGCTCCAAGCCCGATTTTGTCGACGAAATGAAGAGAAACACGCAGAGCATCCACACACCAAAGAGCACATACGGATTAAAAAAGAATTCGAGCAGAAACTGAACTGAATTCTCGACCGAACGAATCACGGTCCCTTCCGGCGTAGAAGGATCTGTTCGGACAGTACCAGTCCCACATCGATATCCGCATGAAGGGCACTGAACGGCGTGTTCCAATGGAGCGGAACAGCGAAGACAGTATCGTGTTTGCCATTTTGTGAAGGCGAGTACCATGTGATCGTAAAACTGGGCGGTATGAGCCGGGGTAAGACCTATGTTTCTTACCCGTTCCCAGATCTGCTTCTGCCGTGCGCCAATCTGCATCTGTGCCCCAAACGTCGAAATCCCACGTTTTCGTCGTATCCCAATGAATCCCTCTTTTGACGGTGCAGAAAACAGGGGCGCACTGTTGCCCAGCCACCGAATGTAGCCAGGGAACATTCGATGTGAAATCGCATAGAGGGTGTACTCTTGTGCATTCTTTACGAGTGACCACAGGTTCTTCTTTCCGCGAAGGATGGGAAGGAAGAATACAGACTGTATTTCCGAAAACGGAACGATGATTCTTTCACCTCCTTTGAACACCAATGAAATCCCTTCATCAAGAACTTCATAGAGCGTTACGTTGCCGAGCGCCGATTGAGTCTTGACCACGACGAGCGTGATAAAGAGGAACCATGACCCAATCAAGATCAACATGATTCCGAGTCCCACGGAGTCGTTCTTCGCTCCCGAGAATACGATATCCACGGTTTCTGATCGTATCCCCATCGACCACAAAAAGAAATAGATGCCGCCGGACAAAAGGAAGATCGACATGAGGGTCATTAATCCAACGGTCGTGATACTTAACAACTTATAGAACCAGGTGGCTTTCTCAGTCTCTGAGGCGAAAAGATGCTGCAGGGCTGCTTCCTTCCGCTCGGTAAAATCCTCTGATTCTTCCCTTGTAAAAGTCTCGCGCATCTTTCTGCCGGCACGGCTCAAATAGTCGGCTGCTTTTTCCCATTCCTCGGCCTTTTCGTAATGGAAGGCTAAGACCTCATAAAACTCCTTCAACCGATCTGCATACAACTTCTCTATTGCCGAAGCGATCAGACCATGCAGTCGTTTGCGTTTCTTCTGCAGCAACGTATTGTAGGCAACTTCCTGTATGAGATAGTGCTTGAACAGATACTCAAGTTCGCGCGCCTCTTCTTTCTCGAAGACAAGCTCCAACGACTCCAATTTCTTCAGCTCCCCCCTCACGTCGGTTTTCTTCTGAACAATCTGCTCGAGCACCGGCCTTGAAAACTCTCTGCCGATCACTGACGCATCCAGCAGTACCTCCCGGATCCGTTCTTCCAGTTGGTCGATCCGTGCGAGAATGACCCCCTGCAGAGTCTCCGGAACTCCCGATTCAAGGTCCTCCGACATGATGTGTAGCGTGTTCTTGCCGACCTTGATGATCTTCTTTCCCAACAATGTCTTGATGATCTCTTCGATGAAGAAAGGATTACCTTCCGACCTTTGTTCTATGAGATGAGCGAGCGATTCTGGCACAGAATCCACGCCACATCGCAGACGCATCAATTCGCGCGCTTCTACGCCCGAAAGGCGGCTGAGATCAAGCTCGTGAGACGTCCCCCTGATCCGGCTCGCACCGGCGTAACCGGGGCGGTAGAGGCAAACGATAAGCGCCGGACCAACGGCATTCCCGCCCAGAATGAACTCAAGAAGGCTTTGCGAGAATCGATCAATCCAGTGAAGGTCTTCCAGAAAGACGACTGTGGGCTTGACTCCAACATATTTCTTGAGAAGCCGCCCCATGGCCTCGAAAATGTTGCGCTTACGCTTCTCGTCCTCTTCCAAAAGTATGTCCTCATAATGGAGGGACAGCAGCGCGGCCAAATACGGCTCGTCCGGTTCGAGAGAGAGCATCTTGACCATTTCATGAAGTCGCGTGCGGACTTCTGACTCGGGCATTTCGAGGTCGACGCGAAGCAGACTCTTGAGCAAGGTATTCCAGAGATAATATGGAGTGTTGACCTCCAAACTCGAACATTTGCCCTCGCAAATTGACATCTTTCGCCCTTCGGCCCGTTTGATGACCTCACTCTTCAGCCGAGACTTTCCAACCCCCGCCTCTCCGTGAACCAGAATCCGCACTTCACCATTTCTCCGCACGAGGTCAAGTGACTCTTCAAACATCCGCAGCTCGTCCATTCGTCCGACAAAAGCGCCGCCCCCCGCTACGCGCTTTCCCGGCTCCAGGCCCGACCTCAAGGATTGCAGCGGATACACGGAGATCTCCTGCTCCTTCCCCTTGATGGAAATGGCGCGCGCTTGTCCAATCTCAACGATATCGGCAACACGCTTCAGCGTTTCGGCACTCAGATAGATCTCCCCCGCCGGCACGAGATCGGTGATGCCGGCGGTGACGTTGATTGCATCGCCAACAACCGAATATTCCGTTCCCTTTTCCGAACCCACGGAGCCCGCAACAACAACTCCTGAGTGTATTCCAATCCTGAGTTGAAGTGCTGTCGTGACTCCTGAAATACCGAGGGAGTTAATTCTCTTGACATAGGACATCATTTCGAGTCCACACCGAACAGCGCGCTCGGGATCGTTCTCGTGGGCAACGGGAGCGCCAAAAACAGCCATGATTCTGTCACCGAGAATGCGGTCTTTCATTCCCCCGTATTTCTGGACTATGGAAGTGAGACCGTCGGAACATTCATCGAGTCCGGCCGTCAGAGATTCCGGATCAGCATCGATAGAATTTCCATTCGCCGGGAGTATGCTGGCAAACAGAATCGTCACGGGCCGGCGTTCGCTCTCGAATCTTTTCTGTTCAGCGGGTTGTACATGTGTCCCTTGTGCGCCCGGCTCCAACGCTCTTACCAGAGCATTGGCTTCGGCAAGAAACTCTCCGACCTCTTGAAAGCGCTCATCTCGTTCTTTCCTGAGGCATCTTTCCACAAGTGCTTCCAGTTTGGCCGGCACTTCCTGTCGCAGCTCTTTGATGGACTGTGGGTTTTCATGAAGGATCAGATACAGCATGGCGGCTTCATACGCCGCCGAGAAAGGAAGTTTTGAGGTCAACATCTCGTACAGCACGACACCCAGCGCCCAAATATCTGTGCGGTGGTCAACCTCTTCCCCGCGCGACTGCTCCGGCGAAATATACGCTGCAGTCCCAACCGTTGAGCCGGCTCTTGTCGTATGGACCTGGCCGGCGAGCTTTGCCAGGCCGAAATCCACGATTTTCGCAACGCCGTCTTTTGTGACGATCACATTCGCAGGCTTAATGTCGCGGTGGATGATGCCGATCTCATGGGCTTTTTGGAGACCCTCGGCGATTTGGAGGGCAAAGTTCAAGCAAGTATCGATTGGCAATTGCCCTTTGGCAATTTCCTCTCGCAGCGTACTTCCTTCGTAGTAATCCATGACGATGAACAAGCATCCATCGGCAGTTTCTTCGATATCATGAATCGCACAAATGTTGTTGTGCTGCAGCGCGGAAGCCGCTTGTGCTTCGTGGATGAGGCGTTCTTTGGCCTCGCGGTCACGGGTGAGTTCGGGTGGAAGAAACTTGAGGGCAACGGTGCGCTTAAGCCGAGTGTCTTCTGCTTTATAAACGACACCCATACCGCCGCCGCCAAGGTGTTCAAGAATTCTGTAGTGGGAGACGATTTGGCCAATCATACATGATACCTTCGTCAACCAGATGGTGGGTCTTAGAATATTGGAATTGAAAAACGAAGACCGCCGGAATAGCGCGCCCAATGGTAAATCGGCCTGCGCTGCTCTATCAGACCACTGGAAAGGTTTCAGGGCAGAGGTGGGTGCGTGAGGGAAGTTGAACAGCAAAGAGCGAAAGTTGCGAAACCAGCTCTTCCCGCGCGCTCAGATCTGGAGAACACAGATGCCTCTCCAAACCTCATCAGCATGTGTCTCAGTATAACGGCGTGTGCCGAGAATGTCAACAATCGAGCGGTACACCAACGACAATGCGTAACCATCGTTATGAAAACCAGAGTCATTATTGATAATGCCTCCATGTCACGTGCCCCCACATCGGATGTGTACTTTGACTAGATTTCAGCACGTGACTAAGATTAGACAGGACCCGAACGTGAAGAGAGTATTGCTGGTTGAAACCTGGGGCGGGATCGGCGACTGCTGGCTTGCAACCCCGGCCCTCAAGGCGTTGAAGTCGCACAATCCGGACTTGGATCTTCGAGTACGCTGTTTGGAAAACCACATAGAGATCCTCCGCCGAAATCCTTGGATTGACTTTGTCTCTTTCCGGCCCGAAGATCCCCACTTTCACGATGTTGAAGCTCTCGACACGAACTACGCAAAGCTTCGTCCAAGCACGAACGGACATAAGCCAGCAACGGAGATCATTGCGGACCTGCGATGCGATTCTCATTTTTGACATTCATGTGTCATTTGGAAAGGATGGCCCCAAAAACAAAAAGCCCCCCGGGAAAATTCCCGGAGGGCTTTCTCGTCAGCGTAGATCAGCTCAGAAACCGCTCACGTCCAACCGTCCACCTGTCACTGTTTTGCCGCTAAGCGAGGAAGTCGGCACCGTGCTCGAAAGGATGGCGTCCTTGATCGTCGCCGCCGACGCGCCGGAATGCGATGCCGCATACAACGCTGCGGCACCCGTCACATGCGGAGTCGCCATCGAAGTGCCGCTGTATGATCCGTATGTGGACGCTCCGTTCTTTCCAGGAAGCGTCGAATAGATCGCGGAACCCGGGGCTCCCAGATCGACAGTCGTGGCGCCATAGTTGGAGAAACCGGATTTCGCCCCCGACGAAGTGATCGCAGCGACCGCGATCACATTGGCGTTCGGGTAATTCGACGGATAACTCGCCACAGCATCATTGTTGTCCCCCACACCGTCTCTTCCGCCATTCCCCGCAGCCGCAACAAAGAGGATACCGGCCGCATTCGCGCGCCCAATTGCATCCTGCAGGCCTTGCGAGAATCCACCGCCGCCCCAGGAGTTGTTCGTTGCGACGATGTTCAATCCGTGTCGGGTTTTGAGGTCGGTGATATAGTCGACTGCTTTGATCGCATTCGCTGTGGTGCCACCCCTCCGTCCAAGGAACTTCGCCGTTATGATCTGGACGCTCCAATTCACGCCGGCAACGCCCTTGCCGTTCCCGCCGACTCCGCCAATGGTGCCGGCGACATGCGTGCCGTGATCATCCTGCGTGCCGTCGAACGTGCTGTTGTTATTGCCGTCGAAGTCCCACCCGCGTGTGTCGTCCTTGTATCCATTTCCATCATTATCCACGCCATCGGACGGGTCAAACGGATTCACCCACATGTTGGCCGCGAGGTCTTCATGCGAGTACATGACGCCTTCGTCGATGATACCGACATAGACAGCAGCGCTGCCGACGTTTCCGGCGGCCCATGCCTCGCCGGCCTGACTGCCATATTGGTTTGAAGGAGACGTTGCGTCGCCGTACATGCCCCACAGCGAACCGTTCGTGTAATACGTGTCGTTGGAAACGGCGTTATGCTGGTAGATCCAGTTGGGCTCAGCGTACTCAACACCCTTTGTGCCCCGCAGCGTGGCGATCGCCGATTCCACTGACCGGTCAACCTGCACAAGTGTCACGCCTTCCTGGTCGCCGCTACTCAACATGATGCGCGTGACGATCCGTTCGGCGACCTTGCCGCCGACCGATCGTGCGATCGTCGTTCGGCGGGCAGAACTTGTGCCGCCGACAAATTTCACGAGGACTTCTCCCTCGACGTATTCAGGGGCCTGGGGAGTCTCGAAGAAGATTTCTGCCTCCGTATTCGCCATTTGTGTCGGGGAGTTTGGGGGAGTTGTACCAAGATCGTCTGCCGTACGCTCGCAACCGAACCAAACGACAAGGGTCGCGATCGCGAGAATGGATGCGATCCGACGGGAACGAGAGAAGATGCTGCTGGATACCATGGTGCCTCCGACGGTAGATTGTGGGATGGAAAACTACACGCTCGTAACTTTCGATCTCGGCGCAATACTCCAGCGAAGAGCGACAACGGTCAGAAAGTAGTGCGTTAAGATGGCTTTGTCAAATATGAGAATGTGACTTGTCGCATAGTCATGAATAACTGCTAGGGTCAAGCATCTTGTTGGCTGACGATGAAAAATTCTCAATTTCGCGAAACTTGTGCCTCGTGATGCCCGTATGCACACCCTTCCCCCTCATTCATCACTCAGGAACGACCGGCATGAGAACCCTTGTTGCAGCCTGCTTCCTCCTGTCCTCGCTCGCCCTCCCATTAGCAGCTCAAAGCCCCGCCCCAACTGAAAAAACGACGCCTACATTCACAACAATTCGGATCGACCGACCGATTCGACTGACCGGTCTTTTGGACGACCCGGTCTGGGCGACGGCCCGAACGGTGGAGCTTTCGTACGAATTTCAACCCGGCGAAAATACGCCGGCTCCGGTCCGGACACAGGTCATGTCGCTGTACAACGACGAGTATCTCTATTTTGGGGTCCGATGCTACGACCCGCGTCCCCAAGAGATCCGTGCAAATTTCTCCGATCGCGACAGGATCTACGCAGATGATTTTTTTGTCGTGATCATCGACACGTATGGTGATTATCAGCGTGCCTACGAGTTGGTGGTGAATCCGCACGGAATACAGGGCGATCTTATGATGACGAGCAGCGGGGAAGATGAAAGTTTCGACATGTTGTGGGAATCGGCGGGGGCGATCACGTCTGATGGATGGACTGCAGAAATAGCGATCCCGTTCAAGAGTCTGCGGTTTCCGGACAAGGATGTTCAGGAATGGGGCGTCAACTTTTCCCGAACGTATCCGCGTTCCAGCAGGTTTCAATTCAGCTGGGTGCCCATTGACCGGAATATTCCAAGTTTCCTGACGCAGAGCGGGAAACTCACCGGGTTACGTGACATTCGTCCCGGAGGGTCGATCGAACTTCTCCCCTATGTCATCGGCCAACAGGTTGGTGTGCGATCAAACGTGGTCGATCCCGCCTCATCATTCTCGAACGGAGATATACTTGGACGTGTGGGCTCGGGTTTTCGCTACTCCCCCAGTTCCGATTTTTCCGCCGACCTGGTGGTGAACCCCGACTTCAGTCAGGTGGAATCGGACGCGGACCAGATCGCCGTCAACACCACGTTTGCACTCTCGTATCCGGAACGCCGTCCGTTCTTCCTGGAATCCTCGGAGCTCCTCCAGACACCGATGTATTATTCGCGATCGATCAACAATCCTTTGTTCGCCGGTCGTATCGTCGGCAAGTCCGGAGGATGGTCCTACATGTACTTGGGTGCCATGGACCGCAATACGGCTTTTATCATCCCGGGGGAGGAAGAAAGCAACACCGTAGCGACTTCCCTGCGCTCTTTCGCCAACATCGGAAGGATCCGCTACAATTTCGCGGATGAGGCGTACGTAGGAGGCATGCTGCTGACGAGGAACCTCACGGGAGGGCACAACTATGTCGCGGGATTTGACTGGAACTATCGTTTCTGGAACAATTGGTACTTCAACGGTGAAGGCTTCCTGAATCACACGAAGGAACTGAGCGATACGACCTTGGTGACGTCATCTCGTATGCTCGGAACAAGCGGACGGACCGCCCGGCTTGACGGTGAACAGTTCATCGGTTCCGGCATCCATGTCGTCGTGTATCAGTCCGGACGCGACTACGGATTCGATGCGGTCTACAATGATTTTTCACCCACCTATCAAACGTATAACGGGCAATTCTCGTCCACAAATTATCACCAGTTCTACTTTTCGCCCCGCTACACCCTCTTTCCAAAAGAATCATTCTTCGAACGGGTCACGTTGTCGATGTCGGGAAACTATCAGATCAATCATTCGGGAACAGCGAAAGACAAGGGAGTGCAGCCGCAACTCAATCTGACGATGAAGGGCCAGACATATCTGTATCTGTCGTATCTCCTTGTCAATGAAGAGCTTTTCCGCGGGGTGCAGTTCCGGGGCGTTAACCGCACGATTGCAGAACTCAATTCCAGGGTCCTCGATGCGCTCTCGTTCAACATCTATGGACAATTCGGGGAGTTTATATACCGGACCTCCGTCCCGGAAGTCGGAACGGGCCACAATCTGGGAGTGTCGATGACGCTCAAGCCGACGTCGCGACTGAAGATCGACCTTTCGTATGACCGCGCACGACTCTCGAGTGCGTCGCGTGGAACTCTCTTTTATGACGGCTATGTTGGGCGGATGGTGGGGATCTATCAATTCACGCCGGAAATATTCCTGCGAAGCATATTCCAGTACAATTCCTTCACGAAAACGTTTAATGTGTATCCCCTCTTCAACTACAAGCTCAACGCTTTGACCACGTTCTACGCAGGGCTGACGAACAATTACCTCGACTACGGACCTCAACACGGATTCGCGACCACGGAACGGCAATTCTTTGTGAAGATGCAGTATCTCTTCCGAAGTTGACAGCGTGCGTTTGAAAAAGAGAATTTCCGGCAGTGACGGGCATTTCTATTCACACTGGGATGACTGCGGCATCAAACACTCTTACGGGTAAAACCATGGCATTGAGACCGGCAAACTGAAGACGTCGTTGAAACTCATATGCCGTTTCGTTGTGGAGAAACCTCTGATACCATTTTCCCTTTTGAAACACGAGCTTGCCGGCGAAAAAGATTGACCGCGGGTATTCCTTCGAGATCTCCCGACACAGCTTCTCTGCTTCATCCAACACTTCAGTCCCTACGCTCATGCGGCAATCCGCTGCAAAACCCAATCCGCGGGCGAGGTCAACATATTTCTGCAGGTGTTCCCGCGTCTGGCCGATCGCTTTGTCAAGTTCTTCCGCACCCTTGAGATTCCCCGCATCCAAGACCTGTACAGTCACGAAAAGAAAATTCCTAAACTGATTCGGCAGGAGTCTCTGGACGGACAGGAATGAATGGATACCCAGACCACCGTATTCTTTTACCAGCACAACGGCGGTTTGCGCCTTGCGGTCGGGAATGACATGGGATGCGGCCGTTTCCAGCGGCAGTTCGCTCACCACTGAATCTAGTCTGGTCAAATGCCGTTCCACGGTTCGGTAGTGTTTCCGAATCACGACGCACACTGCTATGAGCACCGCAGTGATAACGATCGTGATCCATCCTCCTTCGCCGAACTTCTCATACAGATTGATGGCAAGTATGGAGAGGCACAGCACAAGCCCGACGATATGGATGATGATGTGCCGAATCCAATCCCGATACTTGCGCCTGCCGCGGATCCAGTACAAGACCATTCCCATCTCGGATAACGAGAATGTTAGGAAGACATTGATGGAGTACATCAACACTAGCATGCTGGTTTGTCCGTTGGTCAGCAAAAGCGTGAGAATGGCACTTATGGAGATGAGGAGCACACCGTTTTGCATGGTGAGACGATCGGAGAGGGAACTGAATCGGTGAGGTAACCACGAATCAGTCGCCATGCTGGACATGATCCTCGGCCCGTCAATGAATCCGGCCTGTGCTGCCACGAAGAGCAATGCTGCCTCTGACGCCAGCGCGATGACAACGAACCAATATCCTGCGGGGATTCCTGCAGGTCTCCAGCCGCCGGCAAATTCCTCGAGAAGAACCGCATTCAATGTCTTCCCTTCTGTCGGCTGTACTCGGAACAAGAGGTAGAGAATCATTATCCCGCCCGCCGTTACGGCGAGCGAAACCGCCATATATGCCATTGTCCTTTTGGCGGTCTCAACTTTCGGTTCACGCATGATCTGTACACCGTTGGAAACTGCCTCAATGCCTGTATACGTGCCCGCACCCATGGAGTAAGCACGGATGAAAAGCGCGAACATCCCCGCCCATCCGATGGTCTCAGTTCCCCGAGTGAATCCATCTCGAACGTCGCCCACCATGCGGCCCGCATCGGCGAGATGCGATCCTATGCCGCCCACAAGGAGGATCAAGTGAGTGGCAACAAAGACGAGGAAGATTGGCATGAGTACCGTGACCGACTCCCGCACTCCCCGGAGATTGAGGAGCATCAGCAAGAGGATCGACCCGGCAACAACCGTGAGCTTCCAGCTCCGGTATTCCGGCGGCAGGACGCTGAAGACCTGATCTGCACTGCTGGCAATCGAAACGGAGATAGTCAGAACATAGTCGACAAGAAGCGCAGAACCGGAGACCACTCCAAACCGTGGACCGAGGAGTTTGCTGGCTACCACGTAACCGCCTCCGCCATAGGGAAAATGCTCGACGATCCGCGAATACGCGTACGAGATGATGAAAATAGTAAATGCCGTCGCCACGGCAAGTGCGATCGCGAGGTACGTTTGATCGCCGAGAGCGCGGAATGATTCTTCCGGACCGTACGCGGATGAAGACAAACCATCGGCGCCGAGACCCACCCATGCAAGAAATGCTATCAACGATATCCGATGGAACAGCGATGGGTCGCTGATACTTCGGGGCGCCCCCAAAAGAGTCCTTCGCAACCGTGCCGCCATCGTGAAGTTCTGATCATCGTCTGCCGATGAAGTCCTCTCTCTTTCAGTGTTCATGTGATCGATCTCTGTATTCGTGTCTGGAATGCGGCCACGGACACGATACCGGGACATGGATTCACGAACAATATGAACTTCGTAAAAAGTGGGTATCGAAAAGAAGTTTTATGATTTCTTTACATCCTGACCGCCTATCTTTATTCGTCTTCCATCGCAAACCAGTTGCGCAAGTTTCATTTTGCTTCGGTCGACAGGAGTTTCTCTCGGAGATTGTGCGTACGTTTCACAGGAATCAGCATGCATTCATTGCGGGAGTATATCGCTGCCCCTCTTGTTGTGCTCACCGTTGCCGTTATCTGTATTCCGGCGACACCGCTGATCGGCTTCCGTGCGGTCTCTCTTGTGCTGTTGCTCCTCGTGTCTATTCTGCCACTCAGGTTCGGTCGCGGACCTGTCCTCATAAGTGCAGTGATCGCCGCCCTATCTTGGGACTTTCTCTACATTCCCCCCCTCTACACATTTACGATCGGACATTTCGAAGACGTCATGATGCTTGGCGTATTCGTTGTCGTCGCCATCGTCAGCGGCATCTTGACGGGACGCATCAGGGAGAAGGAGCTGTCGGTTATTGCCAAGGAACAGCGTACTGCGGCCCTTTTTGCTCTCACAAAAGATCTATCGTTGGCACACTCCCAGTACGAGGTCATCAGCACAGCTGTGGCAAACATCAAGAGATTCTTCGACGCTGATGTTGTCGTGTATCTGGGAGAGCCCGACGGCGACATGCCCCCTCGCCCTCACCCTGCGAGCACGTGGCAGCCTGACCAGGAAGAGGCCAAAGCCGCGGCATGGTCTTATTGGAACGAAAAGACCGCCGGACGGACCACACCGCATCTTCCGTCTTTCCAGGCTACGTATCTCCCCATGTCGGGACCGCGATATCCCCTGGGAGTGGTTGGCGTGCGGCTCAACAGCATCACGCATACGGCATTTGGACGTGATTCGCTGCTTGAGAACTTCATTGCACAGATCGGCATCGCAAGCGAACGCGAACTCCTCAATGATGTACACAAGAACACTCTGCTGCTGGAAGAATCTGAGCGACTCACGAAGACGTTGTTCAATTCCCTCTCGCATGAACTCCGAACTCCGATCGCGGCCATCCTGGGATCTTCTGAGCAGCTTTTACGGGCATCGGCGGAAACGAACGATGCGGTCGTGCAGGCACATGTCGGAGAAGTACATCGCGAGGCAGAACGACTGAACAGACTGATCTCCAACCTCCTCGACATGTCCCGCCTGGAAGCGGGCCGCGTCCGTCCAAGAACGGACTGGTGCGATGTCGGCGATATCTTTCGTGCGGTGGAAAAAGAGCTGCACGATGATCTGGCGGGTCGATCACTGACACTCGATGTGCAGCCCGACCTTCCACTTGCACGCCTTGATTTCGGGCTGACACAACAGGCATTGATCAACCTTGTGCACAATGCTTGTGTCCACACGCCGCTCGGAACCCCGATCATCGCAACGGCCGCACTGAAGGACGAGACGTTCATCCTGATCATTGCGGACCGAGGGCCTGGGATCCCTGCCAAGGACCTTCCTCGGGTCTTTGAGAAATTCTACAGATCGGAAGGAGCCATGCCCGGCGGAACAGGACTTGGCCTGACCATTGCGAAAGGATTCATTGAAGCGCAGCGGGGGTCGTTGTCGGTATTGAATAGAACGGAAGGAGGAGCTGAATTTGTCATTGCGTTTCCGCTTGAACAACAGGGTGTTTCACATTGAGTCCTGAACCCACAATTCTCGTCATTGACGATGAGTCTTCCATTCGGCGGCTTCTTGAATTGACGCTCGAATCGAATCGTTATCGAGTTCGCTCCGCCGTGAACGGACGCGATGGGATCGCCATGGCGGGAACAGAGCGGCCCGATCTGATCATTCTCGACCTGGGACTCCCAGATATGGATGGGCAGCAGGTGCTGCGCAATATTCGCGACCAGTTCCGTACACCGGTGATCATACTTTCCGTCCGAACGGCAGAGTCGGAGATCATTTCGTGTCTTGACGCCGGGGCGGACGACTACCTTGTGAAACCCTTTCGCACCGGTGAGTTGCTTGCGCGCATTCGAACGGCTCTCCGACGTGAGACGGGTCTCCCCCCGGGAGAGATGTTCACCTGCGGAAACGTTTCAATTGATTTGACTGCCCGCGTTGTGAAGAAGAAGGACGAGATTGTACACCTCACCTCAACGGAATACTCTCTGTTATCACTCTTTGTCAGGAATTCGGGCCGAGTGCTGACGCACGCATACATCCTCGAATCTGTGTGGGGTCCCACATTTGCAGGTGAGACTCAGTATACCCGCGTCTATGTGGGTCAATTGAGGAAGAAGATCGAAGATGATCCTTCTACTCCCCGCTTGATCCTTACCGAATCAGGCATCGGATATCGGCTGTCGGGAGAGGAGGAGTGATCTGACATTCACGCAACAAGAACATGGCAAAGCCGGGGTATCGTATTTCAACTCCATCCTTACGAATCGGTCCGTCATCATCCGTGACGTATGTTGCGAGTGTCTCCGTCCTCCACTGTGAACTTCCCCTTGGCGATCCGATTGGCATATCGTCCGGCGATACATCCGAAGTAAGGATTCTTGCCGACGTATCCCTGCAAACCGTCAAAAGTTGTGTCTCTCTGCGTGTGCCGAATGATGGTAGGTGTCCCACCCCAGGTACGTCGTGAATGCATCATCGAGTGCCTGAGCCATCCGCGTGCGCGTGGCCGCAACATGGTGTTCCAGCCCGTGTCTGCAAATGTACTGAAGAAGACTCTGGAATTCGGGGACCTTGATCACTCCGTAGCCTCCGAAGGACTCGACGCGGTCCTGAGTGAACTCTCCTTCTCCCACATATGCCGTTATGCGGCCATGTAAATCGTCAGTGGACACCCTGCAGAACGTGAACGGACCTGGTGCGATTGTTCCGACGATCGTCCCAAATGTTTGCTCCTTCCCCACCGTGCCGGCAATGATCTCCTGGAAATCCATTTTCTGCTCACTGAAGAACGAGCGGGGAAGGTTGGAGCAATGGAACACGACTCCCTTATCCGGATCGGTGCCATAATTGTTGTTCCAGTCCAGAAGCGCAGCCGGCTTCTGCGACGCGGATCGGAGCGCCATCATCCCGACAACTCCGGCCGTGTCGGTTTCGCAGGCGCTCGGCATCAACGACTCGGACATCATGCTCATGAGCGTGCATGGCACAACGCCGAAAAATTCTTCGAGTGAAGTCCAACACTGTATCGCCGTTGCCGAGAGATTCTTGTCCGCTACCCATCGGTCGATCGCCAATCCAAGCTTGGCCATTTTCATCAGGCTGGCCGCCGGAATACCGGTCGTATTCGTGTAGGACGTGATGCCGGTGAGCTTTTCCTGTACGGCCGTGTCGTTGTCCTTCATCCTCCCCACCCATCCCAGGGCTTCTGAGAGGTCCAGGGTCTCAACCGAGATGCCCGACGCCTCCAACAGCTTCTCGCTGTATCGCACTGTATTGAACGCCGTCGGACGAGCGCCAAGCGCACCGATGCGGACATTGCGGAGGTCGCGCACCACCCGGCACGTTGCGGCGAATCGGCGGATATCTTCGCGGAACGACGGAGCGTCCGGCGCAACGGTATGGAGCGAGGTGATCGAATACCTGATCCCATATTGGGTCAGGTTGTTGCAGACGGACATTTTGCCGCAGAAGCTGTCGCGTCGAAATGCGATCGTCATCTTGTCTTTGTCGTCGCTGAAGGCATGGACGAGTACCGGTACGCGGGTTCCAAACAGGCGCAGCGTGTCGGCGACCGCGCGTTCATCGCCAAAATTCGGCAGCGTCACGAGGACGCCATCGATCTCGTCGGCATGGGCGCGGAACACCTCGGCGCATTTCTTCGCGTCTGCATAGCTTTCCACGGCTCCGTGGTTTGTGGCGTCTACTGGGAGTGCAACAACACGGATGCTTTCCGCATCGAGTGCGGCGAGTACCTCTTTGCGGCCGGATTCACAGAGGTGGGCGGGAAAGAATCCGCGATTGCCGACGATCAGTCCGAGTGTGGTTGCACGTGCCATGGCGTTCAGTCTCCTGGAATTCTGGCGTCAGAGTACGAAGAAATTCCCTGTGGATACAACCCGGTTGTGCGCGCTCGGTCGAACCCGACACGCGCACTTGCCTCAACGTGAAGTTTTCGTCACGCATATGCTACCCAACAAAAAAACCCGGCCGAAGCCGGGTTTTCTCTTCACCGATGCTGTCAATCGCTATTTGAGGAGGACCATTTTTTTCGTCATGAGTCGATCTCCGACTGTCAGACTGTAGAAATACACGCCGGTCGACACAGAGATCCCGTGCGACGTCTTCCCATCCCATTCGACGACATACGACCCGGGCACGTGCTCCTTGTTGACAAGCGTTTGGACCTTTCGGCCGAGAACATCGAAGACCTCAAGTTTCACCGTCGCTTTTTGTGGGATCTGATACCTGATGGAGGTCACGGGATTGAAGGGATTCGGATAATTCTGGGCCAGGTCAATCCGGTCTGGAACGATTCCGTTCCCACCGACGCCAGTCGTCGCAATTGCGCGAACGACGACGCGGTCTCCCGCAACGTTGGGCTTTCCGGTGACGATGCGGAACACTGAACCCGTCGCCGGCATCTTGCTGGTCAGATTTTCCGGAAACGTCGGAGACGCAACCGATCCCCCGTTGTAATTCACGAGCACCATTCGCCGCATGGCATCTCCGTTCATGATCGCAGGATCCATGTACGCGTGACCAGGGATGTTTGCTTGTATGCTCGAGACTATAGCGTTGTACCCCGCTTGACCGGGTGTTTTGTCTGTCGGGATCACCCAATAGAACCAGTCGGTCTCAGGATCATTGTCCCCACCGGACACGTTGTTATCGAATCTGGTGATATCGAACGTGCTGTCGCCGTCGCCAATCATATACGGGAACAATCGATAATCATCGGACGCATCATTGGGATCGGGGCCGACATACCACAACTCGAACGGAACTCTCATGAAATTGTTGCCCATACCTGTGAACGCATCGGGTTCGAGTCCGTAGTTCGGCCCGGCAGTGAAACGAATCTCCCAGTCATTCCTTAGCAGGATCGGCCACCGGGCACCGCCATTGGTCACTCTGAGCACAAAATAGTCATAGCTCATGGTCGACCCGGTATTGCCGGTGATGATGCCCCATTGTCCGCCCCCGGCGTCGGGCGTCGGTCGATCCTGGGGGGCAAGCGTTGTCGGCACACCGATGAAGCCAAAGGAAGCAAAGTGCGGTGGGTTGAGCGGACCTGCTACATCGGACAACTGCTGGAAGTCAACAAAATCGGTAGGGACGTTCCGGACGATGTACTGTACACCGTCGACCACGGGGTGGGGCCAGCCGTCAATGTTGGTCGATAGCCTCTGCGCCGTCAACAGCCAGGCTGAGGTGTTCATGTCCTGCAGGGACCATCCCACTTCGCCGGTCGTGTCATTGAGGGTCACAAAACTGACGAGGTAATCATGACCCGTCATTGCGGCGGGGTCCGCAATGACAGGTATGACGTTCATTGTCACGCCGACCGATTTCAGGACTTCCAGGGTATCTCTCCAGGATGCATCCGGTGTCCACGGTTCCACCGGAAACCGGGCATTCGAGGAATATGCGGCACCGTCATACGCCACAGTGTACAGCAGACTTGCGCTGGATTCCGACAAAGCTGTGTGGAAAGACAGGGTGAAAACTTCGCCGGAGGCCGTTGCCCCGGGAGAAATGGGTGCGAGGGCCGTCGCCGACCGGTTCGATTCGAACGGCGACACACCTTCGTTGAGAACGGTCAGTTGGTTGATCGCATTGACGGGATCGACGTTGTGCACGCTGAATGACACTATGACATTTTCATTTGGGTTGAGCTTGCCATCCTGTTTGCCATCTTCCCAGACGATCGACCAGTCCGAAAGTACGGGACGAGGACGCAAAGTCAGACCCGTGAGAAAGTCCTCAAGGACAATCGGGCCGGCTGAAGTTTGAAGCGTTAATTTCGCCCGGTAGGGATATTGTCTGTTTGACGTTGCCTGAACTGCACCCCAAATGCCGTCGCCCGCAAGGCTGTCGAAGTGAGCGCCATCGTCGAAGAGCGGAGTAGAAAAAGTCGGTTCTGAACCGGCTTCTGGCTGAAACAGAATCTCGCCAAACTGGACGACCATCCCTGGCGGTGGGGTGGCTCGTATGGCCAATTCTGTGACTGCGGCCCCGGGATGCCTGATCTCGACCAGACGATTGACTACAGGCGTTCCGCCGAACAAATGATCAAAGAGATTCTGGGCGGCACGTGCATTTGCCTTCATAACGGCGACACTGGAGAGGCGATCGGCACCCATCCCGGCGACGCCGGCAATATAGACCTCTTGCGTGTCGCCAGGGACCATTGTGAAGGGTCCGGTCGTCACCAACAACCGCCGGTCCCCCGGAACGATCGACGACGGTTCTCCCTTTCCATCGAGCCAGCCTGTCCCTGCCACTGGGTCTCCGGACAGCGTAAACACCGATGGTTCGATTCCAGCCGGGTAATTGTACGGCTGATCTGCAGTGACCAAACTGCCCAATGGAGCAAAACCCCGGAGCAATTTCCACCACCTGCCGGTTCCATTCAGGTAATCAACCCAGGGAGGGTCTTGGTACGGCGAGGAGGACGAGAAATACGCAAAAGACGTCATTCCGAGGTTCTTCTTGCCGTGGATCCACTTGAGATCGAAGATCCCAGAATCGCCAGGCGCAGTCACCAGCGGACCCGACAAGAGGTCATAGCCGGCAGATGGAGGGGGCATCGAGAATAGATCGTATTCGTCGTCTCTCACGTTGCCATTGTAAGCGAACCCGATGTTCAGGAGCGTGTCACATCCGAGCAGGTCATCTCCTGCATTGCCGAGATCCACGTCGGACCATTGACACACATACATGCTGTCGACATGAAACGCCCCGTACGATACAGCGTCCGATGCATCTCTGTCCACCCCTCCTTTGTTCATCAGCCTGTAGCGATTGAACCATACATTGCCGATGGCATCCGTGCGCTTATAGCCCCAAACGGTCTTCTGGATCTCGAGACCGATGGGATCGGAGCCTTCAAAGGATTGTGTTTCGGCGACATTGAGGTCGTTGTAGACAGTCCAGAGAACCTCATCCGCCGGTGCGCTCAGGTCGGCGCCGGCAAGTCCGGGTTCGTCATAGTGGCCCGTGATCAGGTCATCAACCCCAAAAGCTTCACTGAACGCAGGAGGCGGTTGATATCCCGGTACGCCGTTGCGCTCGATATACGGGGCTCCCTTCGCAACCGGCCAGTTAGTCCAATCCACAGCAAATCGCGCCGAATCGGCGTCGATCATCGCCTGCGTCACATTCTCGGGACCGATCTCATTGACCGCCGCGGCGCTTGCTTCCCGTTCAACCCTCGACATGAAGGCATAATCCCTTCGAATCCGGTAAATGTGAACGTCCGGAGCGCCGGGGTATTCAACTCCGGACGGGCCGATCGATGGATCGACGACCCTCCCCGCCCTTGTCCCGACGCCGTAAGTTCCACCGCCGACACGTACGTTTTGGTTTATGGACACAGATGAATAGGGGACAGTGCGGGCGGCATCGAGATACATCGACCCGCCCCATACGATGCCGTCTTGATAGATAAAACTACCCGTACCGCGGGGGTAATACGCGCCGTCGTCGCCCATAGGGGAATGGTTTGAATGCCCGTC
>MHAK01000094.1 GCA_001802945.1 Ignavibacteria bacterium RIFCSPLOWO2_12_FULL_56_21 | reverse complement strand
ACTATTTCAGGCGCCTCTATGGCGTCGCGGACACGCTTGAGTCGGTTGCTCAAAAGACGCTGGATGCCGCTGCTTTCTCCGAAGCCGAACGTGCCTTTCTTTGCGGCATGATCGTTCCACCGGGCATAATGTGCGGGTCGCCTTACACGGGTTGGTATCCTTCCCTTTTCTACTCACCGTACGACGCAGGAATGTTTGACAAAGATTTCGTCGTGGCCGACATACACACGGCACCGACAAATGCCGCTGGAGAAGTCGTTGGGTGGGTAGTTCATGCCGGAACCGGTCCTGTGAATCTTGCGGTTATTTCGGCGACCCTGCCGGGCGGCGCGTTGTGGACGTTTGTCGGGCCGGTCATGAGTTATTACGAGTACCTGGGGTGGAATTTCCAACGACTTTCTGACGAAGAATGGATTTCGATCGTCCCAGAATCACCAGCTGGAAGAGCACCATTCACCGATGTGTATCTGGCTGATCCTGCTGGTATGAAGAAGACCACAGCGGTGAGTCTTGTCACGTCAGCCGTGGAGACCAGGAAAGAGCCGGACTATCCTGCCACATTCGTGCTCATGCAGAATTTTCCGAATCCCTTTAATCCGTCGACTGTGTTCGAATTCTCCGTTCCCGGTCGGGGTCGTGCACGACTCTCTGTCTGCGACATCCTGGGACGAGAAGTGGCGGTCGTTTTCGACGGAAACGCGGAGGCTGGAAGGCTTGTGCGAGTGGTATTCGACGCCTCGGAACTCAGCGCGGGAATCTACTTCGCGACTCTTGAGTGGAAAGGAGGACGGGCGGTCAGGAAGATTGCGCTTATGAAATGAGTGTTCGAGAGTCTTTCGGTTTGATACTGAGTCTCTGTCGCGGGAATGCCGCTTCACTTCCTCATTCTACGTACGTCCCATATTTGCTTGCCCTCCCCACACGAGAAAAGTAGTCAAACATCAATCGCGACGCTTTTCTCATCATATCTGAGGCTTCATCTCCTACTGAGTAGTTCTCCATTGCGACCACTATATAGGGACGTTGGGGAAGGTAGACGATCGCCCACTCCGTGGAAACCCCGGAGATCCCGCCCGGTTTGAATGCTACTTTAATGGTCTCCGGTACTTCCGCGTTGATCGTCCCACGTTTTGGAATTTTGAGGATGTCCAGGATCGCGTCGCTCGTCTTTCGGTCTACAAATTCTCCTTTGTAGAGGATGGTCATGATCCTGGCAGCTTCAGCGGGAGTGGAAAGATTCTCTTCTCCTCGTTTGGAGGCCGGTATGTCGATCATCCGGCGTTGAACCCTCGTCTCTTTGAGACCAAGTCCACTCAGCGTAGAATTGATATTGTTCATGCCGACAAGGTCGATGAGCATATTCGTAGCGGTATTGTCGCTGAGAGTAATCATAAGGACGCACAGGTCGCGCACACTCAGTCGCGAAGTGCCGTCTCCCAGCGTTTGGAGCACACCGCTTCCCCCAACCTGATACTGTGCTGTCACTGGGTGAGTGTCCGTCAGGGTGAGCATACCTTTCGCAGCCTGCCGGTAAACCTCCATGAGAACCGTAATCTTGATCGCGCTTCCCTGGGGAAAGACCATATTCTCGTTGACTGCGAACGTATCGTCGTTGGTGAGGTCAATGGCGATAAGTCCAGCGGCTCCTTTCACGCCATTCACGGCCTCTCGTATGCCCACTTCCGTTTTCTTCCGCACCAAGGCTAAGTTCTCCGGCTGGGAGTAGGCAGTCGTTGCGACCATACAAGTCAATGAGGCGAACAACGCAATCCTCTTCATTATTGTCCTTTCAAGTATTACTTGCTTTGCGCAGATCGGCGGTGGTTTGGAGCACCTTCAGCCAATTGCAGCCGACGCCACATGTGGCCGGGGCGCGTGGATGCACACCATAAGTACAGGAGCCCGAGCGTTTGCCCGGGCTCTGCACTTTGCTCCTGTCTGACCTCTGACTTCTGACCTCTGACTTCTGATTACTGACTCCGGTTCTGAGCCATTCTTCGCTGCGCCATCTCCCCCAACCATGCTCCCGCCGCCGACAGTATGATCACAATCAAGGTCCAGAAGATCACCGCAAGGACTTCCCTTCCTCGAACGTTCGACGATGCGAGCTGGCGAAATCCCAGGGCGGTGGTCAGAGCGTAGATCACTCCCGCAATAACAGGTTCGGCAATCGTGATCCCCGGGGATCTCCGACCCACAAAAAACGCAACGACCGAGATACCGCCGAGGAGCCATATTGCGGCCAAGTCCAGAGTTTGCACTCCGACCCGATGATATGGAAGAATGGGCGTGACGGACAATGCCCCCATGAGAAACGTCGGAAGGAGGTGAAACAGGACTAAATAGCAATACCCGGCGACGATCCATTTCCAATCGAGCGAGAACCATTTCGGTGTTTGACTGTCCATGACACTTATTCCTTTCGTCATGCTCTGGGCTCGTTGAGATTGCGAGCGCTATTGAAACAAACCAACATAGGTCCAGCCCTGGAGTCGACCATCCGGCTGGATTGTGACCGTTACCCCGGCATCTTGGTATAGATTTGACGCGGCAAGAACGCCGATTCCAACAGGTGTCTCCGTGAGCTTGTATGTGGCCCAATGGGTGGAGGACAGTGATGTTGGAAGAGCGTATCCGTGTGTAGTTCCATCTCCTCCACCGTGCACTTTCGGGAGAATCCGGTACTCATACACCTTTTTTGCGATGACGCTGAGCTCATTGATAATTTCATCCTTGTTCCCCTGAATAGCCTGAGCCTCGCGTATCGCGAGTCGAGCCCGATACGCCTTGAAGCCGGACGGTACGACCGCGATGGCAAACGTCGTACTCATGACCAAGCTGACAATATAGAGACCACGGAGGATGGGGGCGCGTGCCCTGCCCATGAGCCGCAACGTCAGCGTGGGTGCGAGAATCCCCGAGAGGAATATGCTCATCAGTGATGCCCAATAGATCGAGTCTTCTGCAGGATTGAGAGAGTTGCCGGAAAATTCTGTGAGCCCATTGCCAATGGTCTGCCCCGCCGCAAGGATCCATGGATACATCCACGGAAGGGGACCTGATCCTCTCATCCGAAACGACGTCAGAGGATTGCCGGCAATCGATGAGCCAAGAAACACGAGGGCTAAAACGATCACCGCGCCGACGACTAGACTTCCGAGATACGAGTTACTGAGATCTGGGGGACCCGCAGGGTTGGGGGATTCAGTTTTCTGTGACATACTGAAGTCCTTTCTGGGTAAGAGTAGCCCGGACCTGGAGAGTGCCTTTCGGGCCGTTGAAATTCAGGAACTCGGCATTGTTCCCGCGGTACCAAGGGTGTCGTGCGACGAGGACTACATGCGAGTCGGATATCTCAACCAGGAACACGTCGTCCGGTGGATTTGGCCTGCCCGACTGCTCAATCGTACTCCATGCGTCACCGACATTACCGGGAGGATACCGTTTCTTGTAGACCTCCCCGAGCGACAATTTCTTCCCATTGTTGTGGTAAAAATCCTCGAGCACGACGAGCAACGAATCTTTGACCATATCGTTGTAGATACCCCGGCCGATAATACTTCCGATTTCGCCGAGCTTATTCCTCTGCCAATTGGATTGGTCCTCCATCTGTCGCCATGACAGCACTGCGGCGATGACGCTCACGGCTGACAGGAGGATAATGACGTTTCGACGTCGCAATGTGAGGTCTTTTCTGCGATAGAACACGGCGAGAAGAGCGACGAGGTATGCGAGGAGTACGAGTCCGGCTGCATTGATGTTCGGCCACAAGTCTGTGGTGCGGCCGGGAAGGTAGAAGGCTACGCCAACGAGGACGAAGCCGACGAGGAGCCAGAGAGCTGTCATGAGACCTCCAAGAATTGTACTGGCGCCCCAAACGTAGCAAAAGACCGAGTACGAATCAAATCATCATTTGCAGGATCGAAGAATCGCTTTCAGTTTTCGCTGAAAACGACGAAGCCCGAGCATGTGCCCGGGCTTTGCACGACTTCAGAAATACGTGCCTTCCGTATTCTCCTTACAGCCTATTGAATACTGACCACTGGTTTTTTGCACCCGCCCCGCCTCCACTTCGTTCCGGCGGCCACGCAGGACCGACTTTGTCCTGGATTTGCAGTATGATTCCTGAACCAATACGGGAGATTCCGGTACCCTGTCAATCCCGAATTCGATTTCAATTTTCCCTTCTCCCCCACCGAAGTTTGCTCAGCAGAGGGCGGAGGAAAGTACGTTGATTATGTGCGATACCATGTAGTGTGCGTTCCGACCTCATCACCCGCGCCAACGCGCACAGTGACTAGAGGTGCCTGACATGGTCGTCATGTTCAATCTGTGTATGTGGCGTGTTGGAGTTCGGTCCGGTCGTTTATCATTATTGGGAAAATCAATGGCATACAGTGGCGGGGAGACATGTACCATTTTCGAATATCGTCACCACACTCGCTTGTGAATGCACATTTCCTGTGCGATATTTCCGGCGCTGTCGGCAAACGACGATGAGAAAGTGTTACACCTTCGCCCGGTGTTGACCGCTCGAACTTTGGAAACACCATAGAGCAGCAAGATCCGCATTTCCAGTGAGAACAAAAGCTCGCCCACACAAAGATATGCGCACTCAATATACCTTCCAATAGATATTGTAAGTTGTTGTCTTGGTTCACACAGCTGAGACGAAATCGACAGTAGGTCAAACTCAAAACTATCAGGAGGACCTTAGCGATGGCTCGTTCACAGAGTCTCTTGCGTTCAGGCAGTGTGAACATTGTTTCGCAGGTACTTTTCCTAGTTGCCATGTACCTGGCCGGAAACGAGACAACCCCTCCGACTGCGGGGATCCTCAAGGATCTGGTCATCCTGATCCTTTCGGCCTTTCCCTGCACTATCTGGATGACGTTTTTCTATCTTCAGGATCGGGTGGAACCCGAGCCGTCAGGCTATGTGGCAGCTGCCGGCCTTACAGGCATGGCCATAGCGAGCCTGTTCTACATTCCGATAGTCTACAGCGCATTCGGTGTTAATGACTGGATCTACCAGTCCTTCACCACGCTGTTCCTTGCATCCATCTTCATTACGGGAGCGACTGCCTCATTCCTGTTCTACTTGTCCCTCCGATTTGGTTTTTATCCTACCAACGAATTCGACGAGCCGGCAGACGGGATGGCTTACGGTGCTTTTATCGGAACCGGCTTTGCCCTGGTCCAAAGCATTGCCTATCTGTCTCGGCATCCTGAATATACACTGTTCTCTATGACCTATACCTCTTCTTCCAATGCTCTTGTGTATGCAAGCATAGGCTCCCTTGTCGGTTACTACGTTGCTAAGTCTAAATTCGCGCAGGGCAATCACAGGTTCAATTCTCTCATAGGAATCACCTCGGGAATGCTTCTCTTCGGCATCTATCAGGCTCTCAATGAGTTTATCATTTTGACCAGCATTGCCGGAGTTCTCTGGTTGTCCTTCATTCTGACGCTAGTATTTTCCATCGCCGTCTTGACTGTCGTCTATCTCAAAATGCGAAAGCTTACATCTAGCACATTTCAGCAAACCGAACATCCTCAGTCTGCCGCCGACCAATATGTGCTTATCCTTTTTGCTGTTCTGATGGTTTTCGGGGCTTACCTGAAATTCGGCGCGACTCAGGACCTCCATTTTGCACAAGACAAATATGGTATATCGTTTGAATACCCTCGCAATCTTGACCCTTCTACTTCGGCCGCGCTCTCGATGATGACCTCCGGAAGCAGGTGGGGCAATGACCTGGTGTTCAGCGGTGAAGATCGAAGTTCCGACGGGTTTTCGTTTTTGGTCGAAGCTCGTAGTGGTTCTCCGGACTCGGCACAGTTCTCGCTCGTTGACTATACAGGACAGGTCCAGCCGGCGAGCGTGCGAACAGAGGACATTGAAATTGTCGGACGCAGAGCAACACGACTGAAGTACAGCCTTCAGGAACCAGGCACTCTAAGGACGGACGGTTTCCCTGCTCTTGTTTGGATCTATACGGACATTATACCCACTCCCCGATATACATACTTCCTCACGTTTCGCACAAAATCCAACGCCTTTGAGAAAACCACACTTGCCCACCAACGGATCCTGAGCTCACTCCACATCTCACAATAGCAGACAGGATGAGTTATTATGAAAACGAGAACTGTGTTCTACCCAGTTGTGCTCGTGATCTTGGGACTATCCCTGGTTCAAGCACAGCAAATACCGAAGAATGTCAAGCCATTTGTCCGGCTCGTCACGGAAGCCGTTTACGTCGCTGAATATCGCGGTGGAGAGCTCGTCCGGTCTTACCTTACTAAAGAAGGAAGCAGCGGTTCGGGGACAGTGATCAGCCGTGACGGTCTGATTTTGACGAACTATCACGTTGCCAAACCAAGTGGCAGAATTCGAAACGGGGAATCCACTATCGTATATTATGCTGCGAGTAACTCTTTGAATGTCTATGAACTGAGCAACAACGATCCCAAAAGTAAGCCTCAGTTGAGGTATATCGCAGACTACCTGGGCGGGGACGAGGATCTTGACATGGCCATCCTCAAGATCGTGGCAGATGCAAACACTGGTCAGGCCATCGATAATCCAGAGTTCGACTATGTCCCATTCGGCAATCCTTTCGACATTCCGATGAATCAAGAACTTACACTTCTCGGCTACCCGGGGAAAGGGGGAGTGATCCTCAATATCACCTCCGGCCCTTACAACGGCTCGTTTGTCAGTGATGAGGCCGGTGATTCTCGGAACGGCAGAATCAAGACTGTCGCTCCCATCGCACAGGGGAATAGCGGCGGATCAGCACTCTTTCAGCAACGACTTATCGGTGTCCCGTCGGCAGTGAGCCTCCCTGACGAAGCCGGTGCAGCCTTCTCGTATCTGAATCCTGTCACGTGGGCGATCGCTCCGCTCATCGTTGTACGAGTGAAGCACGAATTGAATGTTCCGGAAATCGATCCCAGATGGGTAGAGAGTGAATATAACTACAAGGAATCTACAAAGAACAACATCTACCTTGCGGGCAAGGTTCGAGGTGCACAATCACGTCAACCGCTTGAGAACGCTCTGGTACTCGTCTTTAGGGGCGACCGCAGTTTCAAGGAAATTACGACATTGATCGAGGAAGTAAAGACGATATCCCAAGTCGCCAAGATTCAGAAAGCGGTGAAATCTGGAACGGACATTGACGATCTAGCTGATTCGTTGAACGTCGACGAGGAAGTGATTGAGAGACTGATGAAGGTCACTCTCGCGAATTTCTCCGAGGACGTTCAACGCATGATTCAAGGAGAATTCTTCTACCAACTCTCGACTACCGACGATTCGGGGTTCTTCATGCAAAATGTACCACGAGGGATGAGGATGGTGCTGTACATCGAACAGAAAGGATATCGATCTCTTAACAGGGATTATGTTCCCGGGGCTGGATTATACGATAATTTCGGCATCATCAATCTTGTTCAGTACTAGATAGGCAGTTTTTCGACCCAGAAGCCTTCACGAGTTAATCTTGCATCATTCGCATGATAGTCCCGCAGAGGTTTGCTCTTTCAGGAACAACCGTATACGATTCGAGCCGCTGGGATTCGAGAGTTCAAGATTTGTTGATTCCGGGGTACTGTGCTACCCACGGTCCGTTTGCCTCGAAGTCAGCACTTAAAATGGAACAGATTAGCATTTCGAACGGGTCTGCAAGCGGGACCAAAAAGGAAAACCCCAAATCAGTAGGTTTCGCAGTCTTTTCGTGCAGCTACCCCGGCCACAGAGCGGCGCGCAGGAAAGACTAACTTCGTCCTACAGATGATATTCAAAATCAAAAAGGTCCACTGAAGGCGGACCTTTTTGATTTTGTGCACCCACCAGGACTCGAACCTGGAACCCACTGATTAAGAGTCAGTTGCTCTACCAATTGAGCCATGGGTGCAACACAAGGAAAAAGGGAAAATGTAAAAGGAAAATCGGAAGCGGAATGGCTTTGCAAAAAAATCGTCTTCAAAAGAACAGCGTTTTTCTCCGATCTCTTCCTGCGCAGTGACTTAGTTTGGCTGGGCCGGCGTTGCGGACGGTTGTTGTGTGGGCGGCAGTGTCGCCGGTGCCGGAACGGTCTGAATTACACTTTCCCGTTCTGTCGTTCCCTTCGGCAGAAGCCAGAGGTTGATCGCAAGC
>MHAK01000093.1 GCA_001802945.1 Ignavibacteria bacterium RIFCSPLOWO2_12_FULL_56_21 | reverse complement strand
TCCGGGGAAAAAGCCGGACAGCCGTGATTAAAAGATTCACCCACCAAGTTCACGAAAAAATGTCATTCGTGTTATTTTATTTTCAGCGTCCCCAGGAGTCTTCGTGTTCCTTCGTGGGAAATTCTTCTAACTTGGCTTTAGTTTCTTCTTCAGCGCCTCCAGCACTACCTTCGGCACAAAGTCGCTCACATCGCCTCCGAGGCGCGCGATCTCGCGGACAATGCTGGAGCTCAGGTAGGTGTATTTCTCGTTCGGCATCAGGAAGACCGTTTCGACCTCCTCGTGCAGACGGCGATTTGTCAGGGCCATCTGGAATTCATACTCAAAATCGGAGATAACCCGAAGACCCCGGACGATGGCCGTAGCCTTTTTCGCTCGGGCGTAATCGACCAGGAGACCTTGGAACGAATCGATCTCGACGTTCGCGTGTTGTCGTACCGCCTTCTGGAGCAGGGCCAATCGTTCGTCGTCGGTGAACAGCGGGCTCTTGGAAGAATTGCGCGCAACGCTGATGACGACCTTGTCGAAGAGCTTGACTGCCCGGTCGAGAATGTCCAGGTGGCCGTTCGTGATCGGGTCGAATGTTCCGGGATAGACGGCGATCTTCATGGGGGATCGGCGGTAATGTCAATTTTCAATTGTCGAGTGTCGATTCCAGATTGCGGAATATCGGACGTATGGCGCTCAGAAAAGAGTTCACCACGAAGAACACGAAGAAATAATTGATACTGAAAGGCACTGTAAGAGACTTTTATTGACCACTAATGACACTAAGAAAATGGAATGCACGAATTATTCCTTAGTGTCCTTCGTGGGCAAATCTTCTTCCTGGTTCTTGACCCCGATCGCACTTGAACATTGGTCATTATAACTTCATCCCGCATCTCCATTCCATCATTCCATTATTCCCGCTTCATCCATCTCTCTTCTGCAGTATCAACACCATCGTCTGCCCCAACTGCTTGCGAAGCACAGTGAACAGCGTCGCGTCGGGCTCCACCGGCGTTTCCGTGCTGTGCTCCATGACCAGCCAGCCGCCGGGTCGCAGGGCGCCGGACCTGCCGATGACATCCGCAAGCGAGCCGATGGTCCCAAGCTTGTACGGGGGATCTGCGAAGACCAGATCGAACGAGCGGCCTGGGGAAGCGAGATAACGGAAAACATCTCCCCGGACGACCTTGACCCGCTTTTCGACTCCGAGCGTTCTGATGTTCGTGTGCAAGGCATCGAGAGACTTCGGTGCCTGCTCGACAAAGACCACCGACGGCACGCCGCGGCTGAGCGCTTCAAGACCCAGACTTCCGCTTCCGGCAAACAAGTCGAGCGTCCGACTTTCCTCCATTGCCACGCGCGTCGCCAGAACGTCGAAGATCACCTGCTTGGCCCGGTCGGTCGTCGGACGGATCGTGAAATCTCTGACCGTACGGAGCGTGCGTCCGCCGAACTCGCCGGCGATGATCCTCATGATGCGCGGAGGGCAAGCCCGATGGCCGCGCCAAAGCGGGCACTGTCTTTCAGGAATGGCGGATAGACGCCTTTTGCAGCGGGGAGGTTGCGGACGGCGTTCAAGGCAACCGTTTGCTTGATCTTCGTCTCGTCCCGCAATTCCTTGATGAGGGCGGGTGAAATATCGATGCCGTGGAGGATGAGGGCTGCCGGCGTGGGGATCTCGCGGTCTTTGAGATAACGCAGATACTCGACGATAGAACGCTTCGGGCTCTGCGAAGGCTCCAGCGCATACGCGCGATAGTCCGTCATCTGTCCTTCATGGATCAGGCTTGCATCCAGACCGCCGAATCGCAGGCCGAACAGGACGATCTCGTGTTCGAGGATCTCGGGATAGTTGAGGATGACCGTCTTTTCCGTGCTGAACTGGTCGACATCCACGAGGTGCATCTTGAGCTTCAATTCTGCCGCCGCGCGCTGGACGAATTCCACAATGCCGCGCCGTAAACCCACCATGAACGCCTGTCCGGCGCCTCCGTCGGAAGATGGGATAATGTGCGAACCTACGATAAAATCTTTTGGCCCGGAGTCCGGAAAATACTGACGCATCTCCCACTCCAGGTACGTCTTTAGCTTGGCGCCGACGAGTTCACGATCGACCGGAATAATATTGATGAAGAGCGGGTCGGGAGGGAGCGCGAACGAGATCGACTCGGCGATGAGTTTGTGGCGTTTGATGAGGGCACGAAGTTCCTCGACGAACCGGGCAAGCTGGGGATGGGTAGGCGAGAGGTTGACGCCCGCTTCGACAAAATCGGTCGACGAATCTCCCTCGACGAGAGCCGTCAATTGGACAACGCGACCGTGTTCGACCTCCGCGATCTGCATACGGCCTTTGAGGAAAGAGACGCCGAGATAACGGGGGGAGCGAAACATGAGGCGTCAGTCGACGGTTACGAGTGGTCGGAGTTGTTCTATTCGTTTGGCCCCGATGCCGCGCACACGCCGCAAGTCGTTCGCAGAACGGAACGGCCCGCGTTCCTCCCGCTCCATGATAATCCGTTCTGCCGTGGCAGCGCCGATGCCGGGAAGGGACATCAAGCGCTCTTTGGAAGCCGTATTGACATTGACCGGCCCGGCCGACGTGTCGTCAGGGGCTTTTTCAGCATCCGCCGCCGCACTGAGCGCGGCGAACGTACTGTCGGAGGCAGAGTAATCAAAAATCGGAGGGGAAGCAAACGACTCCTGAAACAGGCGCAATCCAAGGCCGACGACGAACGTTGTCGTCAGGAACAGCATGACACGGCGCTCGGTCGGCGTGAGCGCCAGCCAATCGGCCACCCTCGAGAACATACCGATCAGGAAAAGACGTCCTTCACTTTTTCAAAAAATGAGCGGTCCCCGTTCCGTTCTTCTTCGGTCGGGGAGATGTGCTCCGACTTTGCCAGCTCCTTCAGCAACTCTTTTTCGCGAGGCGTGAGGTGTTTCGGCACCCAGATGTTGACGCGGACGAGCTGGTCCCCGCTCCCGTAACTGTTCAAATGCGGAATGCCCCGCTCGCGCATGCGCAACATCCTCCCCGATGGCGTCGCGGGGTCGATCGTCAGCCTCGCCTTGCCGTTGAGCGTCGGCACCTCAACGTCGCTGCCCAAAACGGCCTGGGGAAAACTGATGATAAGGTCGTAGATGATGTCGTCGCCATTCCTCTGAAAATACGGGTGCTTTTCCTCCTCGATCACGACGATGAGATCGCCCGCCTGGCCGCCGCGACGTCCGGCATTCCCCTGTCCCTGCAGCGGAATATAGTTCCCTTCGCTGACGCCCGCCGGCACGGTTACTTTGATCGTCGATTCCCCCGAGAGGCGGCCCTCGCCCCGGCACGCGGGACACTGGTCCTTCACGATCCTTCCTTCGCCTTCGCACATCGGGCAGGTGGAGATGTTCACGAATTGGCCGAACATCGAGCGGGACACCTGTCGCAGTTCGCCCGAACCGTTGCATTGAGGACATGTCGAACGGCCCGAGCTTGTGCGGGCGCCCGAGCCGTGGCAGGTATCACAGGCCTTCTGACGCTTGACCTTCAATTTTTTTTCGACGCCGGTGGCGATCTCTTCCAGCGTCAACGGAAGGCGGATCCGCAGGTCGGAGCCCGGCTGGCCATGCTGCTGTCTCCGCCGGGTGCGTTGCCCGCCGCCGAAGACCTCATCGAATATCGTTCCGCCGAACGACGAACCGAAAATATCGCCAAAGGCGGAGAAGACGTCGTTGACGTTGGTGAAGTCGCGGTAGTTCGTTCCGCGAAGCCCTTCGTGGCCGAGTTGATCGTACCGATGGCGTTTGTCGGGATCGCTGAGCACTTCATAAGCCTCAGCGGCCTCCTTGAATTTCTCCTCGGCTTCCTTGTTCCCCGGGTTGCGATCCGGATGGAGCTTCAATGCCAACTGGCGATACGCCTTCTTGATCTCATCTTCGGACGCGGTGCGCGAGACGCCGAGGACCTCATAGTAGTCGCGTTTCGTCATCGGAGCTCAGGATCTCCCGGTCTCGGTGTGATCATCGTCCACGGATGTCGGAGATTCGTCAGCCTGGGGGGCAGCGGAGACGACAACCTTCGCATGTCGAATCACCTTGCCATTCATGGTGTATCCGCGCTCCACTTCTTCTATGATGGTGTGCGGCGGAACGTCATGCCGGGGAACCTGCATCAGCGCGTCGTGGAAATCGACGGAAAACTCCTTTACGGGTTCGAGCGGCCGGACGCCCTGCATCTCCAACACTTTCTGGAGCTTCTGGTGGATCAGTTCCAGGCCGCGACGGAACGGGTCGTTGTCGGGACGGTCCCTGACGGCCTTGAGCGAACGCTCGATGTCGTCGACGATCGGGAGGATCGAAAGCACAAGACCTTCGTTCGCCATCCGGAAGACCGTGGCGGATTCCTGCTCGACCCGCTTCTTGTAATTCTCGAATTCCGCCGCCTTTCGAAGGAAAAGGTCTTTCACCTGGGCAAGCTGCTGCTCGAGCGTCGGCTCTTCAGCCGGTGGCTGTGGCGTTGCGGCCACCGGCACAGGCTCTTGCTGCGGCGCATTCTGACCGGGTTTCTGTGGGGTGTCGTTCGTGTCGACTGATTCAGCCATGTTTTAGTGTTTCAACAGATTAGCAATCGTTTTCGCGACGAAGTCCACAAGCGGGATCATTCTCGCGTAATTCATCCGCTTCGGACCGATAATACCTACACGCCCCGTTACGCCTTTGACGTCGTAGGTTGCGGTCATCAGACTATACTCTTCCGCCGTGTCGAGATTCTCCCTGCCGATGGTGACGACAACATTTTTGGTGTTGTCCTCATGTCGCTCCAAAAGATGGACGATGATTTCCTCGTTCTCGACCAATTCGATAACGCTCCGGAATTTCTTCGGGTCGACGAACTCCGGCTGTTCGATGATATTGGCCGTACCGCCGATATGGAGCTTCTCCCGGTCTCTCGTTTCCGTGAAGAGCTGATCGACGGAATCGATGAACAGTCGGATCAGTCCCGTCGTCTCATTTTTCACGTCCCGGAACCGATCGGCAAACGAATCTCTGATCTGCTGTAACGTCAGCCCGGCCAATCGCTCGTTCAACAGCCGGCCGATCTGGTCCAGCACGCTTCTCCGAACCTCGGCACCGACTTCGAGCATGATCGTTCGGACAACGCCGGAACGGAAGGAAATGATGACCAGGATCTTGCTGCTCGACAGGGGCACCAATTCGAGCTTTTCAAACACGCCCGAGTTCAGCTGGGGAGCAGTAACAATGCTCAACTGATGAGAGATCTTCGCTAACAGCTTCGAAGTTTCCCGGAGCAGTTCCGTCGGGTCGGACGTGGCCGCCAACTGGTCCTTGATCGTCGTCTCATCCGGCTGCGTGAGCTGTTCAATCTCCATCAGGTAATCGACGTAATACCTGTAGCCGATATCCGTCGGGATCCGCCCTGCGGAGGTATGAGGATGAGAGAGGAATCCCGCCTCCTCAAGGTCGGACATCACGTTCCGAATCGTCGCGGGGCTCAGGTGGGATTCGAATCTCTTGGAAATGAATCTGGACCCCACCGGTATGGCCGTCTGAATGAAGTTGTAGACGACGTGCCTGAGAACGCTTTCTTCCCTCGAACTGAGGTTTTCCGGTATTTGGGCGTGTTCAGTCAATAGAAATCCACAAAATCCATTCAAAATTAACGATTTTTGGAGGGAAAGTCAATTTCTGCTATATTTCAGCCGATGAGCCATCAACCCGTCATCAACAAGGAGACGATCGTCAGACTGATCGACGAAGTCCTTAAAGAAACGAACGCCCGTTCGTGTTGCAGCGACGGATATTGCTCGGATCATCACTGTGTTGTACATAATAAAGAGGGGGTGGTGAACATTGTACGGTCGGGAGCCGCGCGCGTTACAGCGGGCGTGGGCGTACCGGCAGACGGATTCGACCCGGCCATCGCCTCCATGATCGATCACACGCTCCTCAAACCGGATGCATCGGTCGCTGAGATCGAGCAATTGTGCCGTGAAGCCCGTCAGTACTCTTTTGCAAGTGTGTGCATCAATCCTTCATTTGTCCGCTCATGCGCCCAGCATCTTCGCGATTCGTCCGTCAACGTGTGTACCGTCATTGGATTTCCCCTTGGCGCCACGACAACGCATACAAAAGAGGCGGAGGCCCGACAGGCACTTGCCGATGGAGCCCGCGAGCTCGACATGGTCGTTCATGTCGGCATGCTGAAGTCGGGCGACTATGCCTATGTTGAGTCGGATATTCGTGCGGTCGTCGAGGTGGGACACGCCCGCGGCGCGGTCGTGAAGGTGATCATTGAAACAGGACTGTTAACGGACGACGAAAAGGTGCGTGCCTGCATTCTTGCTGTCAAGGCCGGAGCCGATTTCGTCAAGACCTCAACGGGGTTCGCCAAAGGCGGCGCTACGGTCGGGGATATTGCACTTATGCGACGGGTTGTTGGAGACGCGCTGGGAGTGAAGGCTTCGGGGGGTGTACGTACAAAAGAGCAAGCGGAGGCCCTGATTGCCAGCGGCGCAGACCGGATCGGGGCAAGTGCGAGCGTGAAGATCGTCACGGGGGCGATGGAAACTGCAGCGGCGGCGTACTAGAAACTGAGCTTACGAAGTCTCATCAGTGAAGCGCGCGTAAAAAATTGCCCACGAAGGACCTCTAAGACTAGGAAGAGCCGATACACGAAGGGGCACGAATGGAAAATATGGCGTGAATAGAGAATAGTGAATAGAGAATCGTGATTCGTGACCATTCGTGTTTCCAGTTTTCTAAAGTATTCGTGTTAATTCGTGGATATCTTCTATGGAGAATGTTGTGGCACGGGACACCAGCGTCTGCGAGCACATTGACGAACTACGATTGAAGTCAGAGTGAACACGCCCTTCCGGATTTTTATCTGCGGTCTGGTCGTCATTATCGCTTCAGCCGGGTGCTCAACTTCGGAAGAAACCGGCGGCAGCAATAGGGCCTCACAGCCGGAGCCAGAAGCATTCCGCTCCGTAGAACCGCCTTCGCAGCCAGTCGATACATCGACCGTTCGAACGGTCTCCCCGTCAACTGCCGGCAACGAGTCCCGGGTCGTTCCGCGGGTGCGCAGCAGTCAGGATACCGTCAAGGCGGCGACGGTGCGCCGGTGGTCGCGTCCGGTCAAGAAGCCGGCATCGCTGGTGAAACCGCCAAACGCCATGTATACGGTGCAAGTGGGGGCATTTGGCAGGGCTCCAAATGCCCTCGGCGTGCAGCGACTTGTCAAAAAACACTTCGGAACCCTCCCGGTGTTCAACAACTTTCAAGCTGAAGATAAGCTCTATCGCGTCAGTATCGGCAAATTTGAGACCCGCAAGGAGGCGTCGGCTCTTCGGCGCCGTCTGCTTCGAAGCGATTCCACGTCGTATGCGCAATGCTGGGTAACCTACATAAAGCGGTAATAACGGCCCTCGGTTCTGCTTTGCTGGCAGGGGGGTGCGGAACGTCCGGCGGTGCAGCCGGAGATGACTCCGATGCATCCGGTCGGAGCCAGACTCGCGAAGGCCAAAAACGCTCGCTCGCGTACTACGAATCGACCCTGCGTCCCTCCGATTTTGATGAAGAGATCGAGGTGGTCCGCAAAGTACACGAAGAAGAACAGCGACAGCAGGAACTGCTCATCCCACGCGACAGCCTTGTCCTTCAGGAAGAGCAGATTCTAGGCTTCCGGATCCAGATCCTCTCATCGTCGAACGTCGACGATGCGACCGCGGGGAAACTGGCCGCCCAGATGGTGTTTCGGACGGACACTGTCTACGTGGTCTATGATCCGCCTGTGTACAAGGTGCGGCTGGGCGATTTTCACACGCGTCTGGAGGCGAACCAGAAGCTCTCCCAGGTCCATGAGCAAGGCTACCCGGATGCCTGGGTGGTGCCGGATAGAGTGATCAGGAGGAGGATGGTTAGTGCAGGAGAACAGTGAGGAAAACATTCCAAACATTCCAAATTTCCCCGACCGACCGTATAGACGACTTTAAGTCCGTGCGGGCGGGCAAACGCGCCAAACGGTGGAGCCCGCGAAATTCACATTCCGTAGCCTCTCCCGTTTGGCATATTTGGAGTGTTTGGCCGGTTTGGAATGTTTTGTTTCTTCCTAAATTACGTCCTGATACATCTTTTCTATCAGCCCCGCATATTTCTGCTCCACCACCTTCCTCTTTACCTTCATCGTCGGCGTGATCTCGCCGTTCTCCACTGTGAGCGTTTGACTGAGAAGCTCGAACCTCCGGACCCGTTCGTAATGCGGCAGGTCCTTCTGCAGGCGCTCGATCTCTGCGTGATAAAGCTTCCGGATGTCCGACTCGGCGATCAGGTCAGAATCGCTTGTGAACGAGATCCCGTTCTTCTGTGAGAATTCACGGAGATTCTCAAATTCAGGAACGATGAGAGCGGTGCAGAACATGCGGCCATCGCCGATGAGGACGAACTGGTCGATGTATTTGCTCTGCAGGAACAGGTTCTCGATCGGCTGGGGTGCAATGTTTTTGCCCCCGGAGCTCACGAACAGGTGCTTTTTTCGGTCCGTGATCATCAAATGCCCCTCGGAATCGAACATTCCGATGTCCCCCGTGTGAAACCATCCTTCCCGGTCAATCACTTCTGCCGTGGCTTTGGGGCTGTTGTAGTAACCCAGCATGATATTGGGGCCTTTGGCGAGTATTTCCCCATCCTCAGCGATCTTAATCTCCACTCCCGGTATCGGTTTCCCCACCGTTCCGTACTTGAAATCGTCGAGGCGATTGACGGTCAGCACCGGCGATGTCTCCGTCAGGCCATAGCCTTCAATGATCGTTATGCCGACAGCCTCAAAGAATTCGCCGAGCTCGCGGGGAAGCGCGGCCCCACCAGACACGAAGAAGCGGATCCGTCCCCCCGTCCTTTCACGGATTTTGCTGTATACGAGGTTTGACGCGAGCGCATGCTGAACGCGCAATGCCGCCGGGATCGACCCTTTGCGCCGAGCGCGGGCATAATCGCGTCCCACGCGAACGGCCCATTGAAACAATCGTTGCCGAACGGCGGGCGCGCTGTCCATCTGCTTCATCAGCCGGCTGTGGATCCGCTCGAACAACCGGGGGACCGTGGTAACGATCGTTGGGCGCACTTCGAGAAGATTGTCCCGGACGGTCTCGATGCTCTCCGCATAGGCGATCGTCGCACCGACCGACAACGCGGTGTAATACCCCGCCATCCGTTCGAACGAATGGCACAGCGGCAGGAAAGAAAGGAGGACGTCGGTCGGTCCGAACGGGATGACGCTCGCGGATGCTACGATATTGCTGGCCATATTGCTATGCGTCAGCATAACGCCCTTCGGATTTCCTGTCGTGCCGGAGGTGTAGATGATGGTCAACAGGTCCTCGGGTTTGACCTTGGCCGAGGATTCGGAGAAGAACGTCGGATGGAGACGTTCATACGCGTCTCCCAACTGATACACTCGAGAATATCCGAGGGCTTCGTTGTCATCGACGCCGCGTTCGGTCATGATGATGACGTGTCTCAGGGACCGGATGTCGGCCTTGATCTTCATGATCTTCGCAAGCTGAAACTGATTGGAGACGATGACGGCGCGGACGTCCGCGTCGTTGAAGATAAATTCAAGCTGTTTTGGCGTCAGCGTGGGATAGACGGGAACATCGACTGCCCCCAGGCCTACGATGGCCATGTCGGCAACGACCCACTCCGGACGATTCTCCGCGATGATTGCGATCCGGTCGCCGCGCGTGATGCCCAGGGAAGCGAGGCCCCCGGCAAATCTTCGGACGAGGCGATGGTGCTCAATGAAGCCGATGCTTCGGTACGCTCCGTCGACCTTATGGAGGAACAGCGGACGTTGCTCACCGGCGAAACGCGCGGTCACTTTCTCAAACATCTCGATGATCGTCGTGAAGTGCTCGGCGACTGCCATGGGACCCTGAAAGTTCGTAGGTGGAGGCGGGCGGTCCCCCGCGGTCTGGCCGGAGAAACGCTCGGAACGAAGTCGGTCCAAAATACTGTCGAAGGAGGGGAGTTGCAATGCGCGTGGAAAATGAATATTTCAATTTCAAAGGAATACCGGGACTTGCCAGCCGGGCCGGGAGTGGAGGGAACGGGAGAAGTCTGTCAGTTTACGTTTCAAGTACTGCTTGAACGCAATTCAGGTTCAAATTTAACTTGACAAACGAGCCGCAACCCGCTATATTCACCGTCAGTTGTGTTCGTCAAAAAGCGGCCTTGTGCGGAAAAACCCACCACGCTCAGTTCATGAGGTAGAGAAGCAGGCCGGGACACGACATCTGATGCATCTTCCACCTGTTCCCTTTTAAACCTAAACGACGGTATAGCAGAGAGTCTCAGCCGCCCGTACTCCGGCAGTGGCACGGAGGCTCTTTTTCCCGTCGCTGGAGCATTTTTTACGCCTGTGAAAAAAAACCTACCATCAACTCACTCTCTTCCCACCGGAGGTTCCATGCTCGAGACGCACGTTCAATCCCCGAAAGGGGGCGAGCAGACTGAATCATCGTCCGCACGACGCGGATTATCGTTCCATCGGTATTTCACGAAACCGGGTGTACACCCGTTCGACGAAGTTGAATGGGAACTGCGCACGGCGGTCATTACGAATGAGCGCGGCCAGAAAGTGTTCGAACAGAAGGACGTGGAAATCCCCAAATCGTGGTCGATGACGGCCACGAACGTGGTGGTCTCCAAGTACTTCCACGGACAGATGGGCACATCGGAGCGGGAGCACAGCGTGAAGCAGTTGATCGAGCGCGTCGCGCGTTCGTATCACACGTGGGGGCTCAAGGGCGGGTATTTTGCGACTCAGGAAGACGCGGATATTTTCTACAACGAGCTCGTGTATCTGCTCGTCAACCAGCACATGGCGTTCAACAGTCCGGTCTGGTTCAATGTCGGCGTCGAAGAACAGCCGCAATGCTCTGCCTGCTTCATCAACTCCGTCAAAGATTCGATGGAATCGATCCTGACGCTTGCCAAGACCGAGGGCATGCTGTTCAAGTTCGGCTCGGGCACAGGATCAAATCTGTCGACGCTCCGTTCGTCGCGTGAACAACTGTCGGGCGGCGGCACGGCATCGGGCCCGGTGTCGTTCATGCGCGGCTTCGACGCGTTCGCCGGCGTCATCAAGTCGGGAGGCAAGACGCGCCGCGCGGCGAAGATGGTCATTCTCAATATCGACCATCCGGACATCGTCGACTTCATCAACAGCAAGGCGGACGAGGAGAAGAAGGCCTGGTCGCTCATCGACGCCGGCTATGACGGCGGGTTCAATGTGCCCGGCGGTGCGTACGACTCCGTCTTCTTCCAGAACGCGAACCATTCCGTTCGCGTGACGGACGAGTTCATGAAGGCGGTGATCGAGGACAAAGAGTGGGTGACGCACGCCGTCACGACCGGAAAACCGGTGGAGAAACTTCGCGCCCGCGAACTCATGCGGCAGATCGCCGACGCCGCCTGGATCTGCGGCGACCCGGGCATCCAGTACGACACGACGATCAACGCGTGGCATACGAGCTCGTCGACTGCGCCGATCAATTCTTCCAACCCGTGCTCGGAATACATGTTCCTCGACGACACGGCGTGCAACCTGGCATCCCTCAACCTGATGAAGTTCCGTCGTCCGAACGGAGAATTCGACGTCGAGTCGTACCGGGCAGCGATCCGGGTGACGATCACAGCGATGGAGATCTCGGTCGACAATTCTTCGTATCCGACACCGGCGATCACGCAGAACTCGCACGAGTACCGGCCTCTCGGTCTGGGCTATGCCAACCTGGGCGCGTTGCTGATGTCGCGCGGCGTGGCGTACGACAGCGACGAGGGACGTTCGCTCGCCGCTGCGCTGACGTCGCTGATGTGCGGCGAGGCGTACCGCCAGTCGGCGCTCATCGCCAAGGAGTTGGGACCGTTCAAGAGCTTCGAAAAGAACCGCGAGCCGATGCTCAAGGTCATGGCCAAGCACGGCATCTACGCCGAGAAGATCGACAAGTCTGCAGTGCAGGAAGACCTGTGGGAAGCGTCGTCGTCGGTCTGGAAGGACGTTGTGAAATTCGGAACGCAGTACGGCATTCGCAACGCGCAGGCGACCGTGCTTGCCCCAACCGGCACGATCGGGTTCATGATGGATTGCGATACGACCGGCGTCGAGCCCGACATTGCGCTCGTGAAGTACAAGAAGCTTGTCGGCGGCGGGCTGATGAAGATCGTCAATATGACGGTGCCGGAAGCGCTGCGAAAGCTCGGCTACGATGAAGAGCAGGCCGAGCACATTGTTGCGTATATCGACAAGAACGACACAATAGAAGGTGCCCCGCATCTCAAAGAAGAGCACCTGCCTGTGTTCGATTGCGCGTTCAAGCCGGCGAAAGGGGCGCGGTCGATTCAGTATATGGGCCACATCAAGATGATGGGGGCCGTCCAGCCGTTCCTGTCGGGGGCTATTTCCAAGACCGTCAACATGCCCACGAACGTGACGACGGAGGATATCGAGCAGGCATACACCGAAGCCTGGCAGTTGGGCCTGAAGGCCATTGCGATATACCGCGACGGGTGTAAACGGACGCAGCCGCTGAGCACGTCTTTGGACAGCCAGAATAAGGAGGAAAAGGCCGCTGGCAAGCCTATTCCGGCCCGCCGCCGCCTTTCGGACGAGCGGCAGTCGATCACGCACAAGTTCTCGATCGCCGGCCATGAAGGATATATCACGGTGGGGATGTTCGCCGACGGCAGTCCGGGCGAGATCTTCATCACGATGTCCAAGGAAGGGTCGACGATCTCCGGATTGATGGACTCTTTGGCGACGTCGGTCTCTATTGCGTTGCAATACGGCGTTCCGCTGAAGGTCATGGTGGACAAGTTCAGCCATGCCCGGTATGAGCCGTCGGGATTCACCAATAATCCGGACATTCCGATCGCCAAATCGATCAGCGATTACCTGTTCCGCTGGCTGGGGAAGAAGTTCATTCGTGAGGATGGCACAACGGGAGCGCCGGAAGGCATGCAAGCAACGGCAGCGCCGCCGGCAGAGCCAAAGGCGATCCTGATTGCAGCGGCCACGCAGGCCTCATCGTCGATGGAGCAGAACGAAAAGACCGTTTTCGCGAATCAGGCAGATGCGCCGCCATGCCACGAGTGCGGAGCGATCATGATTCGGAGCGGGTCGTGCTATAAGTGCCTGGAGTGCGGGAGTACGAGCGGGTGCTCGTGAGGAATAGTGGGATGCGGGAAGTGAGTCGGAAGATGTGAGGTGTGAGGATGGCGCTGTAACGCGAACGCCGGCGAGGAAACTCAGCCGGCGTTTGCATTTCCATCATGAAACATCAGAAGTGGGACGTTAGAAGTCAGTCGAGGATCAGACGTCCATTCCCGACTACACGGCGCAATTCAACCAAGGCTGATTTTACGTGATGGAGATTTCAGTTTCGCTTTTTTCTCAAGTTCCCGTCGCATTGACGGCGTAAGTTCTCGGCAGCCGCAATTCTTCGCGTGAGCGATGTGCCAATCGAGGCGTTGTTGGGGCGTTGGGTTCTTGGGCATTCTGTGACTTCTATGCCAGACGGCGTTGATCATGATCTGAGTAAGTCAGATGGTGGTAAATGGTGAATAGTAAATCCCCTCGACTCGTCCGCCTGCGGCGGGCAGGCGCGAATTGACGCGAAAGATGTTTGGTATGTTTGGCCTGTTTGGACCGTTTGGAAAGTTTGTGCTCTAAAGTCTACTGCCGTCCTCAATCATCTTCCACCTCTTCCCCACTCTTTCCAATCCCACCGGCTTCAAGCCGTAGGGTTGCGGCTGGGCTTCATCGGGAAAATGCATCAGTTCAATCTTGGACGGAGTGAATGCGATAAGGATATACTGGTCTGTCTCCGGTCCGCCGGGATAGATGTCCGTCCAATGCGCGCGCCAGTATTGCCGCCGCTTTTCCGGGTCCGTGACGAGCTTCGCCTCGCCCATCATCGAGGCATAACCTCCGTGGCGCGGATGCATGACGGCGACCGTGACCTTACTGTTGGCGGCCACTTCCTTCGCCTTGCGCGAATGCGGGCTCGCTCCGAACCAAAGCGTCAGGTCCGGCTCCGGCTCGTACGGCTGCATCAACCGCGCATGCACCTCGCCGCCGGGTCCCGCCGTAATGAAGAAGCAATACTCGCTCTCCTTCAACATCAACTTCATCGTGTTCAACGCTTCGTCCAGCGTCATGCGGAACATAAGAGTAGTTAGGTAGATGGGTGATAGGTAATAGGTGATAGGTGAAAGGTAATAGGTGATAGGTAATTAGGGAGTTGAGTCGTATGGTCGTGTGATATGAGGCGTGATGGATCTGAACTGGCATTCAAAAAGTCGCACAGATGAAGTTGGCGAGAAAAAGTGCGGAGTGCAAACATGGTGTTCTCAGGAATAAGAACAGACTGTCACCCCATCATTTCATTACTTCACACCTCATTGCCTCTTCACAAACACCGGCTGCACCCACGCCTGCCCTCCCCCCGAATCCGTCACCCGCGCCCGCACATACGTCAGGCCTGGCCGGAGAGTGAAGGTAGCGCGCGTTCCATGCGACGTTTGCAGCACAGTGCCGCCGTCGCCGATGAACGCGATCTTATACCGAAAATCCCCTTCCTGTCGAACGACAACTTCGATCGATCGGGCCCGCACGACGACGTCGTCGAGCGTTACGCTGGTGCTCGCGTAAAACAGTCCTTCCTCCAGATTCTGCATGAGTTCCTGCGGGTCCAACCGTCTCGCCCGAATACAGATCCATCCGCGCCCCGGGTTCGAACGGGAACGGGCAAATTCTCCCTTGAAATGGTGTGCATCGTCAACGGCAATGCCGTAGATGCGTTTACCTTTGGTCAACAGCGTGTCCCAGATCTGTTCCAATGAATATCTGTCGCCGCCACCAAGGTTGTGGACTTGTGGATGGCCGTTGAAGATCTCCAGCAGACGATAGTCCTGGACGTAAAGCAGAATGCGATGGTCAAACGCCCAGCGGAAATTGGGATGGTTGACGTGCGGCACTCCCCGGACGTTCCGGATGGTGTCGATGTTCATCTGGATCGTGCCGAGAAACGTGATGTCCTTTTGCGGCCGCAGAATATGGGGAATGTTCAATCCGTTGACATGCACGGGTTTTGACCGAAACGAGGATGTCAGCTCTTCGCCGCTGATGAGAATGAACGAGCTGTCTTCCAGATATCTGTACTGTGAAGGGTCCGTGAAGAAATTGTGGTCGCTCAGGACGAGGAAATTGTAGCCGTGCTCGCGATACCAGGTCGCCACGGTATCGGGCGACGTGTCGCCGTCAGAATTGGTCGTGTGGGTGTGGGTGTTTCCTTTCCACCAGCGCAGACCGGAGACGTCGGCCGTTTCAAACTGCGGTTGCGCGTGCATCAGGGATGCGGACAATGCCGCCAGGAGGATCTGCATTGGTCGTTTCATGACGCTTAAAATACGCAATGGTGGGGCAAAAGGGAATTCCCGTGCGCCGCACAAGAAGATGCATAAAGGGCTGAGAATCGATTCTGGGAACGGGCGTTTCACGGCCGCTTGCAGCGCCGATTGCATTTCTGATTGCTTCGTCCTATTCTGATCCCGTTCAAGGTGTGGGGCTGAGTTCAGCTCATGGTGCGATCGAAGAGATTCGTCCCCCCGCCACCGCCTGACGGCTCCGAGGCACAGCATCAGGCGGGGAAGGCACAGCACCAGGAAGACGAGTTTTGTCATTCTCAATTCACATACCACTGATGACCATGAAACGATCACTCGCCGTACTTCTTATCCTCGTTTCCGTTCCGGTACTTCTTGCTCAGCCCGCCGATCCGAATCTCGCAAAGGCCAAGAAATTGGCAAAGGAATCCATCATTGTCGACGGTCATGTCGATATTCCCTACCGGTTGCACGATGAATGGGAGGACATTTCCCAAAGGACTGCAAAAGGGGACTTCGATTATGTCCGGGCGAAAGAAGGGGGCCTGGACGCGCCGTTCATGTCGATCTACATACCCGCCGAGCGGGAAAACAACGGCGCATATGAGCTCGCCGACACGCTCATCGGACTCGTCGAAACAATCGTCAAGCAGCATCCTGAGAAATTTGCGATCGCAAAGAGCGTCGCCGATGTCCGGGCGCAGTTTGCCAAAGGACTGATCTCGCTTCCGATGGGGATGGAGAACGGCTCGCCAATCGACCACAAGATCGAGAACGTGAAATATTTCGCCGACCGCGGCATCCGGTACATCACGTTGACGCATGGGAAAGCGAACCATATCAGCAACTCCTCGTACGATACAACGCGGCCGTGGAAAGGCCTGAGCCCCTTCGGCGATCAGGTGGTGTCCGAAATGAACAAGTGGGGAATCATGGTCGACGTTTCACATCTCACGGATGATGCCATTCTTCGCGTCCTGGAGATTACGAAGGCTCCGGTCATCGCTTCCCATTCTTCTTGCCGCCGTTTTACCCCCGGATTCGAGCGGAATATTTCGGACGACCTCATCAAGAAAGTGGGGGAAAACGGGGGAGTCGTCATGATAGCATTTGCTTCCTCATTCTTGTCGGAGACGTACCGCCAATTCGAAGATCGTGCACGACGTGAGGTCGAAGAATACATTGCTGGTAAAGGTTGGAAAAGAAGGAGTCCAGAAGCCCGGGCCTATATCAGGGAGTATCAGACAAAGAACCCGCCGCCGTTCGCGACGGTGAAAGATATTGCCGACCACATTGATAACGTTGTCAAGGTTGCCGGCATCGATCATGTCGGGTTCGGGTCGGATTTCGACGGCGTGGGGGATTCCCTGCCCATCGGCGTCAAGGGTCCGGAAGGGTATCCGAATATCATCG
>MHAK01000092.1 GCA_001802945.1 Ignavibacteria bacterium RIFCSPLOWO2_12_FULL_56_21 | reverse complement strand
AGTAAGGCGGTTCTCATCATATTCCTAAAAAATGACAATGAAGATGGGGGAATAAATTCGCGGGCGCAAGGGGAGGAGGATGGAGCGACAGTAAAAGAGGATAAGACGTGGGGGGAGCGGGATTGGTCAAAGAGGGGCTGGAGGAATGGCAGGGAGTTGCGCGGAGAGTGCCCAGTGCGGAGAAAGATGTTATACCTAGAATGATGGAATAATGGAATGGTGGAATGGAGGGCTTAACAAAGCGTGCACTTCGCGCATTTACACAACCCAACGGGTTTGGTGTTTGTGACGAAACCGGCAATTTATTGCCGGTCGATGCCATCAAATGAAAATCGCGTTCGCCACATTTGTCCGCGTTACAGAGGATAAATCCTCCGGCTCTAAGCAAACACGAAGCCCTTCGGGCTTTTACACAACCAAACGGGTCTTGTTTGCCCTCTGCCCGCCTCCTACTTGCCCAAAAAGATCAACACTCCCGCCGCGATCGCCAGAATGGCCATCAGATTGCCCATGCCGGAAAAGCTCAGGTTGAACAGCGTTTGAAGTCCGCCGAGAATGAGCCAGGCTGAGAGACACAGCATGCCGAGGTTTTTGGAGAGCTTCATAGGGCCTCCTTGTGTGGCAATGTAGAGCCGTGGGAGTATGGAGTCCTTCGACTCACTTCGTTCGCTCAGGACATGTATGGACCATGGAGTATGGAGGAAGCGGTTGGCGCACGCGGGCTATCGTTTCTTGAGGGCGATGGAAAGTTGCTTATAGCTGATCTTTCCGCTGTTCTCCTTCAAATGTCGCACGATGACCGTTGAACGGTGGAGACGCTGGTCGACCGAACTTCCTTTTCCAACGATATACAACAACGTCCTGAGTCTGCCCGGGGTGAGAGCATGGAACAAACGTCGTCCATCTTTGTCCTGTCGCAACAGCTCGTTAAGCTCTTCCGGCATGGGAAGTCCGTATTCGCTCGTATCTTTGCGAAGCCGGACTTTGACAGACGCGCCGAAGTCCAGGCGCAACGTTTTACGCTGCTCCGCATTTACCGTGATGACGAACGAGCCCTTCTCATATGCCACAATCGCACATTGCCGTTCCGGCGTGCCGTTCATTGAACAAAGGACACGACGGTCCATGCCTCGTATCAACGTAGCGGCTACGGAGCCGGGGACGCGAACATGACATCCCCAGAGCTTGTTGGTCGACTTTTCAAGTGACGACGTAAAGCTGTGAGATTTCTGCGCGGGCATGCGCTGCAGAACGGACGTTACTTGTACTTTATGATGTCCCCGGTGATGATCGACTGGCGTGTGTTGTAGATGCCGCCCACCAGGATTCCAATGAGAATGTCGGCCGGGTCATACAACGATTTGATTTTCAAGTTGATGACGGCATCTCCTCCTGCCGATTTGACCTCGTCGGCCACGATCTTATTGAGATCAGTATGACCGGAAGGGATAAGTCCGAGAATGAACCAACCCGAACGATCGGAAACCGAGAAATTCTTGACGACGGTGTATTCCTTCTTTTCCGCCGCCGCGCCGCTCATCATAGTCGGCGAGTCAACGCTGCCGGCCACAAACTGTTGTGCAAAGCATCCGCTGAACAGGACGCCGGCAATGAGGATGATAATGGATGCAAGGAGAATGTGTTTCATTATGCCTCCGGTGGTTATTGGAAAAGACTAGAAGCCATTTCAAATTTGTGCATTTTTGTGGCTAACCCTCTTCAATAAATGGGTTTTTGAGATGGGTTGTCGTCATCGACCGCCCGTCAAAGTACGTAACTCTCCAACGACCTGCCGCAAGAATTCCTTATCCTTCTCGTACAAAAGATGAGCATACGGCGTGCGGGACGCGGGCCACCAGCCGGGGTGCATGGAACGGTCTTCGATAACCGTACCGCGAGCATCATCCCACAGTGCCCCGAGCGGAAATCCGAGCAAGTCGCTTGGAGCGTAAAAGTTGATCCATCGCGCGTGTGGACGAAGGGGCGCTGGGATCTCCGGCGAAGGGAATTGAATGCACGTGACAGGACGAACCGGCGGCAGGAATAGCGGAATGTTCGAGCCGTACGTGATGAGCTTGGTCAGAGAGTCCGTCCTTTGGAAAGGGGACTTCCCCTTGTCAGGGTGCTTGTGTTCATCCCAAATGTAATTGCAGATGATAACGCTGCCGAGCGAATGCGCGAGCACCACGAGCGGCCGGCCGCCGGAGGGGTCGAGCTGGTCTTCCAAATGGAGCAACGAAGCAAGTATCCGTGCGTGGACAAGCTGGTAGACTGGGTGGCCGAGCTTGAAGAATCCCGACAGGTACGCCGGCGGGTCGCCGAATGCGCTGAGAAGCCAATGACGGACTCCCTGCCATGTTATCGATCCGCCCCGCTTGACGCGCTGCCAAATCTGGTCCTGGTGATGCTGCAGAACATCCGCCCAGAAGCATGCTTCAAAGGCTACAGCGGCCGACTGCGGTCCGAGCTGTTGCTTCAGGCGATCGATGAATTCGTCGGCGAAATTCTCCGACTGATCGCCCATGCCGTGGATGATGAGTACGCCAATTTGAGCCATATGGGGAGGAATTGAGTTAGTGCGCGAAAGATTTCGAATTAGCGAATCGTAAAGCAGCTTCTTGGGACAGTGAACGGATCAGGGACGGGAAACAAACTGCCAATTGACAACCACCAACTGCCTATTACAAACACAAAAGCCCCAAAGTCGGTGCTTTTCATCGACCATGAGGCTTCTCCTGTTGTACATAGGATGCCCCATCGGCCCTTACAGCCGCATCCTACTCACCGTGAGAAAGGTAGGGAGGAGCGGAGACAGAGTCAACTTCCCCGGGATCTCACTCTGCCCCAAGGTTGACCTCGAACAGCCTCAAAATGCGACCATACTCATCTCTCCAACTCGTCGGTTCCACAAAACCGTGGTCTTCAATGGGATACACGGCAAATTCCCAATTGTCCTTCTTCAATTCAATGAGTCTCTGGACAAGTCGCATGTCGTCCTGAACGTGAACGTTCACGTCAACGATGCCGTGGCATATGAGCAATGCGCCGCGCAGGCCTTCGGCGTGATAGATGGGGGATGAACGGCGATAGGCGACCGAGTCTTCCTGGGGAATATTCAGGATGGCCGACGTGTATCCGTGATTGTAATGCGCCCAGTCGGTCACCGAACGCAAAGCAGCTCCAGCTGCGAAAACGTCCGGTTGCGTGAACAACGCCATCAGCGTTATGAACCCGCCATACGAGCCTCCGTAGAGACCGATTCGTTTGGGGTCGATTCCATGCGTGGACACGAGCCATCGTGCGCCGTCCACCTGATCGTCCAGATCCTTTCCCCCCATATAACGATAGATCGCCGTCCGCCAATCGCGGCCGAGTCCCGCACTGGCTCTATAGTCGATGTCGAGGACCGTATATCCCTTGTCCGCGAGGAGATTGTTGAACATGTATTCGCGGAAATAGTCGCTCCACCACTTGTGTGCGTTCTGAAGATACCCGGCGCCGTGAACGAAGATCACTGCTGCCCCATTCGGTTTCTCAGGCGCGTAGAGCCGTGCGGGAACATGGGCGCCATCACGGGCGAGGATCGTCAGGACCTCAGGCGCACGCCAATCGTACGCGCGAAATTCTTTGGAGGGAGAATCAGTTTCCTGCCGGACTTTCGCGCCGGGAGCATTGTCCATCACAAACAACTCCGGCATGCGGTTGCTGAAGGAATGCAGAAGCGCGATGGTCTCCTCATCGGCCGACAAGAATGCGTCATTCCTTCCTTCCATCGACGTGATACGCGTCCGGCTTCCACCCTCGAGCGGCATGGAGTAGAAATGTCTCTCTCCAAAATGCACCTCATTCGACGAAAAGTACCAGCGTTTTTTGTCCCGAGAGATCCGCGGGCCGTACACTTCAAACGTGCCTCGTGTCAGCTGTCGTTTCTTCCCACCGTCCGCGTCGACGACGTAGAGATGCGACCACCCGTCAGCCTCGGACTGGAACCACATGCGCTCCGACTCCGGCATCCATCCGATATTGTTGCCGAACATGCCTGGACCGCCGATCCATGCAGTGTCGCGTTGATGTTCGACAACTTTACCGAATCGCGCACGCTCCGCATCCAGGAGGACGATCCATCGGTCTTTGTTGTCCCACGAATAGACCTGAACGGCGGCCTTCGTGCCATTGTCGGACCACCAGGGACCCGCATACGACACGTCTCGGGCCTTCGCCTTTTTCGACTTTGCAGTATCCGATGAGACGGCGAGAATGCCGGGGATGGAATCGGGAGAGAGAACAATGACACTGTCGCGGACAATGTCGTACAAACAGAATTCCTGGGTCGTTGGGGGATCGCCCACCTTGCTCCGCGCCGTGATGTCTTCGGTGAATCCGCTTTCCGTTATGTACTTCGGGACAATCGACTGCTTCTGTCCCGACGGTCGTTCGCTCAGCATGAACGTTACATAGCGTTCGTCGGGAGAAAGCACAAATCGCATGGCGGTCTTCTGGCCGATGTAATACGGCTTGACCTCGCGCTTGGCGAGGAGCTCGCGGAATTTCCGGTCGGCCTCGCGGTCAGCCTTTCGTTTGCGAAGAACCTCAAACAATTCCATCTGTTGCCGTTCGAGATAGGCCTGGAGAGTGGTCTTCTGAGGGTCGCGCGGCATTGAACCGGACCGCACGTTCGTAAGCTGAGTTTCCAATCCATTCTCCAGGTCCCGTCGGAAGAGATTCCCATTCCGCTCGAATGTGATACCCTTTTCATTCCTCGTAAACTTCGGGTCGGACTCTGCATCGATGGTCTGCGTAAGGCGTTGCTGAGTTCCGCGTCGAACATCGAGAACGAACACATCTCCATCCCGCTCAAAAGTCTTTCTTCTATGATCGTTCGTAAAGTCCCCGTTCGGAGGAGGCAATGCCCGACGTTCATCCATGGACACACGCTCCGGCGCACCTCCCGATGGCCTCACTTTATAGAGAGAATCCCCGTTGTCACCGGTAGTTCTCCAAGTAAAGTAGATCCATGAGCCATCCTCGGACCACCAAACATTCTTGGGAGACGTCCCCATCCAGGAAGGATGCTGCATGATGGTGTCGACGGTAAGCCAACCGCGGGAGGGCTGGGAAATAACAGCGGAGAGCGGCAGTATGAAGATGCATAGCGCAAGGCGCAAAGCGCACGGCGATCCGTTTTTAACGCCATGCGCCATGCGCTTCGCGCTCAGCCGCAATTCCTCAACGCTTTGCACTATGCGGTTAGCGCATTGCCGCAGAATTAGCTTCATAATCGTCCTCTAAAGCATGGGTCATGAGTTCTGGTCTTGCGTTGTGTCCGGCTGCGCAGCTCGTGCGAAAAGCACCGATGTCAATCCAACACCGATCGCGTGGATAAGAAGTCCGTTGATGACTACCGAAAGTCTTTTCGGTCCCCCGCTGCCTCCGATCGCCGAGAGTGGAATGACGACGAAGTTCATGACGACATACACGAGCCATCCGTAGAGCGGGCCGTAGATGAAAGGACGGCGTGTGAACGCTGGGAATCGTCGACTTGCGAAAAGATACGCGGTCACGATCGAAAATGCGATGGAGAAATGAAGGAGGAGTCCAAGGAGAGCGGTCGCATAGCCGCCGTCGAATGCGGCGCGGCCGAGAAGTCCGGAGGCGATACCGTGCAATATTCGGACACATGAGACTCCGCGGATGCCGAAAAAGATGAAGGCGTCGAGTATATCGAGAAGGCCGACGGTCAGTCCGCCGTAGACGAGGGCGCGGGAGAAGGAGAGCTTCTTTTCAATGAGGGAGGCAAATGTCAACATACAGCAAAATGTGGTGAAAGAAGAGTTAAGGAAACCAGCGACGGGGAAGATACACGGTGGGTAGATTGGAAGCCACGGATTTGCGATGAGGCGACTGGGGAAGGTGGGGCCTCTATATAGTACTTAGTAAGACTCCGGGATTCTTAAGACTCCGGGACTCTCATCAGCCAGTTACCCCTTCGACCAGGCCTGCAACTCGACAATATTTCCCTCGGGATCTTTCATATAACACCACATAACACGCGATTCCCTCGAAGGTGAAAGCGTCACAACCTCGCCAACGGGACTTCCGCCGGCAGCGAGCACAGCCTTCCTGGCCGCGGCAACATCATCCACAACGAATGCAATATGTCCAAATCCCGGCTGGTTGACGGCGGGAGGATCGGAAGGCCGGAGCTTCGAGTACGTGTAGATCTCGAGCGTTGGTCCGCGATCGTCGAAACCGGGAAGACGCAAATGTTCTCCGTGGAGTTCCGCTCCCGGGATGCCTGTTCCGCGTTCGAGGTCGGCGCCGGCGTAGTGTCGCTCCGGCGGGACGGGAACGCATCCGAAGACCTCCTGATAGAATCGGGAGAGTCTCTTCCAATCGCGCGCGATAAGGTTCGTATGGCCAAAACGGGCGTTCACAAGCATAGGAATGTCTTGGAAAGTAAAGAGATTATAGAAAAGAGTTTCTGTAATCCACAATCGTCAACTAACAATTGACAATCGACGATTTCAGAGGCATCTTACCGCTCCCCCACAAAAGCCATCACAGGTCTCCCATGTTTCTCGGACACTTCGCTGCCGGAATGGCGGCCAAAAGACTCTCCCCTACAACACCGCTGCCTCTCCTGTTCATCGCCGCGCAGTTCGTCGACCTGCTCTGGCCGGCCTTCCTTCTCATCGGACTTGAGCAGGTGGCGATCGTGCCGGGCATGACAGCGGCGACGCCGCTCGATTTCATCTCTTATCCCTTTACGCACAGCCTTCTCGGAACACTTGGTTGGGGATTCCTTCTCGGAGGGGTCGTGTATGCATTCCGCAAGAACGAACGGGAGGCGTGGATTGTCGCAGCGTGCGTGATCAGTCACTGGTTCCTCGATTTTTTCTCACATCGTCCAGATCTTCTGCTTGCACCGGGAATGGATATAAAATACGGCCTGGGACTCTGGAATTCTCTGCCGGCGACGATCGTCGTGGAATTCGGAATGTTTGCCGCAGGGATCGCAATCTACACACGCATAACGAAGGCCGAAGACAAGAAGGGGTCCATTGGGTTCTGGGTGCTCATATCCGCGCTTGCCGTGATCTACATCGGCAATCTCTTCGGTCCTCCACCGCCGTCGGTGAATGTGCTGGCCTATAGCGCAATTGGATTGTGGCTCTTCGTTGCGTGGAGTTGGTGGGTGGAAGCACACAGGAAAAGCTAGGTTAATTGCGGAATGTGGAATGCGGATTGCGGATTGGGTAAAACAACTGCAACCGTCCTCGCAATGACGGGCGCGCGAATCAAGCACTCCATTCCAATATTCCATCATTCCATAATTCCACTATTCCATGATTCCGTCACCGTAGATCTACCATCTATCCCCACCGGCCGATGAACCATTTGGCCGACACCACTGGCCTCATCCCACGCGCAATTGAAACTCCTCCCTCTTTTCCGTACCCTGTCGCCGACGATCTACAACGATACTTCCATGAAACGCACCCGCGCTCTCAAGGGCGACACCCTCAAGCCTTCCCGCGTACATCGACCGTTGACCGCCGACCAATTGCGCTGGCAATGCGAGCCAGCGGCACTCCGCGTGGCATCGACGAACGACGTCGAACCGCGACGCGAGATCATCGGTCAGGAACGGGCCCTGCGCGCCCTCCGCGTCGGGCTCGAGATGTACCACTCCGGCTACAACATCTTCGTCACCGGTTTTAGCGGTACGGGCCGGACGACCACCATCAAACGCATGCTCCGGGAATTTGAGAACAAGCATGCGACACTGCGCGATCACTGCTATGTCTACAACTTCCGGAATCCCGACATGCCCATCGCGCTGTCGCTGCCGGCGGGACAGGGGCGCGGCCTGAAGCAGGACATGGAGAACCTCCTGAACGAGTTGATGCGCGATGTTCCGGCGGTCTATGAAAGCCAGCGATATCAGCGTCAACGGAGACTGATGGCGCAGCATTTTCAGGACCGGCAAAAGATCATTCTACAGGATTTTGAGCGGCGCGTGAAAGAACAGGGGTTCGACCTTGTACAAGTGCAGGTGGGGACGATGATGCGTCCTGACGTCGTGCCGGTCGTCAACGGCGCCGCCGCAAGCCTCGAGCAAGTAGAAGAGCTTGTGCGCAAAGGAGAAGTCACCAAGGCCGATTTCGAAAAGATGCGGGAGACCCTGGCCGAATTGGAAAAACAGATGGCCGTCGTCTTTCGCGAACTGCGCAACATCGAGAAGCGGGTGCAGGAATCGCTCGGTCAGCTCGAGGACCAGATCATCATGCCGGTCGTGAACGCCGCCGTCGATGCCGTGAAAACGGCGTACGACGACGCAAAAGTGCACGCATATCTCGAGGATGTTCGGGCACACTTGCGCGAGAATCTCGACCGCTTCCGCCAGCAACAGGTCACGCTTGCGGCCGCGTCGGACAAGAAGGACGACGACGAACCGGTAGAGGAGGAGAACTTCCACGAATTTCTCGTCAACGTGCTTGTTGACAACTCTGATTCGAAACATGTTCCCATCGTCATCGAGACGAACCCCAAATACAAGAACATCTTCGGCACGGTGGAGCGTGATTTCGAGCGGGGGGGCGTGTGGCGGACCGATTTCACCAAGATCAAGGCGGGCTCTCTCCTCCGAGCGGACGGCGGCTACCTGGTCCTCAATGCTCTCGATGCGCTGATCGAACCGGGCGTGTGGCAGGATCTGAAGCGGACATTGCGGACGCTCAAACTGGATATCCAAACCTCTGAGCCGGCGTACGGTATAGCCGTCAGCGGCATGAAACCCGAGCCGTTCGATATTAACGTCAAGGTCATCATCATCGGAGAGACGGAGCTCTACTACTTCTTGTGGCACCGCGATGAGGATTTCAAGAAGATCTTCAAAGTCCGTGCCGATTTTGACTTTGAGATGGTGCGAACGCCCGAGACGATGGGGAAGTACATTTCGTTCCTCCGCATGGTGTGCGAGGACGAGCATCTCCTGCCGTTCGACGCAACGGCGCTGGCACAGATCATCGAATTCGGCGTTCGTCTTGCGGGCAGCAAGAAAAAGATCTCCACACGGTTCAACGTCATAGCCGACGTGGCGCGCGAAGCGAATTATTGGGCGAAAAAAGCAAAAGCCAAAGCGGTCAACGGCCATCACGTGGAAAAGGCGATCGAGGAGCGGGTGTATCGCGTCAAGCTGGTCGAAGCGAAGATCCAGGACCTTATCGATAAGCGGATCATTCTCATCGACACGTCGGGGAAAAAAGTCGGACAAGTAAACGGCCTCTCGATCTACGACACGGGAGAACACATGTTCGGCAAGCCGTCGCGCATCACCGCCAAGACGTCGCTGGGTCGTTCGGGTGTGATCAACATTGAGCGCGAGGCGGAGATGAGCGGACCGACGCACACGAAAGGGGTCGCGATCCTGTCGGGATACTTCCGCGACCGGTTCGCGCAAAACAAGCCGCTCATCATGGATGCCAGCATCACGTTTGAGCAGTCGTACGGCGGCGTCGACGGCGACAGCGCCTCGTCGACCGAGATCTATGCGATTCTTTCGTCTCTTTCGGACCTACCGCTTCGTCAGGATATAGCCGTCACCGGCTCGGTCAACCAGAACGGCGAGATCCAGCCGATCGGCGGAGTGAACGAAAAAATCGAGGGATTCTTCGATACGTGCAAAGTGCGGGGATTGACCGGAACACAAGGAGTGATGATCCCGGTACAGAACGTCGATGAACTGATGCTGCGGGAGGAAGTGTACGAGGCGGTGAAAAAGAAACGATTCCACATCTACGCCGTCACAACGATCGACGAGGGAATCGAGATCTTGACGGGCGTGAGGTCCGGACAGCAGATACCGAACGGCGGGTTCGAAACGGGCACCGTGCACGGAAAGGCCGACGCACAATTGATGAAATATGCGGAAGCGTGGCGGATATTTGAAGGCGGGAAGAGTTGAGGTCCTCGGGGAGCTTGTGCAAAAGATTGGGACCACGAAGGACACGAAGGAAATATTGGTATGAGAGGTGCATGGTGAAAAAGATCTGGACCACTAAGGACACGAAGAAAAGATGTTTACCAATTACTTCTTCGTGTACTTACTGGGTAAATCTTTTTATCGAGCCCTACGAATCTCTTATCGCCAAGTGACATGAAGTTGAAGTGCATCATGCGGTTAAGTACATGTATCTGACTTCCCCGTCGCCCCTGAACCGAGCTCTGAAGATCCTATCGTTGCTGATCGGCATCTTGCTCGTCGGTGCGTACGGCTACCACCTCATCGAGGGGTGGCGGTATTTCGACGCGCTGTACATGACGATCATTACGCTCGCCACCGTAGGGTTTGGCGAAACGCATCCCCTTTCCGACAACGGGCGTGCCTTTACCATGCTGCTCATTCTCGGCGGGATCGGCATCATCACGTATGGCGTGACGACGGTAACAGCCCTCGTTGTCGAAGGCGAAATGAATGGTTATCTCAGGAGACAGCGCATGAAGCGCGCGATCGTCAAGCTCGCGAACCACTACATTATCTGCGGGAGCGGCAACAACGGAAAGTATGTGGTAGAAGAACTCAGACGGACGGAGCGTGACGTCGTGGTGGTGGAGCGTGACAAGGAGAAAGTGCAGGAGCTCCTTGCGTCCGGTGTCCTTGTCGTGGAGGGAGATGCCACGTCCGACGAAGTTTTGCGAAGCGCTGGAATTGCGAAAGCGGCGGGACTTGTTGCAGTGTTACCCGAGGACCGCGACAACTTGTTCGTCGTCATCACGGCGCGAGGATTGAACCCGAAGATCCGAATCGTGGCGAAGATCGACGATGTGGGAGTGCGGGACAAATTCGTGCGGAGCGGGGCGGACACTGCCGTTTCCGCGAGCTACATCGGCGGCATGCGCATGGCGTCTGAGCTTATACGGCCTGATACCGTCACGTTTCTCGACACGATGCTTCGGGATACCTCGAACTTCCGGGTGGAAGATATCCCCATAGGCCCGTCGCACGGGGGCTTGCAGATCTCGAAGTACGACATTCTCGCTTCTTCCGACATTCTTGTGGTCGCACTCAAACGGAACGGGTCGTATACATTCAATCCTCCGGCCGCAACCCGCGTTGAATCGGGCGATACGCTCATCGTTATCGGCGACCCCGAGCACGTGCGGACGGCGGCGGCGAGGCTAGGAAAATAGGCAAGCGTAAATGATTTGGGAAAGGCTCGTTGAAGAAAAGAGTACCCACGAAGAACATGAAGAAATATAAATATATAATTATCCTTCGTGTCCCTTCGTGGTCAAATCTTTTCTTTGTGTTCTTAGTGGGAGAATCTTTTCCTGGTGCCCGCTGATCACGTCAGCACCTCGTCCCGCGCCCCCAACTCCCCGATCGCTTTCTTCCGTATGTCGCCCAGATTTCCCTTTTCGTACTCCTGGATGACGCCGACCATCTGGCTTGCCGTCAGCACTGATGGCAGCATGACGTAATCGGCCCCCGCCGCATACAATTCGACAGCGTGCTCGACGGAGTTCGCCTGGACAACGACCGCAGCCTTCAGCTCGCGGGCCCGCATGAACTGCAGGATGCCGGCATTGGAAGTTCCCCGCAGGTATTCATCCGACACCGTACACACAATGATGCTCGCGCGTTCGATCCCCGCCGCCTCGATTGCATCGAAATGACTGATGTCGACGTAAGCGGCGGGAACGCCCATCGCTTTCAAGCGCTCCAACACAACGGGGTTGAAGTCGAAAACGCGCAATGGATGTCCCGCCTTGACCAGCTCGTGCACCAGAGCGCTACCCAGCCGGTGGCAACCGAGCAGCACGATCTCTCCCTCCTGTCCCTGGTCCGCCTTCCCCTCGTCCGCCATTGCCGACTCGTTGAATCCAAGTCGCTTCATCGTGTCGACAACGATCCGGGCTACCGGATGACTCAGGCGAACCAGGTAGGTTGTCAGCGTGGACGTGACGACGAGCGTAATGGCGATAAGGGAAACGATCTCCGGCTTGATGTGTCCGTAGGTCACGCCGATGGCGGCAATCACGAGCGAGAATTCGCTCGATTGTGCGAGGGCAATTGACGTCAAAATGCCTACGCGTCCGCCGAGTTTGAGCGAAAGCGCAGCCGGGAAGATGGTGATAATTCTGCTGACGATGATAAACAAGGACAAGAACAATCCCATGAAGATCGTCGAAGCCGAGGTAACAACGATCTGCATGCCGAGTGACACGAAGAAGAGTGTGACAAAGAAGTCCCGGAGGGACCGGATCTTGACGATGACCTCGTGGCTGTAGGGATACGTGGAGATGCTGACGCCTGCGATGAGGGCTCCCATGGCAATGGAGAATCCGGCCAGGAGCGCGAACCAGCACATCGCAAAGCACCATGCAATGGAGAGGACGAGCATCAATTCCGGATTCTGTGCGACCGACCGGAACATACGGGGGAGCAAAAACTTGCTTGCGGCAAAACTAATGCCCACGAGTCCCACGCCCTGGAACAAGGAGAGGATAATCGGAATGGGGGATGGATGGTTGACATTCCCCTGCGTTGCGAGCGCGACGATGGCGAGCACGTCCTGCACCAGGAGCACGCCGAGGGAAATGCGCCCGGGGAGTGTGTCGAGCTCGCTTCGGTCGGACAGCAATTTCACCACGACCATCGTACTGCTAAAGGCGAGCGTAACGCCGAGATAGAGTGCCGAAAGGGGAGGGAAGTGGAGCAGACTGGCAACCCATACGCCCAGCGCGGAGCAGAGGACGACTTGAAAGACGCCGATGATGGCGGAGGGCTGGCCGGAGGATCGGAATTTCTTCAGGTCGATCTCGAGGCCCACGATGAACAGCAGAAAGGCCAGTCCCAGCTCGGACAGCAGCGTGATCTCTTCCTGCCTGGAGATGAGCCTCAGTCCTTGCGGTCCAAGAACAATGCCGGCGACGATATACCCGAGGATGATCGGTTGGCGCAACAACTGGGTCAGGTACCCCAGAAGGGAGGCAGCAATGATGGACAACCCGATCGCAAACAACAGCTCGGAGTGCACGGTAGCAGGTCTCTCGAAGAATGAAATTTAGCGAGTATAGGAAAGACACAGCCGAGATACAATGCCGCAGCGTACGTTTTCCCCTGCAATTGATGGCTGAAGGCGTCCGTCATCACTGTACTTCATAGTAGAAGGACGTCTCCTCCTTTGTACTATGTGGAGCGACGGCTTCTACCCACCTACACTTCGACCGCTTCCGCCTTTTTCTTCGACATCCGGTTCCGCTCATTGTGTTCCAGATAGCGTTTACGAAGCCGGATGTTTTTGGGCGTCACTTCCACGTATTCGTCGTCCGCGATCCATTCGATCGCCTGTTCGAGCGTCATGATATGCGGCGGCTCGAGTCGTGTTGCTTCGTCCGAGCCCGAAGCGCGCATGTTCGTCAGGTGCTTCGTCTTGCAGATGTTGACGACCATGTCCTGTTCCCGCGAGTTTTCGCCCACCACCATGCCGGCATAGACCGCCGTTCCGGGGTCGACGAAAAAGACCGAGCGCTCCTGCAGCTTTCCCATCGCGTACGCCACGGCCACCCCATTCTCCAGCGCGATGATGGCTCCTTTCGTCCGTTGCGTCAGGTCTCCCTTGTATGGCTCGTAGCCGTGAAAATTGTGGTGAAGAATGCCCGTACCTTTCGTCTGCGTCAGGAACTCGCCGCGAAATCCAATAAGCCCGCGCGCCGGCACCAGAAACTCCAGCCGCGTATTTCCCTGCGACTGGATCATGTTCTTCATCTCTCCTTTGCGCTTGCCGAGATTCTCGATGACGGTCCCGGTATGTTCTTCCGGCACGTCGACGATGACGTGCTCGATCGGCTCGCACAGAACGTCGGCGATGCGCTTGTAAATGACCTCAGGGCGTGAGACCTGGAACTCATACCCTTCCCGCCGCATCGTTTCGATAAGGATCGCGAGATGCAGCTCACCCCGACCGCTGACGCGAAAAACATCGGGAGAATCCGTCAGTTCCACGCGCAAGGCAACGTTGGACCGCAATTCTTTCTGCAGGCGGTCGCCGAGATGCCGGGTGGTGACGTACTTGCCTTCCAGTCCCGCGAAAGGGGAATTGTTGACGATGAAATTCATCGAAATCGTCGGCTCTTCGATGGAGACGAAGGGGAGCGGCGTCGGGTCGGAGGCATCCGTGATCGTCTCGCCGATGTCGACGTCTTCCATGCCGGCCACGGCGATGATATCGCCGGCCGAGGCTTCCTTCACCTCGATGCGCTTGAGTCCTTCGAACGAGTAGATCTTGGTGACACGCGCGTCCTCGACCCCCTGACTGTGCGCGATTTTCATCGGCTCGCCCAGTCGGATCGTTCCCTGCAGAATGCGTCCGATGCCGAGTCGGCCCAGGTAATCGCTGTAGTCGATCGTCGTCACAAGCATTTTGAAGGGAAGGGAGTTGTCCCCCGGCGGTGGCGGAATGCGTTTGACGATGCAATCGAACAACGGCTGCAGATTATCGTTGGCGTCGTTCAACTCAACGCGTGCAATACCCTGCTTGGCAATGCAATAGATTGTCGGAAAGTCGAGCTGACGGTCGTTTGCGCCAAGCGAGAGGAAGAGCTCGAAGACCTCGTCGAGGACCTCGTGCGGACGGGCGTCCTTCCGGTCGATCTTGTTGATGACCACGATCGGCTGAAGGTCGAGTTCGAGCGATTTCTTGAGGACGAACTTCGTCCCGGGAAGAGGACCTTCGGCGGCGTCGACGAGCAGCAGAACGCCGTCGACCATTTTCAGCGTCCGTTCGACCTCGCCGGCGAAATCGGAGTGTCCCGGCGTGTCGACAATGTTGATCTTGTATGTCGTAGCGTCGGCCGGATGCTTGTAGAAGACGGCTGTGTTTTTGGCGAGAATGGTGATGCCGCGTTCGCGCTCCAGTTCGTTGCTGTCCATAACGCGCGTGCCGACCGCCTGGTTGGCGCGGAAGGTGCCGGTTTGTCGAAGCATGAAATCCACCAGCGTCGTCTTCCCGTGGTCGACGTGAGCGATAATGGCAATATTGCGAATATCATTCCTGCGAATCATGCGATCCCTTCGGTGAATAAAAATGCCTCAGATGCGATGACCGCCCTGAGGCATGACAAGATACGCAATAATCGGAGCAAAACAAAGGTGGCGAATTGGCCGACGTAGAGCGATGTTGGTTAATTGGCGTGTATTCGCGGTTCAAAAAATGGAATGGCCAAAAAAAAGGCCAGCGAGAGCCGGCCGTTTGTAGAAGTACGACAAACAACTTTACCGAAAGGAAATTCCGACACCGAGTGCGAAGACAGGCGTCGTGGCGACGCTGTATTCGGCGTGGACATTGAGGAAGAGGAGGAGCATGCGCGCACCGACGGTGAGGCGTGATTTGTTCTTGCCTTCCACAGTGAAGCCGGGAACAGTCACCTGGGCGCCGGTGGTGGGTTCATAACCGACGAAATCGCTCACGCTGATCTCGCTGCTTTCCAATTGGAAACCGCCATACACGGTGAGGAAAATGATGCCCTTGCTCACTTCAACTCCGTACGCAGAGGCAGAAGCGCTAAAAATGTCCTTATCCGCTTTGTCCTTGAAAGTCATTTTCTGCGTCCCGAAATGCACCGCGATATCGATGGGGAACAACGGTAGCCACTGGTCGACATCGTACCGCAATCCAAATCCGCTGTAGCTGAACTTACCGGCATCGCCGGCGTTCATTGTCGGAGCAAACCGGCCGATAACCTCAAGCCCAAATGGAAGTCCGACCGCGACCTGCGGAATGAAGGGAGCTCCGACTGCCGGTAGGTCAAAGCCTTTCGGCAGAGTCAGGATCGTTGTTCCGGTCGGAATAGCGCCGCCTGGTCCGGCAGGCGCAATCGTTTTCACGTCAGTCGTAGTCTTTGCACCGACCGCTGTCTGCGAGGTCACTTGGTCAGGGTAGTGAGTTCCACGGGTGAATGTTGTGCCGTTGTACACGATCGTGGCAGGAAGGTCAAGAGTGAACGTCTTGTCGGCATCTTCCACCCGAGCTGCCGCAATTTTGACGCCGACGTCAAAACCCAGAACGCCATGGAGATCCGCAGAATGATAGAATGCAGAGTTCATGCCGACGCTAAACCCGTTCAACAAAGGGCTGACGTACAGTGGAGCGGCTTGAGCACCAAGCTTCGACAATTGCGCGGCCAAGTCGTCTTGGGCCCGGGCGGTCCCAAGCGTCAGGGCGAGAATCGCTACAAGCGCTCCCAACCTGCGAAAAGTGAACGTCATGATGATGTCTCCATGAATGTGAATGGTGAGAGGAGGTCGACGAGGTGGAAGAGTGATGATCGGACCGTCATCGTATGTCACAATATCCCACGAAGAAACTCAAAATGCAACGAGCAGTGATGCGCAGCATGTCTGCACGTGTCGTCCGGACTCACATCGAGACAAACCCCGCCTCCTGAGGCAATTCCACTGACCCGTTCAGGTCATCCGGAACAGAGGAAGCCTCGCTCACAGACTGGGGCCTGTGTGATCCCCGAAGAGCGGGGCAAGGTCATCCAGGTCCTTCTTAAGTGAAAACCGCAGCGCATCGCCGAACGTGTTCAGCACGATCACGGCATTGACGTTCGCGTCGAAGCTGGAGGCCTTTGAAAGCCGGTTCCACAATCCCTTGTTGACTTTTCCCACATCCTTGTAGAGCTCGTTCAACTTGTCCAGCGACCAGTCGGGCGCCTGACCCCGCTTCATGCGAAAGAACTGTGAAACGAGATACATCGACACGATCCGGTAAATGCTCTCCATGGCCGTGGCAAACGGCAGGTGAAATCGCACCATGGGACGGAGTTTGTCGAGGATCGGGCAACCGCTCGTCACCATGAAAATTCCCATCAGCGACGCAAGCCCGTTCTGCACCGAAGTTTCCTGCGCATAGGTCCGCTCGGACGATTCCACGACGACCCATGTTTTATCGAACGACGTGGAGTACTTGAACTCTTCGACAAGGCCTGAAAGGCTCACCGCGACGGGACAATACTCGACGTCCGAACTCAACGGGCAATTCTCACACTGCTGATACTTGAGCTTGGTCCACTCGGGCTTTTTTGGATTGGGAGCCGACAGCAGACTCAGGGTGCGGGAGTCCAGAGAGGCGGTGAATTCTCGTTCCGTTCCGTCATCGAACTGGAACTTATACTTATACCGCACGGTATTGGTGATGTCGGCTTCGTGCATAGAAGGCTCCAATGTACTGAGAACGACTATCAAAATCTTCTTGCTTAAGACACCGTTGAACCGCAGGGAATTAACCGCTATACTATTCAACAGAACACCTCGTTGTGTACTCGCAAGACCACTTTTGAAAGGATTTCACGCATGAAACGCACCCTCATGTTGGTTCTCTTCCTTGTCGTTGCGGGCGTCGTCTTTGGGCAAAGCAAGAAGGCATCGACCGTAAAGCTCTATCTGGCAGGCATGCATTGCGAGAACTGCGTCGCAAAGGTCGAAACGGCCCTGAAGGCCGTCGACGGCGTCTCGTCTGTGAAGGTGAGCCTGAAGCAGAGCGTCGCAAACGTGACGCTCGCTTCAGCGATACAGACCGACGCGCTCATGAAGGCAGTGTCGGACGCCGGCTACACCGCATCCCTCACGAAGATCGACGCCAAGACGAAGAAAGAAGTGCAACAGCACGAAGGGGAGCACAAAAAAGGAGAAGAAAAGTGTGACGGGGATTGCTGTGAGAAGGAAAAGAAGGAAACTGTAAAGAGCTGAGTTGCGCTGTTAGTGTTTCACGGAGAGACGCAGAGACGGGGAGATGTTTTGTTGTTTGAGAATGGAAAGGACACGTCCATTCTAGCTCTCACTTTTTTCCGTGTCTCTGTGTGAATGCCCTCAAAGTCCGTTCACAACTCTGACGAATCCGTCTTTGATGAGTTTGACATTGAAGTTGATGAGGAGCCCAAGCTTGAGGCCGCTAAGCCTGAGATACGTGAGAACCTGCATCTTGTGAACAGGAAGCAAGTTCTCAACGGACTTTAATTCGACAACAACGAGTTCTTCAACAATGAAGTCCGCTCGAAACCCAAGTTCGAGTCTGACGTCCTCGTAAATCACCGGAATCGGTGATTGTCTATTAGAATGCAGCCCGCGCTTTTTCAGTTCATACGCGAGAACCGCTTCGTAGACCGACTCAAGTAGTCCCGGTCCGAGTCGCGAGTGAATCTGGATACAAGAATCAAGGATGACGCCGGAGATCTCGTTTTCTCGCATTTCCCCTCCAGTAGTGGATCCGCTATAACATTAGCTCAGTCCGAACAAATTTTCAACACTTCAATGCATTTTCCTGTCTTCGTCTAACTCTGCGTCTTCGCGTCTCTGCGTGATCACTCTTTCCCAGGCTCCCCACAAATTTCCTCCCATCCTCTGCGTCTTCGCGTCTCTGCGTGAATTTTCTTATCTTTTGAAACCCTGACGCCACAAGTTTCCATTTCTTGTGTTGCCGGGGTGTACTGTTTTCAATCCGTCCTGATCCCATGATTTCGACCGACACGACCATTCAGTCCGCCCTGACGCGCGTTATTCAATCGGCCCCGCTTTCCAATTTCATGGTCGCGGTAGAACGGTCGAACGTGACCCATTGTCGCGGGATCGCCGGATCCCTCCTTGCCGTCACAGTTGCGCATCTGTTCGATCGCCGCGGGTCGCAGGTGCTCTTGATCGTTCCCGACGATGATCGAGCCGAACAACTTCGCGACGATTTTGCCCTCATCGCCGGCGAAATCAGCGTTCGGTTCTTCGGACGGGCAGGAGGACACAAAGCGAAGTTGCTTGACATGTCCGGGACCGTCGCGCGCGTCGAAACGCTCAAGGCGCTTGCAGAGAAGCAAAATGTCATCGTCGTTTCGTCTGCGACTGCGCTAGCAGCCAGCGTGCCGACAGCCGGTGTATTCAATCAGCGGCGCATCGAGATCGAAATCGGCAAAGAGACCCCGTTCGCTCCCCTGGTGCAGAAACTGGCCGACATGAGCTTTGAACGGAAAGATTTCGTGGAAGACGTCGGAGATTTCGCCGTCCGGGGGGGCATCCTAGATGTCTATCCGTTTGTCGGAGACCATCCGGTACGAATCGAATTCTGGGGAGACCGGGTGGAATCGATCCGGGAATTTGAGGTGCTTTCCCAGAGATCGATCCGAAATCTGGAGAAGGCAAGCATCGTGGCGGACCTGAAGATGGAGCGTGAGGAAAATGGGGGAGCATCGGAGGCAGAAGACAGGATATCGCTTCTTGAATACTTGCAGCCCGGAGCCACGGTATTCGTTGAAGAACAATCGCTGGCGGCGGCGGAGATCGATGAGCTGAGATTGGAGTCGGAAGAAGATCTCTTCAACTGGAACGAGCTGCGCAAAAGGATGGAACCGCTCACCTGCGTATTCCATTCGAACATCGACTCGCCCCACGGCGCCGTGGAATTCGGCAGCACACGCCAACCGGCCTTCAACGGGAGCATTCGTCGTCTCAAAGAGGAGATCGCTGGACTGGCGTCGAAAGGTTTCGATGTACTCCTCACGAGCGATACAAAAGAAGAGGCAAAAAGGCTGGAGGAGTTGCTGGAAGAAGAGGAAGAGACACCGAAACAAGGACAGAATCGTAAAACACCCATATTCCTCCCGGAGACGCTCCACAGCGGATTTATCCTCCCCGCGGCCCGGACGGCACTCTTTACCGAGCACGAGATCTTCGGCCGGCTCAGGCAGCGAGGACCGCAGAAGAAAGTGCGATTCAAGGGATTCACGGCCAAAGAAGTCGCCCAGCTCAAACGGGGCGATTTCGTGGTGCATGCTGATTTCGGCGTCGGGAGGTTTGACGGCCTTCGCAAGATCAAAGTACGAGGCGCGGAGCAGGAAGCGCTGAAGATTCTGTATGAAAACGACGACGCGATCTACGTCAACCTCAATTACGTCAACCGCGTCCAGAAGTACTCATCCAAGGAAGGGCACGTTCCGAAAGTCACAAAGCTCGGCACGGCGGAATGGGATCGGCTGAAGTCGCGTGTGCGGAAACGGGTCAAGGATATTGCCCGCGACCTCATCAGCCTGTATGCGCGGCGCAAGGCCGAGCCGGGATTCGCGTTCGGACGGGACACGCACTGGCAAAAGGAAATGGAAGCCTCATTCATGTACGAGGATACTCCCGACCAGGCGAAAGCGTCGCTGGACGTGAAGATGGACATGGAATCACCTTCCCCCATGGACCGGCTCATTTGCGGAGATGTCGGGTTCGGCAAAACGGAAGTGGCCGTACGTGCGGCGTTCAAAGCGGTGATGGACGGTAAACAGGTTGCCGTGCTCGTTCCGACGACGATCCTCGCACGTCAGCACGTGCTGACATTCAAAGACCGGCTTGACCGTTATGGCGTGCGGATCGAATCCCTCTCTCGCCTGAGGAGCCCAAAGGAACAAAAGGCGATAGTCTTGCGACTGAAGTCGGGGGATGTAGATATAGTGATCGGAACGCACCGGCTGCTGTCGAAGGACATTGCGTTCAAAAACCTCGGTCTCTTGGTCGTCGACGAAGAGCACCGATTCGGCGTTTCCGCCAAGGAAAAGCTCCGCCAGCTGCGTGCGAGCGTAGACACAGTGACATTGACGGCAACGCCCATCCCGCGAACGCTGCAATTCTCGCTCATGGGTGCGCGGGACCTCTCCCTCATCCAAACGCCGCCCCGCAACAGGCTTCCCATCATCTCCGAGATCGCACAGTTCGACCTGAAGCTTATCCGTGAGGCCATTCTGCACGAGGTGCACCGGGGCGGACAAGTGTACTTCATCCACGACCGCGTTCACAACATAGACGAAGTGGAGGCGATGCTGGCGCGAACGGTGCCGGACGCGAGAATGGCGGTCGCCCACGGACAGATGGACGGCAAGGAGTTGGAACGCGTGATGATGGAATTCCTGGAGCGGAAATACGACGTTCTTCTGTGTACCAAGATCATCGAGAGCGGCATTGACATACCGAGCGTGAACACGATTCTCGTGAACAGGGCCGATCGATTTGGATTGGCCGAGTTGTATCAACTCCGCGGACGCGTGGGGCGTTCAAATGTACAGGCGTTCGCGTATATGCTGACACCCCCGATCGAAAGCCTGCCGAAGCAGACGATTCGGAGACTGCAGGCATTGCAGGAGTTCACCGAGCTCGGAAGCGGGTTCAACCTCGCAATGCGCGACCTGGAGATCCGCGGAGCGGGCAATGTGCTGGGCGCGGAACAGTCGGGGTTCATTCTGGAAATGGGGTTCGAGATGTACATGAAGATTGTGGAAGAAGCCGTTGGTGAAGCGAGGGAAGAGCAGAGGATGGCTGTTGGAAGTAAGGAGTATGGACTAGGGACTATGGAGAAAGATGTACAGCGAAGGCTCGACGTTAGCGTGGAGTCTGATATCAGTGCGCTCATTCCCGATTTCTACGTCGAATCGGATGCGGAGCGGCTGGATATCTACAGGCGAATGTCGTTGATCACGGAAGAAGCGGAGGTGCAGACGCTCAGGACAGAATTGCAAGACCGGTTCGGGGAATATCCGGAAGAGGTGGAACACATGTGTTTGCTGGTGGAATTGAAACTGGCGGCGGCGAGGTTGGGAGTGCGAGGGGTGGAACTCGACGGCGACCGGCTCGTTGTGACGCTCCCGACGCAGGAGGACTCCGGATTTTACGAAGCGCCAGAAGGGAAGACGTCGCGATTTCAGTCGATCATGAACATGGCCGCAGGAATGAAAAAGGAGCAGGTCCGTCTGAAACAGGAGGGGAAAGCGTTGCGGCTGGAAGCGACGGTAAAGCCCGCGCGAGAGCCGAAGGACCGAGTGACAATGGCGAAGGAGATCGTCGGACGACTTTCCGAAAAATGAGACAGACCGTCGGCAAGCCCATTTGATATTCCCACTTTCGTTACATTTGTGCGTGAAGAAATCCGGTGTGGTCGCCGTGTTATGACCGAGAAATCTCTCCCAACAATCCCACATCCCCTCGGGGTAAGGCCATGAACCTGCCGTCGCTTCAATTTATCCGCGAAAAAGCGCTCGAGACGTTTGGCCGTTTTCCGTTCGCGTTGCTGAGTGCTATTATCGGCACCGGCGCAGTCCTCGTGTTGTCACAGGAGAATTTCACCGACAGAGCATCGTATCATTGGCTGTACAATGCTTGGCTCGCAGGTTTTCTCGGCATTTCGCTGTTCGTACTCGCCCAGTTGCGGGCGGAGACGGCACAACTTTCCCGCGGACAGTGGCTGTCGTTGAATCTCTCCGTCGCTGTCGTGTTGCTCGCATACATCACTGTGCTGCCTTCTTCCATCATCCATGCACCGATGGTGCATCTGTTCCGATTTCTCTTCTTCGCGGCTGCGGCCCACTTCTTTGTCGCGGTCGTTCCCTTTGCGAAAACGGGTCCGCCGCAGGGATTCTGGGAATTCAACAAGTCGATTTTTCTTCGTTTCCTGAGCGCATGTTTGTATACGCACGTACTGTATCTCGGTCTTGCTGTCGCGATGCTCGCGGTCGATCAACTGTTCTCGGTGAATATCGCCGGCCGTCGATACGTTCAGTTGTGGTGGTTCCTCGTCGGCGTATTCAACACCTGGTTCTTCCTGAGCGGAGTGCCGCAGGACGTGAGAACGATCGGCGACAGGCTCCAGTACCCGAAAGGATTGAAGGTCTTCACACAATATGTCCTCATTCCGTTGGTCGTGGTGTATCTGGCCATTCTCTATGCGTACATGTTCAAGATTGTCATCGAGTGGGATTGGCCGAAGGGATGGGTGGGGTACCTCGTTCTCGGATTTTCGACAACGGGCATTCTGTCGCTGCTTCTCGTTCATCCTATAAAGGATTCACTCGAGAACCGTTGGTTGGCCATCGTCACGCAGAAATTCTACCTCGCCATCATTCCGCCCGCAATTCTCCTCCTGCTGGCGATCTGGCGCCGCGTCGCGGAATACGGACTCACGGAAAATCGGTACATCGTTATCGTCCTCGGATGTTGGCTCCTGTATGCGGCTCTGTACTTCACGTTCAGCCGGGGAAAGAGCATCAAGATGATACCGATCAGTCTTGGGGTACTTGCGCTGGCGGCCTCTGTCGGTCCATGGGGGGCGTCGTCAGTCTCAAGGGTTGACCAGGTCGGACGGTTGGACGAGCTTCTGACGGCCAACCGGATCCTTGCCGACGGCAAGATAACTCCGGTGAAAGACACGCTACCGTTCGACGTTACACGACAGATCAGCTCCATTGTGCGATACATCGTCGATGTCCACGGCGTGGAACCTTTGCAGCCATGGTTTAGCGTGCGGCTCGATTCGATCCAAAGCGATGCCAGATACAGATCCCTCGCAACAAGGGATGTCTCGACCAAGATCGTGTCTCTCTTCGGTCTGAATTATGTGAACGAATGGGAACGCTATCCGGCGAAAGGGAAGCGATGGGTTCCCGGGCCGAAGATCAGCTTCATCATGGACCAGTCGACGATCGGTCTTAGCGGCGACCAGTTCGTGGTCGGCCCCGTGCACTTCACTGACGATGAAGACTCCGTGCAATTTCGCGCAGACAACTCCGAATGGATGATTGTCAATCAACCGGAACGGTCGACGATCTCGTTCGTCCGGACGGGACAGGCAGCGGAACGGGTCGAATTCCCTCTGTCCGATCTTCTCCGTCGGCTTGTGAGAGCACACCATAGCTCGACCACCGTCTACAAGCCGGCCGACAGTTTAATATTGGTGCAATCTTCAGCGCGTACGCGGATTCGGCTCATCGTCCGCAGTATCGACGTAAGAGACGATACCAGCAAAACTGGCATGTTGAAAATGGACTTCGATGCCTATGTGAAGATGAAGTAAGGCGTTGACAATGGGGACGGTTTAGGTTAAACTTGAAATAATCGTCCCATGAAGACCACCGGACAATACGGAACGCGGGCCGACATGGCTCTTTCCTTGTGGGTAAAGCTGGCCCGCGCCGCGTCGGTGTTTAGTCGGGCGACGGACGAAGACATTCGCTCGTACGGTCTTACGCAGCCGCAGTTTGGCGTGCTGGAGACGCTCGGCCATCTCGGACCGATGCTCACGGGCGAGCTGTGCAGGAAGCGGCTCGTCAGCGGGGGCAACGTCACCGTGGTGCTGGACAACCTGGAGAAAATTGGTCTTGTCGAGAGGGTGGTGAATCCCAAGGACCGGCGAGCGATCACCGTGCGATTGTCGTCGAAGGGTAAGCGCTTGTTTGAGAAGATCTTTCCCAAACATGCCGAGTTTGTAACCAGCGTTGCGTCTGTGCTTTCCGAAGAGGAGCAGGTCCAATTGGCGAATTTGCTCAAAAAACTGGGCCTAGGAATCCAAGATAAACTGAAGTAGCATTTTTTCGTGTCCAATAATTCAAATTTGAAACTTTCTTCGCACGATTGATGTTGAGAATTGTCACACACTCCTGTTCTGCACAAGCTCAGATGTCACTGTGGTCTTTTTGCTTGTGAGGACGCAGCTATACACTGGCTATTCTACAATCGACACTCCGAAATCCACAATTACCTAAGCGCTAGCACTGATCATGGCCTCTCCCCAACTATATATGGCTGAGCTTGATCTGCCCGTCCCGTTCACGCAGGAATTCATATCGCTTATACCCGCGCAGCGGCTGGCTATCGGCAAGCTCATGACCGCAGGCGCGGTGCTTTCCATTTCCGTCGCTGCCGATAGGTCTAAGGCTTGGACGATCATCTCCGCCAAGAGCGAAGAGCAAGCACGGGAGATCATCTCCAAATTTCCTATCAGTAATATGATCCGATACACGCTTCGGCCGTTGTTCGTACACGAGACCGTGGACATGGGTCTTCCGAAGATGTCGATGAATTGAAAAGAAGGGAAAAAAGAAAAAAGTAAAAAGGAGTAAGGAGAGGGGGAGAAGCCTTAGGAAAACATTTCAAGGTTCTCGCATTTCACCTTTCATCCTTCACCTTTTACCTTTTACCCTTTACCCTTTACCCTTTACCCTTTACCTTTTACCTTTTACCTTTCACCCATCACCCATCACCCTTCACGTCCCTTGTCTCTACTCGGAATCCACCACATCACCGCCCTCGCTTCCGACCCTCAGTTGAACGTCGACTTCTACACCGATGTACTTGGACTGCGGTTGGTCAAGAAGACGATCAACTTTGACTCACCCGATGTGTATCACCTCTATTATGGGGATGAGATCGGCACGCCGGGGACTCTGCTGACATTCTTTCCTTTTCCCAATGCCGCGCGCGGGAAACGCGGTTCAGGCGAGATCTCCGCTATCGCATACACCGTTGGCAGATCATCTCTCGACTATTGGATGACGAGACTCTCGTCCAAAGGGATCTCGTTCGACGGTCCAACGGACCGATACGGTGATCCAGTCATCGCTTTCCTCGACCCCGACGGCATGAAGCTCGAGCTCGTAGTCTCGGACACACGACAAGCTGCTAAGGCCTGGAGCAAAGGACCGGTATCAGGGGAACATTCCCTGGCGAGATTTCACGGGGTCACAATACAGCAACACAACGCGATGAATACGATCGCATTCATGGAGGGACTCGGTTTCAGAAAAGAAGATTCAAACGGAAATCGACGGCGTTTCCTTGTTGGAGCGGCAGATGCCGCGGCGACAGTCGATGTCATTGCGGATCCATCGCTTCCCCCGGCGCGACAATCCGCTGGTTCCGTACACCATATAGCCTGGAGGGTGGCTGACGACGGTACCCAGGCTGCATGGCGGGAGAGAATTCTCGGGACCAAGTCCTACGTAACAGAGATTGTTGACCGATGCTACTTCCGTTCGATCTACTTTCGAGAGCCCGGAGGGGTGCTGTACGAGATCGCGACAAACGGACCAGGAATGCTCATCGATGAAAATATTGAGTCACTTGGGACAGCTTTGAAACTGCCGCCGTGGATGGAGTCGCAACGAGCCGGGATCGAAAAGAACTTGATTCCCTTGAAGTATGCGAACGTGCGATCAGTGGTTTGAAAGCGATCGCAGATTCCATCATTCCATCATTCCATCATTCCATCATTCCATCATTCCATCCCCTGCCCTCCATCGTATGCCCCAAGAACGCCATATTTCCGGGATTCCCACGGTAGCTCCGGGCATGCCGCCGCACGCCGGGCAGCCGCTGTTGTGGGCCGGCGCACCGCCGAAGGAGGCTAGGCTTTTCGGAATTCTCATCCACGGCCGTGGTGCAGATGCGCTCGATATTATTGGGCTAGGCGAAGAGTTCGACGTGGCCGATGTTGCTTGGACGGCTCCGGAGGCGGCAGGACGCACCTGGTATCCGTTCAGCTTTTTGTCGCCGCTTGCGACGAATGAGCCGGGATTGAGTTCCGCATTGAGCGTGATCGAAGGCTTGGTTCACGAGGCGGATCGGCTCGGATTTCCAGCGGACAAGATTGTTTTGGGCGGATTTTCGCAAGGCGCATGTCTTGCAGCAGAGTACGCCGCGCGCCATCCGCGCAAATATGCCGCAATCCTTTGTTTCAGCGGCGGAGTGATTGGTCCCCCCGGTGCGCCGCGGGATCACAAGGGAACGTTCAACGGAACTCCGGTCTTCCTCGGATGCAGCGACCGCGATCCGCATATCCCCGCTGAACGAGTCCAAGAAACGGCCGATGTGTTCAAGAGCAAGGGTGCCATCGTCGACATGCGCTTGTATCCGGGCATGCCGCATACCATCGTTCGTGACGAACTTGATGCGGTTCGAACGTTGTTAGGTCAATGAGAAAAGAATGTCCACGAAAAAACACGAATGAAGCACGAATGAACACGAATGAACACGAATGAGATAGAAATGGAGTCGACGAATTACGTAGATATTCGTGTGCATTCGTGAAACATTTTCCCCATTCGTGTCAATTCGTGGATCAATCTTCAAAATAGGCTTTAACTTTGCTGCCGCCCGGAACACACATTTCCAGCATTACGCTCACGGTCAAGAATCTCGGGAGAGCTCAGGACTTTTACGAAGGCCAACTCGGCTTCATCCGGCAAAAGCATGAAGCTTCGGCCGTCACTCTGGGCGCTTCTGAAAATGGACGGCCGCTGATCATTCTCGAAGAGAACACATCCGCGGAACTGCGACCGCGGCAATCGCCCGGACTTTTTCATGCGGCATTCCTGTATCCCAGCCGTTATGAGCTGGCCCGCATTCTTCAGCGGCTGGTCCGGCGTGGAATGCGCTTTCAAGGATTCGCGGACCACGGCGTGAGCGAAGCCCTGTATCTTTCCGACCCGGAAGGAAACGGGGTTGAACTCTATGCGGACAAGCCGGAC
>MHAK01000091.1 GCA_001802945.1 Ignavibacteria bacterium RIFCSPLOWO2_12_FULL_56_21 | reverse complement strand
AGTACCTATTGTTGTCCAATGAATTTCGACACGATGACCTTAATGTGGAAACCATTCGTCCGGCCGATCACTTTACAAAGCGATGCCGCACTTTCGAAACGATCTGGTTATCTGTCATGGTATCGGCTGTTTCAAATCCAACGATCCGGCCCTGGAGGTCCAGAAGTTCAAGCCGGTGTTTAAGCTCGACTTTGGCCTCTCCTGGGCCGAAGATCAAGATCGACTCGGCGTCACGAATGCTGGCGAGTACTTCGTTGTAAAAGATATTGGGGTCGTCGGAGTTCTCTCCTGTGACGTTCTTTTGCAACGCAACACGCTTCAGAGCAGCCCCTTCATCTGCCAGACTAAAGATCACGGCCTTGGCTTGATCGATCCACAATCCAACTTCCTTTTTCATCTCCTGCCTCTGGTTTTTGTAGAATGAACGTTGAGTAAGATTAAAGAACTCGACGACATCTTCTAACGTCAGCGGACCACCGTGATGAGCGGAAGCGAGTGCTGAAGCTCCGATCGGTCCCATCTGGTCATCGTCGCCATGAATTATGAGAGTGGGAATATTGAACTTCCTGAGGTGGGGGGTGTAGAATTCTGCGGAATTCAGTCCTTGAATACCCTCCGTCCGCTTCAATGCTGATACCATCAAATCAATGTTCTACCATCTTTTCCAGCAACTCCTTTACCTCAACGCTTGCAATACGGGTCGCAGAATCGGACATGGCATACGGGATCACCAGCCGTCCGTTATGCACCAAGGCACCACACGTGTAGACCACGTTCGGGACATATCCTTCCCTCTCTGTGGCGTCGGGTGCAATGAGCGGATCACGCAATCTTTTCAGGATGCGTGATGGATCGTTCTTGTCGAGCAGAATCGCCCCGATGCAATATTTCCGCATCGGGCCCACACCATGGGTCAGGAGCAGCCATCCGGCCCCGACCTCGATCGGTGAACCGCAATTCCCGATCTGAAGGAATTCCCAGGGATATGCCGGCTTCAAGAGCACACTCGGCCGATCCCATCGATCGACCCTGTCCGAATAGACCAGATACAGGCTTTCCGCATCCTGCCGTGAGATCACGGCGTATTTTCCTTTGATCTTCCGCGGAAAGAGCGCCATTCCCTTGTTGCGGGCGGCGCGTCCGCTGAGAGACCGGATCTTGAACTGAAGGAAGTCTCTCGTCGCCACCATCAGCGGCATGATCGCGCGTCCGTTATATGCGGTGTAGGTCGCATAATACGTGGCTACACCGTCGTCCTCGACGAACTTCACAAATCGCGCATCCTCGATGCCGTTGCTCTCAAACGAAGAGACGGGAAAAATGGCGCGTTCCGAGAGAGGCTGATCGATTGAAAATGAAAACGCATAGTTCAAATCCAACAACGCTTCTGCCCACGCAAGAGACTGGGTTTGCCTTTCGGACATACGCGCGTGCGATCTCTTATAGGCGGCGATCTTTGTCCTCAGGTGCGATCGCTTGAATGATTCCGGCACAGATCGGAGCAGTCCCTTGGTGACCGTGTCCAAACATCCTTCATCTTTCAACATCCGTTCTATGTCAGTTCTCGCATGGGACGGATCGGGGTCCACTTTTGCCATGGTCACAAACCGGCCCGGTGGATCCACCGTCACGTCTCCGCGGCTGTCGACAAGTCCCGAGCGGAATTCGATGGAAGAAATATGCCCCTCCCCCGTCGCCCGAAGACTCATGATGAACCGAAGCGATCCACCCGGCACTCCGGCTTGATCGGGATGCGGGACGATGGAAGGATTGAACAGCGCCGCCGCTTCGAGAGAGTATTCGCAGCAAAAATAAGCCCCGATCAGGAGTCGTTGTGCATCCGATGGTTTGAATTTCGCGGGTAATAGCCGTTTCACGTTCTCAAACCGGCTTTCGAATGCCGCGTTTTGATCCCTGTGCCGGCCGTCGAATTCTTTCCGGACAGCATCAAGGATCACTTTCGCTTCCGGGTCGTTGATGGCCGTGACACGCTTCAGGATCCCTTTGATCCTGCGATCATCTCCCGGCACAAAGGGTTTCAACAACACGCGCGCCCGGTCGGGATCGATCGACGGTCCACGACGCCAGGTTGTGAATTCTGCACGATTCATATTTCCACCTGCACCTTCCCAATGACTGCGTGATCGAGGAGAGATCTCCACGTTCCAGTGTTTATCATAGTGCACCAACGTCCGTTCGTACGTTTCCCGTGATGACTCCTTCCGACATGGATGCAGCGCGAAGCCGCTTCCGCAATGAACGCTCGTCCAGCAAGCTCACGAACGTCACCGTTTTCCTCTTGCCCGGGTCCATATCGAAGCAGTTGTCGGAGAAGATCGTATCTTCACCTTCCACCCTGAATCGTAATCCCCGCACCAATGTGTTCGAGGTAAGATAAAGTTGATATGCTCCTTGATGATCGCGGTCAAACCTGGAATCGATCGAAAATCGTGGCAAACGAACATGTTTCGGCTCCGCAAAATACACGCGGCTTTCGGATTCCGGTTCATTCTCGACCAACAGATACGCGGCAATATATGAGGATGCTGGATCAAAACCGGCAATACGCGCGACGTCAATCGATTTCAGTTTCGCTGCTGAATTCGATGTCATCCGAACATCGGTTTCCCGCGTCTCGAGTTCACGTCCGTCAAATGAAAGCACCCGGATCCTGAGAGAGCCTGAGAGTGCACGCAAGCGGTCATTGATACCCCAGGCTTCCACAACCTGATCTGTTCGTTTGAGCGATAGAAGGACCGGAGCATAGAACCTTTTCGCCGCATAGTATGCCGCTTTCGGTCGCAGGGCGCTGTCGATGACTGACCAGCTGCTCACCGGCCAGCAATCGTTCAACTGCCAGAACAGGGCCCCGGCAGTCCGGAATTTTCTCCGCCGCCAATGCTCGACCGCGGTCGTCAAGGCAAATGCCTGAATCAACTGGCCCCGCTCAATGAATGCATCGAAATCCGTCGTCACGCCAAAGTGCGCCGCCTGAAACCGGAACAGACGCTCTGTCCCTTCCGCCTGCTTATTGTGAAATTCCATTGTCGGACTTTGTGGATGCCGGTCTTGAGGGGACACGGCCGCGGCCATCGTCTCAACATTCGCAGGAGCCTGGAACCCGAATTCTGTGATGAATCGACCGAAGTCCAGCTCGTATTCCGGATAATCCTTCCAGAAACTCCAAACTTCCCACTGATGCCGGTTGCCGTTCGAGTGGCTGTTTGGGGGTCCATCACCGAAGGGTGAACTGCGCCAGTACGGACGAGTACCGTCGAGCTCCCGAACAACCTTTCGCAACAGGTCCCGAAAAATACCGGCTCCGCACATATCGTTGGGAGTCAACCCGGGATTCTCCTTGGTGAAATTCCATTCGCATTCGTTGTTGCCGCACCAGAGGACAATGCTCGGATGATTTCTCAGTCTGCGCACAACTTCCTCCGCCTCTTCCTTCACCGATCTTAGGAACCACGGTTCCTCGGGATACTCCCCGCACGCAAACATGAAATCCTGCCACACCATTAGTCCGAGACGATCGCAGGTTTCGTAAAAGATCTCCTGTTCATAGATACCACCTCCCCACACACGGACCATGTTCATGTGCGCATCCCGTGCGAGTGTCAGCAATCGGACGTATGTTTCGTCCGTGATCCGCGGTAGGAACGTATCGGCCGGTATCCAATCGGCCCCCTTGCAGAAGATGGGCACGCCATTCACTTCCACCACAAACGACCTTCCCTCCGGATCGCGCTTCTGAAGGAGCCGTACTGTCCGGACAGCGAACGTCGTGTGAATTGTCTGGAGGACTTGTTCTCCATCATACAGACTGAAGTTCGCTTTGTAGAGCGGCTGAGAGCCGTACCCGCTCGGCCACCAGAGCCTGGGTTGAGGAAGTGAAAACCCCAGCCGAACCGTGGAGCCGTGAGCTTTGACGCGACGACGCACGTCCGCCTCAGGTCCTGTGATCGCGACTTCCAGGGACAAACCCGATCGACGAGTTCGCTCGACCTCAACCGAAATGTACAGTCGCGCCTCCTTCTGTGTGACAGTACCCACTCGTACGAACGGGTGTCGTAGTACCGGATGATCAGCCGCTTCCAATCGAACGGAACGCCATATACCGCTCGTCGTCAGTTTTGGACCCCAGTCCCAGCTGAAGGAATACTGTGCTTTCCGAACGTAGACACGATGCGATTCCTGGGCAACTTGGAGCGCGCCGAGCCGTCGTTCCAGAGCCCGGGAACGGTTCGTCGGAGAATCGAATGTCACTTCCAGAATGTTCGCACCCTCATGGAGAAATTTTTTGACATCGAACCTGTGGCCGACAAACATGTTGTCCGTCCGGCCTGCCCGCTTTCCATTGATCCGAATTTCGGCGTACGTGTCGAGGCCTTCCGCGACAAGGTCGACGGTGCGGAATTCCGTGAATGATGCGGGAACGACGAATTCCCGGCGGTACGTCCATCGTTGCAGGTCGACCCATTGGACGTCCCGCTCATTCATTCCCACAAACGGATCGGCGATCGTTCCGTTGGCCATGAGATCCTGGTGCACAGTTCCCGGGACCTTCGCCGGCATCCATTCGTCAAGTCCGTCCGGTATACCGGAAGGATACGGAGCGCTGGCCAGGCGGAATTTCCAAGGGCCGTTGAGTTCTAATCGTTCCATTATCGTATGTACACCATCTTTCGCACTGCCCGTCCCTCGGAAGTCTGCAACTGGAGCACATACACACCGCTCGCCCCGCTCGATGCATTCCATTGCAGCGAGTGTTTGCCTGCGGCACGTTTCCCTTCATCGAGCACTGCAATTGTCCGTCCGAGCAGGTCGACGACAGTCAATCGTACATCGTCCAAATGTGCAAGGTCGTATGTGATGAGTGTAGACGGATTGAATGGATTCGGAACATTTGGCAACAACCGATGTTGTGTCGGGATCGAACTCTCTTGCCCAACGACACTGGTAACTATGCCGGGCAAAGCCGCAATCGCTTCCGGTGCGAGGCCGTAATTGTAGATGCGGACCTCATCAAGGATGCCGATGAAGCCGTATGCATTGTCCGTGGGGAGTGCCTGGCCGATCGTCAAGTCGATCGAGGTCGTCAGCATCTCCCCCGTCCAGCTCGTGAACGCGTCGAGTTTTCCGTTGAGATAGATCTCCATGTCCACCCCGTCATACCGGACTGTCACATGGACAAGACTATCCAGAACCAGCGTACTCTCCGAATCGAGATCCTTCACGCCGGAGGAAGTTTTCACCGTCCACCGGACGCGCTGATTCGAGATCGATACCTTCCAGCGGTTGGTCCAGTTGCCGTGAGACACAGGATATTGTTCGCGGGGCGGAAATCCACCCACCTTCATCCAGAATGCTACAGTGATCGCAGTGCGGCAATTCAATGTTGAATCGGCGGGGACGCGGATGCTGCTCGTGGACCCGTTGAACAGCAGGGCTCTGGAAAGCCGGCCCCATCCATCCGTCGCAGGTGTCAGGGCAGAGGCGATGCCGTTCCGCCCAAATTCGCTCGCATCGAGCGCATTCCCGTCGCACGGATAGAATGCGATCAGCGATCCGGTGCCGGCCGATGCAGTCCGTACCATCATCATGATGCTGTCGACATCGACGCCCCCGAACGTGTCCTGCACGGTACAGCGAATCGCTGCATTGCCGGAGGATCCGGGGGCCGTCCAGGTTGCTGTGGCTCCTGTACCCAGGATCGTACCCGACGATGCAGACCAGGTATAGCTGAGCGAATCGCCGTTAGCATCAGAAGCTGAACACAGGATTTCGGCCGTGTCACCGGGCATGAGGCGGCGAGGATCGGCGGTCATCGACTGGATGACCGGAGCAAAGTTGATGCGTTCAACGACGGTGATGGTCAATGAATCGGAGGCCGTACCGCCATGTCTGTCTGTGACAGTGCACCGAATCACAACAATTTGCGCCGAATCGGGTGCTTGCCAAACAGTCGAACCCGGCGACCCGAGGATCGGTCCGGCGGTTGCACTCCAGGAGTACTCAAGCGTATCGAGGTCCGGGTCGGTTGCCGTGCAAAAGATCTCGATCGTTTGACCGCCGACGACCGTATCGGCGGCCGCGTCAAGCGCTTTTATTCGTGGTTGTCTGTTCCCGGCGGGAGAAGCGGAATGATAGTCGACAACGATTCCTCCGGCCATCATGCGTCCCTCACTATACGTCACGGAGGCGTCGGCGGGGACAATAACCGCGACAACTGCAGCGTCCGACGGAACCTGAATGGGGACCGTTCCGGACACGAGCGTCGCAAGATTGGCGTTCGAAACCAGGTCATACACATTTGCCGCATTGTCCCCCACCGCAAGCGAGATCGACCGGGCCTGGGAGTCCGGATTATAGAAGAGAAATGTCGGATACGCGGGAGCATGAGAAAAATCCGTCCTCAAGAGGTCGAGCCGAAGTATGCCTGTAACGTCCGTCGTGTCGATCACGGCCGCCGCATAGCCGACGGACGAAGCGCTGTACAGGGAGAAATTCGTCGCGGCCCAGCCGCCGGCGATAGCGTCGCCTGTGGAGTACGGGCTTGCCCCCGACATGGACTGACGCAACGCTTCATGCGCGATCACGGAATGGGGATCGTATGTGCGGGCCCAGGTTTCTCCATCCTGCAATGAATCGGGAAGGTACGCGGAGTAGAACAATCGCGAAGCATTCGCCGCATTGAGGACCCATTTCCCGAGGGCCCGCGCGAAACGCTCATCGTACCGCGCGACGGGTGCAAGCGCGCCAATTTGTTGAAACGTATTCATTGCGAAGGCATAATTGTTGGAGCCGTTGACTTCGCCGATGAGTCCGCTGCACTCCAGCCCTCCCCACGCTCCAACCATCGCACCCCACGACCTGAGCGGACCAACGTCAAAGCACCAGCCAAGCAGCTTGGCGATGTCGTACGTTGTGCCAAGCTCCGCATTCATCTTTGCAGCGGTCAAAGCTCCGTAGGAGAGCTGCAGCTCGTACGACGGATTTGTGGAGAGTGCATTCATGGCCTCCAGAGCCCACTCCGCTCCGATGCGATACCGAGCGTCTCCGGTGTTCTTGTATGCGGTATACATGATCCAGCCCAACGCTCCCGCAGCCTCCGGTTCCGGAACGCCGCTGTCGTCGGCAGTCATTGTCGCGAGATGCCACGCGCGATGACTCACTCCAGGTGCGCTCCATGGCGTCGTGGATCCCCCCATTGCACTCAGCGCAGCGAGCCACCGGTCGGCGACCGACCGGAATTGTCGTTGTGTTTCATCCGCAGCGGGATACAAGGAATACAGGTGATAGAAGAAGACGTTCGGCATTGTGTCGTACCACCAGTCGTCGCCGCTCGACGACGATGGGCTGTTGAGATACACGTCCTCGGCCGGACGGTTATTGAACCAGTCCCGCGACATCGTCACCCAATCGCGTCCGAAGAACGTGCGCATGTCGTGCCCCGCAAGAGTCGCGCCGACCAGCGCAGGCAGCGCGTTAACGGCTTCGCTCGTCGATGTGTTCGTCGTACCCACATACGAATGCAGCAGGAAGGCGGGATACGAAGGATAATTCACGCCATTCGGGACAACCTGAACGAGGGGGAGATACTGTCCGCTCGACCCTTCTTGAAAGATCAGACTGTCGTACGCGAGAACGACGCCCTTCCAATCCCTCATGTGATACGGGGAAGGAAAATTCGGCATCAGGTCGATGCGAGGAATGGCTGTCTGCTGGGCCCAGACTATTGTATCAGTGCCGATCATGCAGCACAACGCCAAGGCGCCAAGGCGGCCAACAGCGCTAAGATCATGGAGAATTGATCTTTCCCACACTTCTGCTAATGCCGTCATTGCGTCATTGCGTGACATCTTTTTCCATAGCTTCGGCTTGTTCACGGTCGATGAGCTGCATCTGCCCCTGGCGCAGGTCTATGCGAATCGCACCTTCCACCTTCCCTTCTTTGTCGGTGATGGTTCGGGTCAATGCGTCGGCAGTTGTTCTCAAGGTTCCCTTTCTGCAGTACAGATATTGCCTGGCCGCAGAGGAATGTTCCACTTCGAGCACCGTCAACAGGGCCTCGATCGTGGATTCTGCGCCGGAATTCGCATTGACCTCGCTTCCCGATCGAATGCCGTCGTATCCCCGCCCCGTGAGAAAGTCGTACATCGGCTTACCCGGCGTGTTGTTGCCGAAGAACCATGATGCGGCCAATCCCGCCATGCGTGCGTATCGATCCTCCCCCGTCGCTTCGCCGAGCCGTAACAGACCCACCGCCATCGGCCTGATATCGTATGCGATCTGTTCATACTCTTTGTGGTTTGCGCTGTCGGCGAAATCCCGTTCGCGCTGATTGCCCAGGATGAGCAGTCGGCCGTACCAGCCTTCCGCTTCGCGTTTCGCAGAAGCGATCATGCGATCGTTCTTCAGCAACTTCCCAGCCGTCGCCAGCGCCTGCGTCTGACTATTTCCCCACGCATGCCAACGCGATTCCCAGGACCGATGCGCGCCATGCGGAAAAGTACCGATGTCACCGTCCTGCATGATCATCATGCCTTCGCACAGCTTCTCAATGTACGTGCGCACGCGCTGTTGTGGACGCGCACTCTCGTATTCGATCAGTCCAAGCACAAGTTCTGATGTAGCGTCCGCACCGGAACCATACAGGAGCCACTCCGGAATCCGCATGCCGGACGCGACCCGCTCATGACCATAGTTGTTCAGAAGCGTGTCAAGATGCGGGAATGCACGTTCCACGGCCTCCGACAATACGTCCGCGAAAGCCGGGTCCGATGTGAGGAATACGCGGTACCCGAGCCCGAGCGACCATATCCCCCGGCCCGCCCACCATCCGAACGATGGAAGACTCGTCGAACCGGTAGTGTTGATGGAACGGTCTTCCCTGATGAAGTTGTAGAACAATCCTTCGTCAGTCTCCATGCGAAGAACGAATTTGAGCAGTTCGCGCGCCCTGTCGAGACTGCTGCGGTCCTGCATCAGCTTGGCATGGGTGAGATAGAACACTGCAGCACGCGCCGCATCATCGACGCAAGCGATCCCTTCATCACCTGCTCCCACCCAGTCGTACTTCGGCGCGTCAGCATAAATGCGGATAATGTCGACAGAATCTCCCTGGAACGAAATCCGTTCCGTGAGGTGCCGGAGATGGGATGTGTTCACGAGCGATGGTTGCTCCCGGGCGCAGGAACCGAGAGCGAGGAGAAGGCCAATGGTGGAGCGAATGATCATATAGAGAATTGTAATTGAAATGATTCCCGCGAATCAACGCGAATCTTCACGAATGGTATGGTGGTATCTCGTGCCGTTATTTTTGTGTGGACAAAACCACTCTCTTCCATTCAAGATTTTTATCTGCTCCAACATTGATGAGAATTCCCAATGGCAATTGTGCAGCATTGAGATAATTGATCATTTGAGAAAGATCGTTTGAAGTGAGGCGCGATTGAGCCTTCAATTCCACAATTATTGATCCCGAGATGACCAGATCGGCTTTGTATTGCTTCTTGAGTTTGCGAGACTTGTAGCATATCGGTAGCAACTTTTGAGATTCAAACGGTATTGTTCTATCTGACAACTCAAGTTCAAACGCTTCTTGGTATACGGCTTCAAGGAAGCCATTACCTAGGTGATTGTATACCTCCATGCCGCAGCCGACCACGCTGTATACTTCATCCTTGAAGATCAGCTTTCCCATGTTCCCCCCCCAATTACCAAATATTATTTCAATAACTATTTGCAGCTTCTTTGATTCGCGTAGATTCGCGAAGATTCGCGGGTGAATCTGCTTTCAGTGCTTTACGACTGGGCTCTTAGAAATCCCACCACGTCTTCCTCCGACGGCATGGCCGGGATCGCACCCCGTTTCAACGACACAAGCGCACCGACAGCATTTGCTGTCCGACACACCTCTGCCAGTTCCGAGACCGAAAATCGGCCGACGGGAACCTTGGATCGGACGATACCCGCGAGCAATCCCGCGAGAAATCCGTCGCCGCAGCCAGTCGTGTCCACTGCACGCACACGAAACCCTTTCAACCGCCGTATCCCGTCCTCTGTCGCGAACGTGCAGCCTCGCGCTCCTTCCGTGATGACGACAATCCGGGGGCCAAGCCCCAGAAGATCACGGATTGCGGATCGTACATTCCGAGCTCCGGTAAAGAACCGGGCTTCTTCGTCGTTCATCCGCAGGACGGTCGTCATTCGCATCATTCTGAGCGCGAGCCTCTTCACTTCAGCCGGCTCTCGCCAGAGCGACATTCTGAGGTTGGGATCGAAACAGACCGAACTGCCTCGGCGAATCGCTTCCCGGGCAACGGCGTACGCAGTGGTGCGAGCTGGCTTTGTGAGTAGCAGGAACGGTCCGATGTTCACGATCTTCGAGCGAACGACCCGCTGCACGTCGATGTCCTTGCGGTGGAGCTGTTGTCCCGCCGGATGGCGTTCCCAAAACTCGAAATCCCGCTCACCTGTTTTCGAAACGGCCACGAACGCAAGACGCGTTTTCCCCTCGTCCGTGGCAACGATGCCGCGTGTGCCGACGCCGAAGCGGCGCAATTCGTCGGTAAGAAACCTGCCGAAGCTGTCGGCCCCCACTGTGCCAACGAATTCCGTTCGGATACCCAATCGCGACAAGCCCACGGCAACGTTTGCGGGAGCTCCGCCGGCTGCTTTGACAAATCCTGTGGCTGTTGACAGCGACCGGGTAGGCGACGACGAAACGAAGTCGACGAGCGCTTCGCCGACGCATGTGACTTCAGCGTTCGCCATTACGAGGCCGGAACGATCATGCTCTTGTGAGTCCCGCCGTCACGCAGAACACTGAATGCGTTATGCACGTTGTCGATGGAAAATCGCGAGACTCTGAATGCGTCAACCCGGATGATGCCGGCGGCCAGGATTTCGATCGCCCTCGCGAACGTGTGCGGATTGACGTACGAACCGACGACGGTCAATTCTCTGAAGAAGAGACTGTGGGGTTCAACGGAGACCGATTGACCACTCCTGCATACGCCGAACACTTCGACGGTCCCGCCGCGACGGGCCAGTTCCAGCGCCATATCCACTGCTGTTGTCGAACCGGCACATTCGATCACGACATCCGCTCCGTCGACCGTAAGATCGCGGACAGCTTCCTTTGCTTTCGTACCGTCGACCGCAATCGTTGCGCCGAGCCTCTGTGCGATCTCTCGTTTCCAACCCAGCGGCTCGACAACGATCGTCTGTGACGCTCCTGCGTGACGGGACAATTGAAGCATGATCAGGCCGATCGTACCGCCCCCCGTGATGACCACCGTATCTCCGGTCTTGATGCCGGCCCGGTCAATGCCGTGGACGGCGCAAGAAACCGGTTCGACGAACGGAGCCGCATCAACGGGAAATCCCCTGGGAAGCACATGAGCTTGAGCGGCAGGAAGAACGCAGCGTTCCGCCATTCCTCCGTCGATATCCACGCCAAGAGCTCTCAAGCGGGCGCATAAATGCACGAGCCCGCGCCGGCAATAACTACATGTGCCGCAGGAGATGTTCGGGTCGGCCGCGATTCTCTGCCCGGGATGCAGGTCTGTGACCCCCGGTCCTATCGACTCAATAACGCCGGCAAATTCGTGTCCAAGGACCACCGGCGGCGTAGAGCGCGACGTGCCTTCGACAATGTGAAGGTCCGTTCCGCACACGCCGCAACTTTCAACAGCAATGACGATCTCTCCCGGCCCCGGATGTTTCTCTGGCCGGTCGACAACGTTCACAGTGCCGGATTGGGTAAAAAGCGCTGCTTTCACAATGTGATCTTTAGCCGTTGTGTGCGTGAAGATCCCGGGAATTTCACGGACCAACGCTGCATTTCGTTCCTTGAACTTCCTTTTCGTTCTGCTTTCAACTTTTTCCCGTCCAATGTCACTGCGCCAACTGCTTTTGGAGTGAGCAGAAATGCTTCAACTGTGCGTCCTTCGAAAGAAGAACATTCGATGTTCAACGTCTTAAAAGCCTCGTTCTTCCACACCCGATGCACGACGGCATTTATCTCCGACAGCACAGGGGCGGGAATTCCATTCTGAATGACGTCGATGGTCTGGGAACCCAAATACTCCAACGGCAGAACATAGGAAGGCACCCGCACCCCATCGCACATGATCCCGGACAGTTCGTTCTTTCCAGGGCGGACTGTCAGAATGTTTTTCCCTCCATAATTCCAACTGGCAATCACTGTGGGCCAGGCGGCAACGGACGGATCGAATGCGAGATTCCATGGAACATCGCGAATTCCGGCAAGCTGATACATCGTGAAAAGATTGAATCCGCCCGCCCAAAGGAACGACGGCTTGTCGACGGTACCAAAGTCTTTCGACGAGACATCCGACATGCGATACTCATACATCGCAGGGATGCCCGATGGTCCGGAAGCTACTCCATCGAGCGTCATGGTTGTTCGGAAGAAATCTATCGCATCCTGCGTGCGTCCGACCTGGTGAAGCGCCACGGCATACCACGCGTTGAGGTGCGGCCACACGCCTCCATTGATATACCAGTACGTATTCCCTGCCTCGTTTCCCTTGATGTCGTAGTAGCGCTTGACTGAATCGCGGTCGAAATTCGCAGGCATGACGGCACGAATGCCGACTCCGGGTGCCAGCAGTTTGCCCTCCGCCGTCCTGACAAGCCGCTCAAGCACAGCCTGCGGAAGGAGTCGGTAGACTGCGGCTATCAGCGGACCGGCGAAGATGTGACGATCGATGTCATTTCCGTTTCTATCGAGCAGGTATCCCGATCGCTCGTTCCACAGTCGCTTGAGAAGCGCGGTTCGGAGGCGAATGGACGTGTTTTCAAGCCACTGAAGAGAATCTCCTCTCCGGCCGATCGATGTTCGAAAGACGACATACTCATCCAGCGCGCGCGACATGAGGGCGGTGAGATAGGCGCGAGGTCCGTCGCGCCATCCAATGTCCCACCAGTCCGGTCTCGGTGCATGAACAAGGTCATCAGCACCAACCTGGGTCAAAAGATCGCGAACACTCCGTTCTGCATACGGAAGAAGCGTCAGTCCTGTCGCGGTGTCGTGCGTGTACCGGATGTACCGCGCAGAAAGCATCAGAAACCACAAATGATTCCAGTTCGACGGAGTGCAATACTCTGTCTGAAAGGAGGTATCTCTCCAGTAGTAAGCATGCGGAATATTTGTGCCGTCGGCATGTTTTACGATCCATTGCAGGTCGCGCCGTACTCTTTCCCCATCGACGTTGACGATGCCAAGCCCGCTGAGCAGTATGTCATGCGTGAACAAGAAGTTATACTCCGCAGGGCAGGGCATCGGAACGAGCGAACCGTCCAGAACGTGTTGATTCGCTTCGACAAGCGAGCGCGACCATGCCGCAGTCCGGTCGATCCATCGGTCACCCGTAGTGAATTCAAAGGGTTGATTCGCCGGATGACGAACGCGACCCTCAAATAGGGCGATATCCGACGCCCATTGCATGTCCGCATTCCGTGAGATTTCCGGCATGGTTACGGCTTCGGTACTTCCAATCATGTGAACGACCACGACCGAATCACCCGGACGCAAGTCAGCTCGGTACCGAAAGAGGGCCGCATTCCGTCGCCGGCCGTCCATGAAGAGCACGGTATCGCGCACACCGGACCATGCATGTTCGCCATTGTCCTTGATCCCGGCCGCATCCGCATCGGTGGACCAGGCGACTGGACTGGCGCCAAGATTGCGGACGAAGGTCACAGCCTGATGAGCCCCGCGTTCGGAAAACGAAGCGGTAACCATTTTGCCCGGACCTTCGACATCCACCGTGGACGAATCGAGTCGCGTGTACGATTGGCATGTGCGAAGTGCAAACAAAAGATGAGTCACGATGTCGACTGGCAACGTGTCCTCGCCGGCATTGACGACGGTGGTCGTCACGAACATTGCCGGAAGCCGTTCACCAAAGGCATATGACACCGACATCCGGATCGTTCCCTCATTCTTCCTGAACGTCACACCAAATGGACTGAGGTCATACTCCCACGATTCACGAGCAAGCACGTTTGAGAAGCTTCCCGCGTCGATCCGGATGGAAAGCGGTATGGATTCACCGCGTTTCCAATAATCTGTGCTGAGATCGACACTGTTTGCAACGGGATGAAAGAACCCGATCCTCGAAGGAACAGGCCTACTGTCATGGAACTCGGCTGCGGCGAATGGCCCGCCAACTTCCACCTGCCCGCGGCGGCCTGCAAAGGAATAGCGAAGCGGATCCTGGGCCGTTGCGAGAAGACCTGGAAGTGCTATTCCGTTCAACGCAAAGACGCCAAGAATGCCAAGCACGTCAAGATGTGTCAAGAAACCTGGTCTCATCATACAATTCTTCTTGGCGTCCTTGGCGGACGCTGCCATATTATGTGCTCTTGGCATCTTGGCGTTTGTCTTTTGGGTCTTTCTCGATTGTGATCACTTCAGCCGCTCCCACGCTTCGTCTATTGTCGGAAATGCGACACGGGGAAACGTTCCGCCCGGCTTGTAGAAGACCGCTTCAAGAGGTCTCGAGTCGGCCGGAATGCTGTCTTGCAGTTCCTTCACTTTTGTCTCGTCAACCCAGACTCCCGTTCTCTTTCGCAACCCGGCGATCGCATCGTTTAACGTGCGGGATTCCCGCATAGCGTATTCGACCTCCCACAATCTCTGCCGGACTGCTTCAAAAGCAGGTATTTGACCCGATCCGTCTCTCAGGCGCTTTCTCTCCCGTGAATATCGTTGTCGAAGGTCGTTGTCCGTAATCTGGATCGAACGCATTACATGCGACCGACCGGCGAGATACAGGAGCTTCGTTCTCCACTCGCGCGAGCGGAGCACGATATCCGTTCGTTCGAACATGCCTCGCGACGATGCTTCTTCGCTTAAGAGCCTGTCCTGCACCATTTTCCAGACCGTCCGTTTCACGCTGCTGTTGAAAGCTTCGGGCGAGCGTGTATCGAGCTGGAACTGCCGAATGTCATACCATCGCGCATAATCGCGCACAGTGAATGTTCTTGCCCCGAACGTCACCAGCGGCCTGTCCATCATTGTGCCGGAAGTGCTGATCGGCTGCGGGCCGGCTTCTGTCCAGTAGGTAGTCGGAATATTCCACTGCACACGTGTATCGTGGGATAGTCCCCGATCGCCGATCAACGCACGAACGATGTTGAAGCCTTCGGCTTTGATGACGGGGTTGGATTCCATCATCTTCGCACGTACATATCCTTCTGCAAGACTATCCGCAATCATCCGGCTTCGCATGGCGACGGCGTCATGACGAAGCTTTGCTGCCTCCGTTTGCGTGATCAACGGATTTCGCATCATGCGGTCAAGATGAAAGATATAGACGCCGTCGGGCCCTCGGATGGGGCCGGAACTTTCGCCCTCGTGAAGCCTCTCAAGAGCGGCGGCAACGATCGGATTGTCCCGCTCAAGCCTCAGTACTGTCGTTTCGAGCGACCGGCTCCCTTCGCTGATCAACGAATCCAGGTTCCTGGCGAACAACGAATCGAATGGCGCTCCACGAAGAAGATCGTTCTGGACGCGCAGTGCTTCGGTCTCTGTCGGACAATAGATCCATCGCATGAGTACCGTCGTCCCCGCGCGAACAGCATCAAGCGCGATCTGGTCGTCCGAAAGGTGAACGCGTGAGAGGATGACGTCCCGATACAGCTGTTCGACCGCCAGATCCTCCGCCAACGCTTCACGACGTTCACTCACAAACGAGGTCGTGTCGAACCCGAGCCGCAATGCTTCCAGCGCAAGCAGGCGCTCATTGATCATGTACTCCAGATGGCGCCGCAGACGGTCCGGCGACCGCTTGACAAAGGCGGGACCGAACTCGTAGCTGGTCAGGAGTTCGTCGGCGGTGATGGCGATGCCGCCGACACGCGCGACGACCGAAGTGTCGCCGACGATAGGTTGAGCTGCCGTCAGCAGTGCAAGGAACAGCGGCATCATGCGCAGTTATCCTTTGATGCCTGCGGACGCCATGCTTTCGATGAACGACCGCTGAAAGAAGCTGTAGCCGACGATGATCGGCAATGCGAGCAGCGTCGCGGCCGCGAGTTGTAATCCGAGCAGAGCTTCCGATTCGCCGCCGATCGTGAACAACGTAACGAGCTGCGGCATGGTCATAAGTGAGCGCTCCCGGACGACGATGAGGGGCCACAGCACCTCATTCCAGCTCGTCATGAAGGTCAGGATGGCGACTGTCACAACGACGGGCCGCGCCATCGGCAAGATAATGCGGCGCAGGATCGTCCATTCCGAGCATCCGTCGATCCGGGCTGCGTCGATAAAGGCCTGCGGAATTCCTCGGAAGAATTGGCGGAACAGCACAATGCTGAATGCGCTCAGGAGCGTGGGAGCCACAATCGCGAGATAGGTATCGGTAATGCCGAGGGCGACCATCAGCACGTATTGCGGGATCAGCGTGACCTGGAACGGCACCATCATCGTGAACAGGATCAGATAATACAGTCCGTCACGCCCTCGGAAATTCAACCGGGCAAGCGCATAACCGACCATCGAACCGAACACAATGACGGAGGTCGTGCTGATCGTCGACGTGAGAATGCTGTTGAAGAGGGCGCGGCCGATGGGAATTCGCGAAAAGACCTCGGCATAATTGTGAAATCCTGCGGACGACGACCAAAGTCCGAACCCGCCGATCTCAGCCTCCGGCTTGAGCGACGATGCGAACATCCACAGGAACGGATAGGCGAACACCACGGCGCCCGCAATCAGGACGGCATAGAGAAGGCCGCGTTTCATACGGTTCCCTCCGTTTCCACCGATTTCCGTTGCAGAACGACCACGGCGAACACGAGAACGGCGAGTACGAAGCCGAGCGTCGCGGCATATCCCATATGGCCAAAATTGAACGCCTGGTAATATATATAGAGGACACCCGACAGAGTGCTTTGCATCGGACCTCCTCCTGTGAGCACATACGGCTCGATAAAGAGCGAGAATCCGCCGATCGTCGACAGGACGAGCACTACCACGACGGTCGGGTTCAGCATCGGAAGCGTGATCCGGAAGAATCTTGCGGCCGGGGACGCCCCGTCCAGGCTCGCCGATTCGTACAGTTCCGACGGAATATTTTGCAGTCCGGCAAGAAACAGGACTATGTATATTCCGACATTTTTCCACGTTGCCATGATGGCGATCGACCCCATGGCGATGTCCGGGTTGACGAGCCAGGGAATTCTCGCCGCACCCAGAGCCGTCATCAACCTGTTCAGCAAACCCGCGTCGTACGCATACAGTTGCTGCCAGAGTATCGTCACGACAACTCCGGAGACCACAACCGGCAGGAAATACAGGGTCCTGAAGAAGCCGCGGAATCGTACGTTCATGTTGAGCAGGACGGCGATTCCCAGGGCCGCCGCAAGCTGGAGAGGGATGTGAACAAAGAGGAAGATGAAGGTGTTGGTGATCGACGCATAGAAGAGCGGGTCGCCCAACAAACGTTCAAAGTTGCGGAGACCGATCCACTCCATCGGCGTGACGATGTTCCATCGATGGAACATCAGGACGAACGAGAAGATCAGCGGGTATCCGACGAAGAGCAGGAAGAATACGACATACGGCGACACGAGGGCGTACCCGACGCGGTCCGCATGGCGCGGCGTGTCCGTGTGCGAATGGGCATTCATCGATTCCAGTCCACGATCGCCCGGATCCGTTCTTGGGCGTCGAGCACGGCCTGCGAGGGAGTCTTTCGGCCGTAGACCGCGCACGATTCGTACTCTTGCGACAACGCGTCGAACAGTTCTTTGAGGTCCGGCGCCGCATCCACTCCTCTGGTGTACGGCACCTGTTCCGCGAACGACCTGATCATCGGATTTTTTTCAAAATACGGAGCGAACATCCGATTGGTAAGAAGGTCGCCCCTGACGGGCAGCTGGTTCGCCACCGTCAACAGCAGCAGGTCTTGCCGGGCGTCGACCATGAACTTCACAAATTCCCAGGCCTCCGCGGGGTACCGCGTCGTCGTGAAGATCGCAATATTTTTGTAATCGCCGTAGGTGTGCACGGGACCCGTGTGATCGTCGGGCACCGGCAGAGGAACGACGCCGAACCTCAATCGGGGAGCGAGCGATTGCAGCGTGGCGACGAGATAAGGACCCGAGAATTGCGTCGCTTTCTTTTCCAGAATAAAGGGATCTCCGCCCGCAAAATACGTATGCGGGTAGTATCCTTCCGCATAGCAGCGCTGGAAGAAGGCGAACACTCCCTCAGTTGCGGGCGTGGCGAACGCGGGTTCCCCCTGCTCGAACAGCGTTCGTCCTCCGGATGCGGCGATCGTGAACGGGAATACGTCGAACAATCTCTGCCACCAGATCGGCCGGATGTCGCGCTCCCCCGCCCACACGTCGATGATGCCGTCGCCGTTCCGGTCGCGCGTGAGTTTCTGCGCCGCCGCAAAGTATTCGGAATACGTCCGCGGTGCGAGTTCGACGCCCGATTCTTCGAACAGCGTCCTGTTGTAGAACATCATCACAGGATTCGTTTTCCAGGGCATTTGATGGAATCCGCCGTCCGGCGATCGGAACGTTTGAAGCAGCGGGTCCGGTGTTCGTGATCGCGCGACCGAGTCGAAATCGGCGAATCGATCGAGTCTCAGGAGTCCCCCTGCGCGCGTGTATTCATGGAGGGCTCCGGGCCAAATATTCGAACAGATGTCCGGCGTTGTGCCTCCGGCAATCGCGGCGAGCAAGACTTCTTCAGTCGAGACACTGACGGGAATCGATTGCATCCGGACCTGTATGCGAGGATGAAGCCGGTTCCACTGCCGCACGATCGTGTCGGCAAAAGCCACTTCCTGCGGATTTGGTGCGGGCCAATAGGTGAGGGTGACGACGTCGGTTACCGGAGCAGTATCCGGGCTATGTTCGCGGCAACCCGGGAGTACAACGAAACTCAATGCCAAGAATGAAAACGTACCGCGGAGAACGTGCTTCCAGAAAGTGCACATTGAGGATATTCTACCGAAGAAGAATTGGCACACAAACGACAATCTACAGAATGACTGCTACAGTTAGTATATGCACGGCATTCAGACGGCCGTAGTTGGCATTCGCGTAATCTACGCTCCCCCGAAGACCGTCACTGAACAGCTCAGTGAGTATTCCGCCGCCGAATGTGAAGCCTCCTACGCGGTCGAACAGGCCAAGGGACCGGTATCCACCCCTGATGAACAGAAGCTCTGAGAATGCGAACTCTCCGCCGACATTGACGCTCTCGTAGTTGTCGCTCGGATGCAGCGCATCGACTGCGACTGTCAGTCGGTACGCCTCGTCCTTTACTACGTCTGTTGCAACGCCGAACTGAAAATTCAGCGGCAGGGGCCAAGTATCCATTTCGATGTTCGTCGGGATTCTGTCGTTGCTCCCCATATAGCGTTCGTCTGCACGGATGAACGTTCGCGTATCTCGTCCTTCAAGCTTGAGATCGGTGCCGAAGTTCGAGATGAGCGCGCCGATACGTAGCCCGTTGAAAAATGGGGTCGTGAACAAAGCTCCGATATCGACGGCAAACGCCTGGGCCTGCATGTGCCAGATACTTTCCCTGATGTATTTGCCCGTGAAACCGATCGAGAACCTGTCCGACAGATTCCGCGCATAATGTAGCCCGACTGCTATGCTCGACGTGTTGAAGAGTTCGCCGGTTCCCTCCGGACGGTCGACTGTCCGCACCGGCATGTCGCCGGAACTGAGCGAGGTCAGGCTAAGGCCGAGCGTCCCAACATCTCCCAGGCCAATTGTCGTCGCTGCGTAATCGAACCGCAGGTCTGCGAACCAGGCATTGTGGGAGAAGAGAATGTGGGTGCCCTCCAACCGCGCTGCACCCGCCGGATTCCAGTACAGCGTCGATGCGTCACCAGTCACAGCCGCGTACGCCGACCCGAGGGCGATCGCACGTCCACCCACCGGGATCTCCAGGAATGAGGCGGCGGTCGTCCCGGATTTCGACACATTCCTGTTGGTAAACTGTCCGGAAGAGGTGGACGCTGCCGTCAACGAGAGCGCCGCCACGAACCAGAGCGAGAGTCCCTTCATGGTATGTCCGCCTTACTTGATGATGGCGAATGTTCCAACTTTTTCCCCGATGCCGGGGGCTTCGACATGGTACACATACAGCCCGTAGCTGACATCCATGCCGTCGCGGGAAACAAGATTCCAGGAGATTTGCCCATCGTCGATAGCCGCGTCCCGTGTCAGGGTCTGCACGAGATTCCCGCTGACCGTATACACCCGAATCGTGCACAGGGCCGGGAGGTGGATGAAATGCACCCGACGCTCGCCGCGTCCAGTGCGGAAGAGGCTCTGCGGCTCCCAGGATGCGGCACCTACATAGGGATTCGGAACAACCGCAATGTTCTCCAGCTCTCTAACCGCAATTGCATTGTTGATAGAAGCCGTTCGCATGGTGAACTGGAACGACTCCCCGGAACGGAACGGCTTTGTCGTGACAAATCGGTAGATATCCCCCGGCTGCGGCAAACGCAAAGCACCGGCAAGCGTGTCGACGAACAGCTCGATCTTCCAAGCGGCCCGGTAATTGCCCATGACAGGCTTCTTCCCCAGACTGTCGCCCGTTGCTATAATGAGGACATTGCCGGGGGCGAACGATGAATCCGACCGATTGTCGGCGAGTTTAAAGTACGCCTTCCGGTTTTCCGTCACATTCCACACCGTGAATCTGGTCGGTATGGGCGTATCGAAGAATCCTGTTTGCGTCGATGTGTCCACAACCTGGTCGGACAAGCGTACCTCAAAGTCCGCAGGATATGAGACGGCTACATTTTGGTATCCCAGGTCGGTCTGAAGAGTAGATATTTTGACCGTCAGGTTCGAGTTGCCGACGGTCCATCCGGATTGGGCAGAGTTCACAGTGATGGCCGGATCGTTGCGCACGTAGCCGATATACCCATCGACAATGGCGGTCTCTTCCGGCTGGCCTACGGCGTTCTTTGACGGACTCAGAACACGCGCATCTGACGCATCCGTCAAGACGAACGATGGGTTGGGACTGTTCTGGAATGCCGTGGGATTGGTGAACGTGACCTGATACGTGTGACCCGACTTGACTGAGTCTGGATTCAGAACCTCGATGGTGAATGTCCCAGTGCCCGGTCCATTGTGAAAGATCAACCCTTCAAAACCCGGCGCACGATAGCCCGCAGAGGGCGCTCGCGGAACGACGACTGCCGTATTCACATCCGGTTTGACGTTCCCGCTGAGGTCCGCCCGAATAACGGCGCTGCACTCGGAGGGGGCAATGCCGTCTTCCTTGCCGTCCGTTGTTATCGTGTAAAATCCGTTGTCATACGAGACGACGGCGTAATAATAGGTCTGTCCGTTTTGAACGTCGGTGTCGACATACGTGTGCCGGAGGCCGGTGTTGCTCCCCAGGTCGAACATCACACCGTTGATGTCTATGGGATGAAGTCCCTGAATGGAATCGACGAGGTCGAACTGAGCAAGCGGCTTATGGAACGTCGCCTTGCCGTAGGCATCCGTAATAATGAGGTTTTCCAGGAAGCTCGGTTCCGTGCTCCGGTAAATGCGGTACCCCTGGAAATCATATTGCTGGAGGAAGGGGTCGAACGACCGTTCCGCGCGATCATCCCAGTACAACGTCACCTTGTGGTCGCCCGGGATCGCAGTGACAAGCGGCTTGTCCGGCGGCTTTGCGAACCGGTAATTAGCATTGTAGATCTGCTGCACGGTCCGCTTGCGGCGCACCAGGTCATTCCGGTCGTCGCCGAAAAGCAGCGCCATGGAGAATCGCTCCGTCTGCAACTGTCGCAGCGGGAAAAGATTCCCCGGAAATCCGCTCGATTGATCGCGGCGTGCGCCCGCCGAAAAGTACATTCCCAAATTGACGTCGTTCAACTGTTGAAAACCAGTGGTATCGATGGGCGTCGTCAGCACATTCCAGTTCTGTTCGTCATTGTGAAGCTCATAAAAATGCACCGGAAAGATGCTGAAGCCGGTCAGACCGAGCTGGTCCGATTCATCCTTGTCCAGAATTCCGAAGTTCGGTTCTCCCTGGTCGGGGCGACCGTTCCCCTGCGTGCTGTCGGCATCGGGACCGGCGTACGCATCGTCGAACGGTGAGAGGCCGTCCGACCCCACATCGTCGTTCAACGGCTCTCCCTCCTCCCACACATCGTCGTTGTCGATGTCCGTGAATATTCGCCAGTTCGCGTTCTCATCACCCGTCCACCAGACTCCTTGCTGTACGGCGACAATTTCGTTCATCGAAAGCAGGGAATAGAACGACAGAAACTTGCTCATCGTGTACCGGTTGTTCAAGTCCGCGATCACGTTCGACCGTCCTTCGATCTTCAGGCCTGCGTCATTGTCCCGGCTTTCGTCCACTATGCCGTCGTCGTCATCGTCGAGGTTGTGCGGAAGCCCCAGAGAATCCTTGGTGATGCCCGGACTTTCCAGGAAGGCGTATCCGGCCATCCCCACGGGGGACCAATTCGCGGGAGATCCGATCCCGTCGCCGTCGAAGGCATACGCAATGTCCAGCTGAGTGTCGAACAGTCCGGCGTCGTCGCTGGAGTCGTCGGTGCCGCCGATGCCCCAATCGACGTACTGCGCGAACACCGTCTTGGTGTAATCCTGCTTCGCAATGTTCGTGATCTCGTAGTACCAGAAGATCACTTCCGAAGCGAGCACCTGGGACCATTGAAATCCGCGGACAGCCACCTGCAGTCCAAGACCGCCCCGCGTCGTATCAGTCGGATCCGGTCGGTACGCGTATTGCTTGTCGGCCGCGTCGTCCATCCGGAAATATGTCTCGAGGTCCGCATTGAGAATGCCGCGTCCGAAGAACCCGTTCCAGAGGCCGTTCCATTCCGGGCTCCGGTCGGGCCAGAACGGGGGCCATGTCGACGGTTTGCTGCTCATCGCCGGCTCGTCTTGCGTCTGGCGCGCGTACCCGGGTAGCGGTTCCCAGCCCCAGGGAATTCGGGTTACCGGGTCCTTACGGTTGAACTCCCGATAGTTCGTTTCGAGCGGATGGATGACGGCTCCGGTCGAGTCGCGGGTTTCCGACTGCACGATCACGGCCACGCCGTCGATGTACTGATGTCCCGTACCTTTCGGCCATTCGCCGGACGGTTTGTCCGGATAGTGCGCCACTTCACCGTGGTTCAAAAATATGGTGCGGACGAGATTTCCGTCCATGATCCCCTTCTTGGTGTAGATGAGGTTTCCTTTGTTGGGGTCGATGAAACGCTGCGACCACGACGCAGACATGAACCCGGCTACAGCGAGCGTAACGAGCAACGATCGGTTTCGGCTCATAGCGACACCTCGAATCCGATGATCACTTGTCTGGGCGCTGAATAGAAGTCGGGTCGCGTGTAGAATTCCTTTATGGAATTCACACCGCGCGGCCGGCCGGAGTAACCCGATTGCAGGCTGTAGTTCGCGCGGCCGGTGTCGGTGAACACATCCAGCTCGTTCTCCGAATCGAACACGTTGTACACCTTCGCAAACACATTGATCTGGGCCCCCTGCAAAGGGATCGATTTCGTCGCATAGATGTCGGCAGTGAAGACCATCGGCCTGTTTTCACTGTTGAGCAGGCCGGTCCGCTGGTTCTGCAGGGCCGGCGTATACGGCAATCCGCTCCCCAAGCGGGTAATGAGAGTGACCGTATAATCCTGGCTGTTTCCCCATGTCATGGAAAGGTTCAGCGAGTGCCGCCTGTCCCAATCGAGTGGGGCAAGCTGATGCTGGCTTTCTCGCGGCGGGTCGGTCTGATTGTCGAGGAACACCGAATTCGGGTCGGAGGCGTTCCCCTTCGCGATCTGGAATGTGTAATCAAGAGAAGCTCCAAAACCGTCGCCCATCCGTTTTTCGAACGAAAGAATGAAGCCGCGCGTCGTCCCATAATCCTGGTTCACATACTGCGAGTATTTGTTCCCGTTGCCAATATCAAAGATCTGCGTGCCGATGAGGTTGCGCACGTCTTTCGAGTAGACTGTAGCGTCGAGTCCAATATCGTCGGTGAGTTGTTGCTGCAACCCGAGCTCATAGGCGACCGTCCGTTCTGACCTCAGTCCGGGATTCCCGACCTGAAATGATTCCGTCGCATTGATATTGTAGGAAGGGTTCAGGAACAGCAGGTCGAACGACGGAATCTGGAAGAAATGTCCATAGGAGAGGTGTAAAACGCCGCGGTCGGTGATCGGGAAAGCCAGGCCGAACCGCGGACTGGCCTGGAATTCGAACGGCGCCGCTTTCGTCTGCTTCGGCCTGCTGAGCGTGAGCTGATCTGTGAGTATTCTTGCCTGAGAATCAAAGTGGTCGACGCGGATACCGACATTGACGATGAGGTCGTCGAATTCCATCTTGTCCTGAACATACGCCGCAAACTGACGGGGAGAGAGTACGACCGATGCGAATTCCGAACGTCCGAAGTACACCGGCTGGGGACGATAGTTGGTGCTTTGGTCGTTCTGGATCCCGTAGTTGTTGACCCACACCCGGTACCATTTACCTTCCACTCCCATTTTTATCTGGTGCTGTTGCGTCGGCTGGCTGAGGAGGTCCGCTTTGCCGATAACAGTCTGCGTTTCCCGATGGAGGTGAAGGTCCTCCGCGCCGCCGGTGAAGAATGCGGACCCTCCGGTGGAAAGCCGGCGAGTGTAGACCGGGAACAGGGTGTCGTATGGGTCTTCGTACACGAACATATTTTCCCGGTTGCTGATCCATGCCGCATGAAGGTCGAGGAAAGTCGCTTCGCCCACGGTGCTCGTCATCGTTCCGCTCGCCATCCTGGCGGTGGACGTGTTGCGATACGCTCCATCCGGAGTGTACTTGTAGCGATGATCGTATGAGCGCCATGTGCGGTCCTGATGCATCAGGTTCAATTGCAGCTTGTTTGCGCCACTGACCCTGAACGTGAACTTGCCCTGGATCGTCGAGCGTTTATCAGGATTCATCGGAACATACGCGTTATCCCCGGTGCCGCCACGATACCAGCGGGACGGGTCGTTCGAGCTGTAATCCGTGGAATCCGTCGGCAGGAATATCCGGCGTCCGTAGAGATATCCTTCATTGTTGTACAATCGTCCGGAGATGAAGAACGATATGTCCTCTCCGATCAGCGGCCCGCTCAGGCTCGCTTGCACATCCGCGATGTCGTTCGGACGAAGCTTCTGATACGTGTCCGCGGGATACAATTCGTTTGTCAGGTTGCCGCGTCGTGCAGAATCGGGGTCAAGAAAGAGATTATCACGGCCGCTGACATAATCGCCGCCATACACGGATACGCTGCCCTGGAACTTCCGGGATCCCTCTTTGGTCACCTGGTTCACAACGCCGGACATGGCCTGTCCATACTCCGCGTTGAACGTTCCGCTGATGACTTCAAGTTCAAGAATGGAATGGTTCTCAGCGGTGATGCCCGCTCCGCCGGAATACGCATCGGTCACGGGAATGCCGTCGATCAGATACAGCACCTCTCCTGAGCGGCCGCCGCGGAAGTGACCTTCGACCACGCCTGCCTGAAGGTTCACCAATCCTGCCACGTCTTCGACCGGGAACGCCTTGATCTGCTCCGCATCGACCTTGGCGGATGACGACGTAAGGTCGCGTTGGACAATGGGACGCTGGGCGACGACGATCACTTCCTGGTTCAACTGTATCGTCGTCTCGGTCAGCTCAAGGTCGGCCTTCGTGGTGAGGTCCACAGAGACCTTCACGTTTGTCATGGACGCGGGGTGGTATCCGATGGCGGATGCTCGGACCACATAGGTCCCGGGAGGCACGATGAGGATGGTGTACATTCCATCGACATCCGTTGCAGCGCCGAGGCGCGTCCCTTCGATCATGACGCTGACGCCGATAAGAGGCTCTTTGGTTACGGCATCGAGAACGCGGCCGGCGATCTTGCCGGTGGACCCCGGCCAGACCAGGTTCAACGGGAGCACAACGAGGATGAAAAGAATGGTCAGTCGTTGCATAGAGTACGGCCGTCAGAGTGAGTGGAACGAAACGGACTGCCGGTTCATAGCAGAAGAGAAAAACATCCGGCAACGGCCGTCGAGACGACAACCGCTGCCGGCATTGCATTCACAGCCCCACGACATCGCGAAGCGAGGAGTTACTTAAGCAGAACCATCCGCTTGGTGATCATGACACCCGGAGCGGTGAGGTGGTAGAAGTAGAGACCGCTGGCGAGCGTCCTGCCGGATGAGTTCGCCGCATTCCAGCGGACTTTCCACGTTCCGGCAGACTTGACCTCATCTACAAGCGTTGCCACCTTTTGACCGAGCACGTTGAACACATCCAGACGCACAGGACCTTCCGCCGGCAGACTGAACTCGATCACGGTTGCCGGGTTGAAGGGGTTCGGATAGTTCTGCGCGAGTGCGTACTCCGTCGGTGTGGCCGAAGCTGTTGGAGGAAGTTTTTGTTCCTCAACGCCTGTCGTCAAAGCCTCAAGTCCGCGGAGCGCGAAATCATCCCACCAGGAGACGCCGGACCAGATGTGCCACGAGCGTGCCCTGACGGAGACGTGAGTCGCACCGACCGGTGCGGTAAAGATGGTTGAATATTGTGTCCAGTCGGTGGCTGTGTCTTTGAGTGTGAACCGGTAGTCGGCGCCGGCGAATTCATTCCATCCTCCGCCGTCGCTGAACGCCTTGCTGTGCCATGTCACCGTGTAGCCCAGCTGCGATTCGGCATTGAACACCGAGTCTTTCCTGATCTGGCTCGTCTTCACCCATGAGCTGAGCACATACGCTTTGCCCGCCGTCACCGGCACGGTCTCGGTAAACCACACGAGCTCACCCGAGGGGTGACCCGCCGGCGCCGAGATCTTCAGCGATGAGGTGCCCGTCCGCGCCACGCCGTCGACCACTCCCGAACCCGGGAAGTAGGTCTCTCCGTCGTTGCCGCCGACGGGAGCGATCCAATACTGCCACCCGCTGTCGGCATCCACGAACCCGTTCCAGTTCTGACCCGCCCATGCACCGGCGCGGCCTATGAAGATGAAGTCATCGAACCACACCGTCCCGGTCGCGTTCGCGCCCGCTTCGGCCGAGATGATCAGCTTGTAGGCGTCCTTCGGCAGCTGCAGGCTTGCCACGCCGTTCGTGTCCGCATACCAGTCGCGTGTCGCCACGCTCTGGTCCACGTCCAACGCCACCGGCGCTCCGATGATCACCATGTTCGTGTCGTAGAACGCGAACTTCACCTGCCACTTCGCATCCGCTGTCGCAGGGCTCGTGTTCACACCCGACGTCTTCACCCACGCACCGATCTTGATATCCACTGCCTTCGGTATGTTCTCTACCCAATACCGAACGTTGTTCCCTGACACCCACCGCGATGCTGCGCCCGTGCTCGCCTTCGCGATCTTCAGCGAACGCGTCCCGGAATGCATCTGGTCCGTCGCCCACGTCAGCACCGCCCCCGCTCCCTGTTCCGCACTGTACAGCGACGGCTTCCCGCTTTCAAATCCGCCCATCGGGAGCAGATTGGTCGTTTGAGCCGATACCCAAACGCTCATCAGGCCGACACAACACAGCGCCCACAACAATTGTGTACGCCTATTCATGGAGCACCTCCTGAAAATGATGTGTGAAATGAAACTGTGATGAAAAAAGTGCCGAGCTGTGGCTTAAAGTAATACGCCGATCAAGCCCTTTTGGAGACGGTCACCGTTATCGGACCGCCCGAAGACTCCCGCACGACAAGATCCACCGCCGCCGTTGTGCGGGTCACGGACGGCGATCCTGCTGCAATCAATTCGACAAGCCGACGCGCTGCGATCGCGCCGAGTTCCTCTTTATGTACGTGTATGGTCGTCAACCGGGGTTCGACGTGAAGCCCGGCCTCGATGTCGTCGAATCCCACCAGCGCGACGTCGCGCGGAACAGCGATTTTCAGCTCCTTGAGCGTCTGCAGGCATCCGATCGCCATGGCGTCGTTTGCCGCGAAGATCGCAGTCGGCCGGCCGTTCACCGACGAGAAAAGTTTGCGCGCCGCTGTGGCGCCGTTTTCGATTCCCGTCTCAGGTTGGTCCGTGATGGTCCATTCCGGGCGCATCTCAATGCCATGTGCCTTCAGTCCGGCCGCAAAACCCGCAATACGTTCTGCGATGCTCGGATGACCGATATCGCCGGCGATCAGGCCGATACGCGCGTGACCAAGACTCGCAAGGTGATCCACAGCCAACAGAGCGCCGGCGCGATTGTCGATCATGACGGTGGAAACCCGCCGCGAAGGTTCTTCGAAATCGATGAGCACGACCGGAAGGTCGCGGCTGAGACATTCGTCGATCCATCCTGGACTGATCCTACCGGCAATGATGATGCCGTCGACATTGTGCTCGAGAAGAAAACGCGGAATATCGCGGTTGCTTTTCCGTCCTTTGTCCACAGTCGTCAGCAGAACATAATATTGATGACGACGCGCTTCGAACTCGGTGCCGAGGAAGACCTTTGTGTAGAACGGTTCTGCTTGAAGGAAGTGATCTTCGGTGAGTATGAAGCCTATGTTGCCGCTGGTCTGTGACGCAAGTCCGCGGGCGCTTCGACGGGGGTGATACTTCAACTCGGAGATCGCTTTCTTGACCCTTCGGCGCGTCTCGTCGCTGACATTTTCCTGCTCGTTGAGAACGAGCGATATGGTCGACACAGACAATCCGGTCTTCTTTGCGACATCCCGAATTGTCGGCCTTCTCGTCGCCATAGTTGTCGAACCGGTTTATGTCAAAAGTGAAAATTCTTGACAGGGAATGGAAAGAACCTCAGGGTATCAGGGAAATCGCGGGCAGTTCAATTCGAACCGGTTCGATGTTATACAACTTCGGGGAAGATGTCAAGAGGCAATGAGATCAATAAGCAGAAGAGCTCTTGTTTCTGAGAACCGACTCACGCAAAGGCCCCAAAAAAGCGCTTCCACGGGCAGGACTTCACGCAAGATTTAATCTGATTTTTTGATTCTCACGCAACCCCCTCCTACCTTGATTTATGGCTGTCATTGGTCTTGACCTTGGTGGAACGAAGCTTGCCGGCGGTCTTTTTGACGAATCCGGCGAACTGCTCGATCGAAAGATCGCCCCACTCTCGAACAGAAAAGGACCGGACGTCGGCATACTCATCGCCGGACTTCTGCGCGAACTGCTCAACGAAAGCTCGGCACGAAAGCACCGCATCTCGGGGGTGGGTGTCTCCGTGCCGGGAATTGCGCACACAGATACCGGACGAGTTTGGGCTCCCAACATACAGGGATGGGGCGACTACCCCTTGCGCGAAGAGTTGACACGATCACTCGCATCGGCCGAATGCAGGGTCGTTGTCGACAGCGACCGGGCCTGTTCCATTCTGGGTGAGCACTGGAAAGGGGCGGCGCGCGGATGTTCAAATGCGATCTTCCTGGCCGTCGGTACGGGAATCGGTGCAGGCATACTTGCGGACGGACGCGTTATTCGCGGTGCACAGGACATCGCCGGAGCAACCGGCTGGATGTCCCTCCGTCAACCCTTTCGGGAAGAATACGTGCAGTGCGGTTGCTTCGAGTACCACGCTTCAGGAGAAGGGATCGCTACAGTGGCCCGAGAACTTCTGACACAACGAAGCACGTACCGGGGCATACTCTCCGGACGCGATCCAGACGCCATAACGGCACACGACGTGTTCGCGGCATTTGATGCGAACGATACCATCGCTCGCGAAGCCATCGATGGCGCGATCCAGTCGTGGGGAAGCGCGGCAGCGAACTTCGTCAGTCTCTTCAATCCTGAGAGGATTATTTTTGGCGGAGGGATCTTCGGTCCGGCAGTCCGATTTCTTGAGGACATTCGTCGCGAAGCCGCCAAATGGGCGCAGCCGATCAGCATGCGCACAGTGCAGTTCCTGGCATCGGAACTGGGTAGCGATGCGGCGCTGTACGGAGCGGCGGCGTTGGTGCAGGGCGATACCCGGGTCGCGAGCGGGAATAAGTGAAGAGCAGGGAAAGAAAATATTACCCACGAAGGTGCACGAAGAGTTTTTGGTCCTATTTTTTCCACTTTTCCAACACACACGCTTCGTGTTCTTCGTGGGAATTCTTTTAGCATCGACCATTCACAACTCCATGGAACGGTGCCTCGATGTATAGCACTCGCAAAGTCTTCGCCGCCGCCTGCGCCGGCATGACCCTGTTCGGTATGGCCATGCTCTCGCTGGGAACAGTCAATACGTTCCTTGCCCAGCGCTTCTCACTCGACCAAATGGGCATAGGTTCGCTGGCGGCGCTTCTCCCCTTCGGCATACTTACCGGATCTCTGATCTTTGGCCCCGTCGTCGACCGGTTCGGCTACAAGTCTCCCCTGGCGACCGCCGCCCTGATCCTTTCGGCCGGTTTCCTGATGGTCGCACGCGCAGAGTCATTCCCCATCGTCCAGACTGCCTTCTTTGTGATCGGTCTGGGTGGAGGCGTGCTGAACGGAGGAACGAATGCCCTAGTGGCGGATATCAGCGGAGAAAGCAAAAGCGCCCGGCTCAGCCTGCTCGGCGTTTTCTTTGGCGTAGGGGCGCTCGGCATGCCCGCCCTGACCAGCCTGCTCCTCCGGACCGTCACGCCGATGGAAATCATCAGCTGGTTTGCTCTTGCCATACTGTTGCCGCTGGCGTATATGCTCGCCATCAGGTTTCCGTCCCCCAAACAGCATCAGGGCTTTCCACTTGCAATGGCCATGACGCTGGTGCGCGATAGAACGCTGATCCTACTCGCCATGATCCTCTTTTTCGAAAGCGCCGCAGAAGGGCTCGTCAGCAATTGGACGCCTGCCTACTTTCAGGGGTCTAGCGGACTCGAGCCCGAGATCGCGATCTTCATGCTGACGGTCCTTTCTGGAAGCCTAACAGGAGCCCGACTTGTACTCGGGTGGGCACTTCGTCGTGCTCAACCCAGGACTGTGCTCATTGGATGTCTTGCGACCGCCGGAGTCGGTACGCTCCTTCTCGCACTGACCACGAACGCTTATCTTGCCGCAGGAGCAATGGTCTTGCTGGGAATCGGCTTCGCCGCCGCTTTTCCCGTCATTGTGTCGTTCATCGCCGAACTCTTCCCCGGTTTGACCGGCACAGCGATCGGCATCGCATTGATCATAGCTCTGACCGGAAACATGGCCCTCAACTATGGCGTCGGTGCGGCATCACAAGCGTGGGGAATCGGCGTGTTTCCGGGCTACCTCATCGGCGTGCTTCTTTGCCTGTCGGTGACATTGCTTGTGGGGATGAAGAGCTACGCTTTACGAAAGCCAAAGCTGGTCAATAGTGAATAGTGAATGGTCATTCGCGTTCATTCGCGGTTCGCTCTTTTACCAAGATATTCTCTTTCATAGCAGACCAGGATCTCGCATGCTCTCTCAACAATGGCTCTCGAACGTTCGCAACGTTATGGACCGCATTGAGCGGACGCAACTCGACAACATCCGCTCAGCAGCCTCTGTCATGGCGGACAGCATCCAGGCTGGTCGATGGGTGCACACGTTCGGGTGCGGACACGCGACGTTGCCGATCGAGGAAATGTACCCGAGGATCGGAGGATTCGTCGGATTCCATCCCATCATCGAATTACCCCTTACCTTCTTTACGCGCGTCACGGGCGAAATGGGGATCCACCAATTCCTCTTTCTCGAACGGGCCGAGGGATACGGCGTCGAGATCATGAAGGCATATACATTCGATCGGCGGGACACGATGTGGATCTTTTCCCACACTGGGATCAACAACGTGAACATCGACGTTGCGCTGGAAGCGAAGAAGCGAGGCATGAAGGTGATCGTTAGCGGTTCGGCCCAGGAATCCGCCGGCAAGAAAACGCGCCATTCGTGCGGGAAGACTCTTTTCGAAGTGGCCGACATCGTCATCGATTCGTGCACGCCGCTGCAGGATGCTTCTGTATCTCTGGAGAATCACCGCGACAAAGTGGGGCCGGTCTCAACGATGGCGTTCGTGACCGTTGTTTGGATGACGATCACAACTGTCGCAGAAATCCTTGCGGGCCGGGGCGTGAAGTTGTCGATTCATCCATCACACAACATTCCCGGCGATACGACGGCGAGAGAGCGATTGAACGAGGCGTTGGTGGAGTATAAAAGAAGAGTAGCGGGAGTGTGATTCGCAGAAGGGAGAATCACGAATTAGGAGTTGCTACGGCCGCTTCTCCGGGCATGGTCAGTCCTCCCGACGTCTCCATCCAGTCTGCGATCCGTCCCACCGCATGTGTCACGTCGCTGTTCGACACATCCACCACATGCATCGGCAGACGTGAATGGGCTGCAAGTTCAAGCAGCAGATCTTGTTCACGGAGAAAGATGTCCAAGTTGTCGTACTGACTCGGATTTCCCGAGACTTTAAGCCGTTCTTCACGAGCAGCCGCGAACGAGGCGGCTTCCCGAGTGCACAGGATGAGCCGGACATTGAGGGGCAAGAGTCGTTCCTCCAGCCAGCCGAAGTCATAGCGTTTCCCATACCGCTGGAATTGGTACGCCTGCGTCGACAGGTGGAACCGGTCAATGATCCACGAATAGTAGCGTTGGAGTTCGAGCACGCGAACCCATGCCTGGTACGCCTCCATTGCGAGCTGCTCTTCGGCTGGTTCGAAATTGATCAAGCCGCGTCCCCACGGAAAGTTCGTGAATGCGCACCACTCCGCAGAGATGATGGGAGAATGATAACGGTACTTGCGCAGACCAACGATCCGGGGATGTTCGTTAAGCGCAAAGGCGATCTCAGTCTTCAGCGTGAGGCGAGTACCTTCGAGGATGATCTTGGGCGTGAGTTTGGGCATAGGATTCATGATTGTGCTGTATGGAGTAACGTACGAACGTATCTTTCACCTCTCAACAGACAGATTTGGCCCGATTCTTGCTTCTTCGGGGCTTGGTACGTATATTACTTCACCCACGAGGCGATTTTTGTCGTGGGTTTTTCTTTCCGCGGTAGCCCTTCGACTCGTTCGCCTTCGGCGAACTCGGTCAGGGCATACGCGCATATTTAAAGAAGAAAATTCCGCGGTAGCTCAATGGTGGAGCATCCGGCTGTTAACCGGAGGGTTGTAGGTTCGAATCCTACCCGCGGAGCTGTTCGACTCACCCCACTGCAAAGGTGGATCTTTTTGTGGTGGGGTTCGCTCACAGCTCCTTCGGAGCCCCAATTGACGGTGAGTCGAACTGACTTGAGCCCGCCGAAGGCGGTTCGAAGGTCCCATACGAGGGGAACCATATGCCCGCCTGGTTCTACGTCTTGCGTCTCCGTTCGCGAAAACTGTATCTTGGATCTACGAGATCCAAGTTGCAGCGATATGCCGATCATTTTTCGGGTAGAGGGTGCAAGACGACAAGAGCAGATCCGCCAATTGCGGTTGTATACGAAGAAGAATTTCAGACATATAAGGAAGCTTTCCGCCGCGAACGCCAAGTCAAACGCTGGACCCGTGCGAAAAAAGAAACCCTCATTTGTGGAGCATTCGGAGAGCTTAAACGACTCGCCCGTCGCCGAAAGAAATGTTGATACTCGTCCCGTCCCCTCAAGGATGGGACGTGCTGTTTTGGGACGGGACTCCCGCCTGCATAGCCGGATTCACTGGGGCGGGCAGGCGCTCGGGGTTATCGCGCGAGCTAGGGACGAGTCGTAGAGACTTCTACAGTCACGGCCGTAAGGAATGAGCGACGTCCCGTAAGAAGCTTGGGCGATTGTGTTTTCGTTTGGGATCGATTGTGATATCGTCAGGCCTCCCAACTTGACTATCCAGGTCAACATTCCCATATTGCGGGCAAATGAGCCATAGACTATCGCAGTTTTCAGCAGGGACTCCAATGTGCAGGTAGGATTGTGTGTAGAGATGGGGGCAGAAGCCTCTGTTGGCGAATGCCGGCAGCGGCTTTTTCGTTTTCTTGTGTCACATTGCTGAGCGATGACCCTCCTCGGTAAGCAGTCTGTTACCGTCTCGGGGCATACGGGTTGTGAAGGTTCAGGAGTGTCCCCATGATCGGCCAAACAATATCGCATTACAGAATACTGGAGAAGTTGGGCGGCGGCGGCATGGGTACTGTCTACAAGGCCGAAGATGTTCGTCTCAAACGTATAGTAGCGCTCAAGTTTCTCTCTCCAGATCTCACGCGGGACGACGTGGCGAAATCACGCTTCGTCCGCGAAGCCCAGGCGGCTTCGGCCCTCCAGCATCCCAATATTTGCACCATCCATGACATTGAAGAAACATCTGACAATCGGCTCTTCATTGTCATGGATTGCTATGACGGCGAGCCGCTGAACAAACTGATCGACCGCGGGCCGTTGCCAATCGACACAGCAATCGACATCGCTGGTCAGGTCGCCCAAGGACTTCGGAAAGCCCATGAGGGGGGCATCGTTCACCGGGATATCAAGCCGGCCAATATCATGGTGGGCAGCGACGGCATACCGAGGATTGTTGATTTTGGGCTGGCAAAACTCTCCGGCCGTTCTCTTCTGACGAAGTCGGGATCAACGCTTGGGACGGCGGCCTATATGTCTCCCGAACAAGCCAGGGGTGACGAGGTGGGATACCAGTCGGACATCTGGTCTCTGGGAGTTGTGCTCTATGAGATGATAACAGGAAAGAGGCCATTCGAAAGCGAGTACGAGCAGGCCCTCATCTACTCGATACTGAACGAGGATCCGAAGCCGATGCGGGAGCATCGGCCTGAAGTGCCTGAGGCGATCGAGAGCATCTGTCGGAGGGCGATGGCAAGGGAATCGAAGGATCGTTACCAGACCGTTTCTGAATTCATCGCTGACTTGGAATCATACGCATCGGGAACACAATTATCCCGGGAGACGGGGAGAATCCCAAGCAAGCATCGGCGCCTTCTTTATAGAGGGATTGCAGCGGTCTTGGCGGTAACACTGGCTGCAGGGTATTGGGCCTGGAAATCGCCGGGCAAAGTCCATGCGTTTGAGAACTCCATAGCCATTCTCTACCTCAAGAATCTTGGGCCCGAGACGGACGAGCCCTATTCGTACGGGATCACACAAGACCTCATCGTTGATGTGGCGAAGGCGGGTTTGGTGCGTGTAGCCCCGATGAATGACGTATTGACCGTGCAGAACGCGACCCTTCCGATTGAAAACATCGCAGAACGGCTGAGGGTCCGGTATGTGCTGGACGGGACTTTGAAGAGGGAGGGTGATCAGTTTCGCCTGACGGCTCAGATTATCGAAGCTTCAACCGGCAAGACGATCTGGGCGGATCACATCCAGTCGAAGGCGGCGGGGCTGCAGGGCGAACTCGCAGAGGCGATCATCGGTGCTCTGCATTTGAATCCTTCAGCAGTTGTGGAAAGAGGGATCACCGCTGCACGAGTAGTCGATCCGCGGGCGTATGAATTCTACCTCCGAGCCAAGTACGTGTTTGCGAAGAGACAATCCAAAAGTGACGTCGCAGTTGCGCGCGGACTGTTTGAGAAATCGATCGGCCTCGATTCGACATTCATACTCCCTCTTCTTGGGATTGGAGAAACCTTTGAACATGAAGCAAATTACGAACGCGCCCAGAGCATCTATGAACATGCGCTACATGCGGCACGAAACAAGGGTGATTCTCTCGAAGAAGCCAACTGCCACCTGAGTCTTGGAAGTGTTCGATGGAAGAATTCTGATTATGCCGAGGCACGTGAGCACTTAACCGCCAGTCTTCAGATGTTTGAAGAATTGGACGACCGCAACGGGATCGGTGTTTCTCTTACAAGAATCGGGAATGTCTATCTATCTCAGAACAAGTTTGTAGAGGCACATCAATTCTATCAAAGGGCCTTGGCGATCAAGGAGGAATTGGACGACCCGAGCGGCAAGGGTCTGTTGCTCAATAACCTTGGAGTCTTGTACGATACTCAAGGAGATTATGCAAAGGCGCTCGAATACTATGAAGAGAGCCTCGTTATTTGCCGGTTGTCAGAAAATAAGGTGGACGAAGGAAACGCGGTCAACAACATCGGAGCCGTTTACTTCACGCTGGGCGACTACGCAAAGGCATCGGACTATTTTCTGCAAAGCCTCACAATATGTCAAACGCTTGGAGATCGCCGCGGTGAAATGCAGTCGCTCATTAATATGGGATCGTTGTACGGAATGTTGAACGAGGACCAACAATCACTGGCGTACCTGGATCGCGGCCTGAAGATGAGCCGCGAGTCCGACGACCTCTTTTTGGAGGCGCTGACTCTTCAGACTCTCGGACAAGCAGAGTTGCGCAGCGGGGACTATGCCAAGGCAGTGCGGTATCTTCAGGACGCTGTCGACAAATACCGGCACGTTGGGGAGCAGCAGAGCGCAATGACCGCTATGTCCTGGCTTGCATTCGGTGAGGTGAATGCAGGCTTGAGATCCCCGGCAATCCGGCATTCACGCCAAGTCGAGGAGTGGCTCAAAAGTTCATCGATCTCACCACAGCTCATCGAGGTTTGGTGGAATCTTTCTCGGATCAATGCAAGGATAGGCGATGTCGCCACGGCAGGCAAGTATTGCGAGATGGCATATCAGGAAGTTCAGTCGTGTGCAGCGAAGATAAGCGATCGTGACCTGAGAGAGCGATACTTGACAAGCGTACAGAGTCATCGCGACATTATCGCACAATGGCAAGCAGGACAAAACAAAAGAGGGCAGGTGCAGTGAAGTTATTCAACGAATCGCGTTCAACCTGAAAACTGCTTCATACCAAGGAAATGCAGCAAACCCCGTTGACTTTGGTACGATGCGGACAGGATAATCGAAGGAGGATTGCGATGAATCGTCTATGAATCTGGGATATCGATGGCGATTTACTACTCCATTTTCGGTGGGAGTTGGACTTCTCACAGGTGCGGCCATTGTAACTGAAGACTACAGAGATTCCCCGACAAGGAAAGACTATGACCCGCTTACTCACTTCTTCGCCATGTTAGAGCTGACGATTGGCTTCGAGAAATAATGATTGGTGATCCCGACACGGCACTCGGATCACTCTCTGACAGCCCAGATCAATGCCGTGCAACGGAGCATCACATGATTCGACGTTCATTCGGTGTCTTTCTCGTACTCGCCTCCTCATCATGCGTGTTTCATCAGCTCGCGGCCCAACCGCGCATTTTTTCGTACGATGCACATGCTGTCGTTCGCGCGCGCGACGCATACCGATCGGGTACACCGGAATTGATCCCTGCCCTGAACCAGCTCAGAAAAGATGCCGATGCCGCCATGAGCGAACCGCTTCGGTCCGTCATGGACAAGCAGCAAATCCCTCCCAGCGGCGACAAGCACGACTACATGAGTCTTGCCAGGTACTTCTGGCCCGATACGACCAAACCGGACGGACTACCTTACGTCAACAGAGACGGTGAGCCCAACCCGGAGATCCTGACTATCACGGACGCAACGTACTGCGGGTCGATGATCGAAGCGGCCCACACGCTGGGGCTCGCGTATTTCATCTTCGGCGAAGAACGCTACGCCGCCCGCGCATCGCACGTGATCCGTACGTGGTTCCTCGACACCGCCACAGCCATGAATCCGAACCTGAATCATGCGCAGGCCGTGAAGGGAATGGACGACGGCAGGCCCGCCGGGACGATCGAGACGCGGAACCTGGGACTGGTGTGCGATGCAGCCGGGCTCCTCGCCGGCTCGCCCTCCTGGACCACGGCCGATCAGAACGGCCTGACCTACTGGTTTCGAGAGTATGTGCGCTGGCTCACCACTGCTCCACGGGCAATTGCCGCATCGAATTTCGAGAACAACATCAGCGTCTGGTTTGCTGTGCAGGCGGGATCGATTGCCTTGTTTGTCAATGATCCGATCGCGGCTGAACGAATATTCCTGAAAGCCCGATCCCAAGCCGTCGACGACCAGATCGAACCGGATGGTGGACAGCCGCACGAACTCCGAAGAACGACGTCGGCACATTATGTCTTCTTTAACCTCGAAGCGTTCTTTCGTTTGGCGTGGCTAGCAGAACATGCGGGCGTTGACCTCTGGAAGTACCGTTCCCCGGACGGCCGAACGTTGCGTGGGGCTCTCGATTGGGTTCTGCCCTATCTGCGCGGAGAGAAAACTTGGACCTGGAAGCAGATCAAAAAATTCAACTGGGACACTGCATATTACTCGCTTTTACAGCAAGCGTCGAGCAAATTTGGCGCCACGGAGTACAGCCAGCTTGCAGTACAGCTTGCAGGCAAACAGCGGATCGCGGACAGGTCGCACGTGTTGTACTTGACGTCGTTCTAACTGAGAAGACCGATGATATCCAATTGCTCAAGAATCACCCTCTTCGTTCTTTTGATTGCCGGCTTTTGCCCCGCCGTCGCCCAGGACATGCGCGACATAAGCGCAAAGGTCTTCGTCCACGCCGACGCACAGCTTCGAAGGAGCATCTTGGAGCTTGGCGACAGTCTTCGCTTTCCCCGGGCGACAAATCCTGACGGGGCGTGGAAGACGATTCCCATCACCGACTGGACGTCGGGTTTCTTTCCGGGTTGTCTCTGGCATATGTATGAATATTCAAAGGACCCTCATTTCCGTTCTGCTGCGGAGCGCTGGACCGAGAAACTGGAACCGATGCAGTACTTCATCGATAATCACGACATCGGATTCATGATCTTTAACAGTTACGGAAACGGGTACAGGCTTACCGGGAATCCGGCATACAGGAGGGTCGTACTTCAGGCAGCGCGCACTGCTGTGAAACGGTTCAATCCGCGGGTCGGATGCATCAAGTCGTGGGATAATCCGAAATGGGAGTATCCGGTGATCGTGGACAACATGATGAATCTTGAATTGTTATTCTGGGCGGTTCAGAACGGGGCCGATTCAAGCCTGTACCGGATTGCCATGAGCCACGCTGAGCGGACGATGAAAAACCACTTTCGTCCGGACGGAAGCACGTTCCACGTGATAAGCTACGACAGCACAGAGGGTCGTGTGATTGGCGGGTATACGGCCCAGGGATATTCGGATAGCTCTACCTGGTCGCGTGGTCAGGCGTGGGCGGTCTACGGATTTACGATGGCCTACCGGTTTACGCGCGATAGTCGATTCTTGCACACGGCGCAGCGGGCGGCGGGATACTTCATTGACAACCTGCCCGCAGACCATGTTCCGTACTGGGACTTTAAAGCTCCGGGGATCCCGAACGAACCTCGCGACGCATCCGCCGCAGCCATTGCCGCATGCGGACTTCTTGAACTCAGCACCTATACAGAGGACAAACCACACTCACAGAGACTCTTTGCCACGGCCGAATCAATTCTTCGGTCCCTTGCTTCCGCCCCATATTCTTCCGCAGGAAGTCCGTCACGGGGGATCACACTTCATTCAGTGACCAGCAAACCGGCGAATGCAGAGGTCGACGTCACGCTGATCTATGCGGATTACTATTTCCTGGAAGCACTTCTGAAGCATCGACGGATGAGTGCATCGCGGTAGATATTCTTCCCATGCCTAGCCCACACTATGAAATTCGCGCTGAGGTCTGGGTGCACCCCGGCATCGCCGGATGGCATTTCATTACGCTCGACAAACGTTCATCGGCCGAAATCACGTCGAAGTACGGAAAGCATCGCAGGGGTTGGGGTTCTCTTCCGGTAGTTGTTACCGTTGGAGCTACAACGTGGAGAACCTCGATCTTTCCGGACAAGACATCCGGCGGATACGTATTGCCCCTCAAGGCTGATGTCCGCAAGAAAGAAAACATTGTCGAGGGCAAGCGAATACTCCTATCCTTGAACATCACGCCTTAAATATCTGCTGCTTCACAGCTCCCTCGACCTCCTGCTGCTTACTTGTACTTTCCGATCTTTCTTCCCTCTTTCTCATTTTGCGGTGAAACGTTTTCAATGTGAACGCATCTCATAGATAACGGTTAAACCGTTCAACAAGCTCCGTGTCGGACTCCATAGGACTTCATGAATTCGAAAAAGCGTCGCACTCACCTGATCGCTGCATTGCTGTTCGTTCTCTCACTTTCAATTACGGAGACGTCAATCATTCTGGCGCAGTCTTCCCGGGGTACGATTTCCGGCGAAGTACGTGACGCACGTACACAACAGCCGGTCCCTTTTGCCAATGTCATGGTCGCCGGCACACGGTGGGGGACTTCTTCAGACAGCTTGGGATACTTCATTATTCGCGATGTTGCGCCTGGTAGTTATCAAGTGAGGACAACACTAGTCGGATATCTTCCATCCACTGTCGATGAAGTTACGGTGATCACTTCGCGCGTGACGCGTATTTCGATCGACCTGAGTCCAACGAACATCGAAATGCATGGGGTTACCGTCACCGGGGGGTACTTTCAAAAGACGGCAGAACACGCGGTAAGCTATAGAACCCTGACCTCAAATGAGATCCGACGATCGGCGGGGTCAGCGGAAGACATATTTCGCGTCATGCAGTCGCTTCCAGGTGTCGCGACCGCGGGCGGAAAGAGTGCGCAACTTATTGTACGGGGCGGAAGTCCCGACGAAAACCTCACGCTGCTCGACAACATCGAGATCTACAACCCCATCCATTTTGCAAGGACCGGGGAATCCATGGGCATCATTAGCATTGTGAATCCGGCACTGCTGAAAGACGTGGAGTTCATGACAGGTGGATTTCCCGCCCAGTATGGGGACAAGCTGTCCTCCGTGTTCAACATGTCTCTCGCCGAGGGAAACAAGGAATCCCACAACACGGACGTGAATGGTAACCTGGGCGGCTTTGGCGCAATGGTCGACGGACCTTTGCCGGGTGGAGGGACGATGATCGTGTCGGCACGGAGGGGGTTCTTCGACCTGCTGACGAGCTTATTGAATCGGCCGGCAGCTCCGCAGTATTATGACTTGGTGGGAAAGTTCACGTACGACCTGAATGTTGATCATCGATTGAGCTTCGTTGGATTTGCATATCTGGACCAGATCACACGAACGGGGTCCATCAAAGAATCCGGGTCATTGTCATCTTACCCGTATCTGGCGCGTGATGACTATGGGGACGCGCTGGGCGTGAATTGGCGCGCCCTGCTCGGTCCGCAAGCGTTTGCTTTGACTACGATCTCGTATTCGGGCAACGGCTGGAATACGCTGCAGGGAACCGAGATTGACCGCTCTCTGCGAGGTGAAGAGATCGTCGAAAACAGCTTCAGCATGAAGAGTACCGTTTCCTATCAAGCGGTCCCCAGCCTGGAGATGAAGTTCGGGGTCAACGTCAGCTGGATAGATGCAAAACAGATTTCGTGGAAACCGGCCGATACAACAAGGACCGGTCAGATCGTGCCCGCGTCATCCATCTCCTATCTTCCGGAAGCGGGCAGGAAAGTCTCGCTGTTCTTTCAAGACACGTGGCGTCCGATCCCGATCGTTGCCCTCACGACAGGCGTGCGGTACGACGCCTTCTCTGTGACTCAAGAAAGCACCATTGGCCCGCGCCTGTCTTTGTCCGTTGACGCGACCGAGGCATTATCGTTTAACGCTGCCTACGGAACGTTTTACCAGACGCCTGCTTCATATCAGATGGCGCAGGATCCGGCCAACACATCCCTCCGGAGCAGCCGGGCAATTCATGCCATCGCTGGCGTTGGATTTCTTTTTGGCGACGACACGCGCGGGACGCTTGAGGTCTATCGCAAGGATCTGCGCGGTCTTGTGACGGGCAGCGACACGTCGGGGGTGCTTACGAACGCCGGAAGCGGATATGCCGAGGGCGTAGAGGTTTCTGTACAGAAGAAATACACATCCGGCCTTGTTGGAAGCATATCGTATTCTTATTCGGTCGCAAAGCGCCGCGACGACGATGAACTTGCGCTTTACAACTTCGAATTTGACCGTCCTCACATCTTGAATGTGCTGGCGGGCTTCGAGCTCAATGACACGTGGCAACTCGGCGTCAAATTCCAGTATGCATCGGGCAACCCGTACACGCCGGTCGCCGACATTACCCTCAGAAATGGGACGTACGTCGTAGTGGACGGATTGCGCAATTCGGTCCGATATCCCTCGTATCACAAGCTTGACGTTCGTCTCGACAGGACGTTTCGATTCGCTTCATGGACGCTCGTCGCATATATTGACCTGTGGAATCTCTACAACCGTGAGAATATTCTGGCGTACACATACAAGGTCGACAACGCTGGCACAATGACATCAACGCCCCGGTATGATTTCGGCCTTTTACCGGTGATCGGCCTTTCCGCTAAATTCTGATCGAGAGACACACAATGAGCCTGATACAATTGGAACGGGTCGGAAAAGTGTACAGTACGGGCGAGGTGCCTGTTGTTGCGCTCAAAGACGTGTCACTCGCCATTGAACGAGAGTCCTTTGTGTCGTTCGTAGGGCCTTCCGGAAGCGGTAAGTCGACAGCACTGAATTTGATCGGCACATTGGCAAAGCCGACGACCGGGAAAGTATTGGTAGACGGCGTTGACGTGGCGACACTTGACAGAACGGCAGGGGCTGCGTTCCGCAGCAACACGATTGGCTTCATCTTTCAGAACTTTAATCTGATCCCGGTCTTGACCGTCTACGAAAACGTCGAGTACCCGCTTCTGATGCTGCGTCACACGTCCTCCCGCGAGCGCGCAGACCGGATCCAAACACTTCTGGAATCTGTGGGCATGCTGGACCAGAAGAACAAATACCCAAACCAGATCTCCGGTGGACAGAAACAACGCGTGGCCGTTGCGCGTGCGCTTGTGACGAATCCCAAGGTCGTCCTTGCGGATGAACCGACGGCCAACCTCGACCACGCCACGGCCTTCCGCATCATCGAGATCATGCACACAATGCAGAAATCTCTTGGAACGACCTTCATTTTCTCCACCCATGACCCAAAGATCGTCGGTGAAGCAGAAGTCATCTTCTCATTGGAGGATGGTGCACTGTTACCCTCGGGAAAGGCGCGACGGCCATGATCCATCTTGTAAAGATCGCGTTCCGCAACCTTCTGAGGTATCGTCGCCGCACGCTTCTCACCTCCTCACTCATCGCTTTCGGAGTGGTGTTGGTCATTGTTTTCGGCGGTCTGGCGATCTCCTTCCGATCGCAAATGATCGGGACGATCACCAACGGTTCAATGGGCGACCTGCAGATCCACGCCACAGGTTACGTGGAGTCGATCGATAACACGCCGCTCCATCTCTTTCTGGCAGATTCTCAGTATGCTACGGTGCGACGTGCGTTGGAGGGCATGGGGGAAGTGGAAGCGTTCAGTCCCCGCATCAAATTCGGTGCGATGATCAGCAATTATGCCCAAACCTCGAATATCCGCCTGACTGCGATCCGGCCGGACCGTGAAATGAGAACAGTCACCGATCTGGCGAAACGAATCTCCCGGACAGACGGGGCTCCGGAGATCGTGCAGCGCGGCGAAGTGGTCGTTCCGGCAACGCTCATGAAAGGATTGGGGTTGCGTGTCGGCGATGATATTGTGCTGATAGCGACAAACCGGGAAGGGTCCGTGAACGGCATCCCGGTGCGCGTCGGCGGAGTCATCGAAAGCGTGGTCGGCCCGACGGGCAAGGACGGATATGTGCACATTGACGACGCCATAAACCTTTTGAGGATGGATCAATCCGAGATCAATGAGGTCGCGGTGAAGCTCAAGAGTTTCGACGAACTGAAGACGTCGGCAGAAACGCTCCGCAAGTCGTTTGCCGCGTCAAACGTATCCGCGGAAGTTCACACATGGGAACAGTTGTCCCCTTTCGCCACCATTGCGAGGATTGTCGACCTCCTGGTGCTCGTGGTGAAATTCATCCTCATCTCCATTGTCCTCGTCAGCATTCTGAACATCATGACCATGTCGGTGTTTGAACGCGTCAGCGAGATCGGAACCATTGCAGCCATGGGGACGCCTCCAGCGAGAATCCGGCTGATGTTTCTCATTGAGGGATTGGCAATGGGATTGGTCAGCACAATCGTGGGCACGGTGATTGGAGTGGGAATCATCGGGACATTGCGAGCGATGAGCATCGAATTCCGGTTCGGCACTATGGACGTGTCCTTGGTTCCCAGCGTCCCCGTGGGTGAAGTGATGATGACCGTCGCGATTGTCACGCTCATTTCGCTCCTCGCAAGCGTCCAGCCGGCATCCCGGGCAGCATCGATGGAACCCGTCGATGCGTTGGGTCATGTATGAACATCGAGCTCCGCAGGAACCTTCTCATGCGCGTCTTTCTTGCAGTTCTCCTCTTCGTCCTTGCGAGTGGGACTCTGTCTGCCCAGGACGCTAACGATCTCCTGAGACGTATCGACGAGAGTCTGTTGCCGAATTCGTATGAGGCCTACCGCACAATCGTGAACGAAGAACCGAACGGATCCAAGAAGGAATTCTCCTTCTTCACGATCAAGAAGGGAAAAGACAAGATCGCCATGTTGTATTTGGCTCCTGCCAGCGAAAAAGGGCGGGCAACCTTGCGCGTGGGTGAAAACATGTGGCTCTACATTCCCAACGTTAACAAGCCTGTGCGGATCACGAGCTTGCAATCTGTGACGGGGGGCGTTTTCAATAATGCAGACATCATGCAACTGGAGTATGCCGAAGAATACAACGCGAGCCTTGCAGGCGGGTCGGATGAAGAGACCATTCTTGATCTGAAAGCAAAAAGCCCAACTGTTGCGTATGATAGGCTGAAGATGTGGGTTACAAAAGACGGAACGTCGCTTCGGAAGGTAGAGGCCTATTCTGCATCCGGCATGCTTATCAAGACCCTTGAATTCAAGCAGATGAAGGATTTTGGGAACGGCTTGGTTCGGCCTTCGATCATCGAGACATACAGCCCTCTTTATAAAGGCTACCGCTCTCTCCTTACATACCGCAGCATCAAATCGAGATCGTTGCCGGATGAAGCTTTCACGCTTAACTTCATGGGTCGATTGGGAAGCCTGCGATGAAAAAGCTGACGCTCCTGACCGTCATGCTTGTGCAGATTCTTGTTGGCCAGGAAGAGGGAACGGTTTCACACGAAGAGCCGAACGTGGAGTGGAACGGAAATCTGGACGCAAAGTACACAGTCCTGAGGTTTGCAGCGAATTCCCCGATAGCTCGTTTGCAGTTCTTTCAGCAGAGCATTCCCTCCACAGCGAGTCAATACCGTCTGGAGCCGTATCTCAACGCCGCGTACACCATGTCAGACGTCGGCTTTCAGATGAGGTTGCACGGCACTTATTATGACGATCGTCGGTCGAGCATGGACCTTTTCGAGGCGTTCGCCCGCTACAGCCCTTCCATTCAGACCTCCTTCCAGACCGGTAAGTCCGTATACACTTGGGGCAAAGGCTATGCGTTCAACCCTGTCGGATTCGTGAATCCTGCAAAGGATCCTGAGAACCCTGAATTGGCGCAAGCCGGGCTGCTGTCGGCTCACGTTGAGTACGTGGGAAGTTATACTTCCGGGCCGGTGCAGTCGTTCTCGGCCCTCGTCGTCGTTGTTCCTCCCGGACCTTCGTTGAATGACCGATTTGGAGATCTCGGCAATACCGACGTAGCGGTCAAACTTTCCGCGCTCATGTGGGACACCGACTTTGACGTGATGACGTATCAAAGTGCAAACGCTCCTGACCGGTACGGAATCGATCTGTCGGCCAATATCCTGGAAAACCTGGAAGTTCACGGAGAAGCATCCCTGGCGCGTCGGGCTTCCAGATCTGTTGTTATCAACGGAGTCGCGAAGCAGGAGCCGACGGATGCGCTCAATGTGTTGACGGGGATTCGGTTCCTGAGCTCGACGAACACAACGGTCATCGTTGAGTATTATCGTAACGGGACCGGCATGAACGAGCCGGAGTTTAAGTCCTATCGCTCGTTCTTGCTCGCTGCGGCGGATGCAGGGACGCCTGCGGCCGTTCAACATGCCCTGCAAACCAATCAGAGCTTTTTCCACACAAGCACGTTGATGCGCGATTACGTGTATGTAAAAGCCCTCCATCCTGAGCCTTTCGATTGGTTGTATGTGACTCCCTCAGTCTTTGCTCTTGTCAATGTGAATGACGGGAGTTTACTGGTGGCGGCTCCCGTCAGCTACAAACCCGCCACGAACTCCGAGTTCATATTCTGGCCTACCCTCTTGTTGGGATCGGAGACATCCGAGTTTGGGTCGCGTCAGGCACGCCAGCGCTTTGAGCTCTGGATGAGAGTCTTTTTCTAGTGCCGCTCCCACTATTAAAGTTTGTGTGGGAGCGAGCACTAGTGCACGTTTCCAATGCTTTTATTCAAGTGGTATGCAGGGTTAATTATTGGAAACGGCACTAGTCTGCCTCTTGATCCCTTCCTCAAAGACCTCAGCAAGCAAGTTTTTCCCCCGTTTTCCATCTTACTACTATACTGGAACATCTGACGATCTCGTGCACAATCACAACGATGCAGCGCTCATACATCGCTTTCTGAAGGGTGACCGGGAAGCCTTCGGCGCATTGTACGGCAAGTACCAGCGCCGACTGTACGGCTATTGCTACCGCCTTCTCCAGGAACGAACGGCGACGGAAGATGTTATCCAGTCCACCTTCGCAAAAGCGCTGGAGTCGGTGCATTTCCTCGACAAGCCCGAGTCGTTCTATTATTGGATATTTACGATTGCTCGGAACGAAGTCTACGGGGTGCTGCGTGCAACCCGGTCCAACGGAACTGTAGAACTGACGGATGACGTATGGGATGAAGTCACACCGCACGATACCGTGGTCGGAAAGGAGACGGTCCAGCTCGTGGAAGAATGTCTTTCCCGGCTCAAGGTGGAATATCGCGAAGTCCTTGTCTTTCGCCATTTTGAACAGCTTTCATACGCGGAAATTTCCACGATCACGGGAGATACAATAAGCTCCGTCGAGTCGCGTATTCACAAGGCGCGCAAGGCGTTGATCAAACAGTTGGCACCATATCTGGAATCGAGGAGAATACGATGAATTGCGAAGCAAGCCGGAAGCAGATCGGCAGACTTGCCGATAGCGAGGTCACGAGCGAGGAATCAGCGGAAGTGTTTGCACATCTCGGAGGGTGTGAAGAGTGCAGGAAATACTACATGCAGCTTCAGCTTCTCAACGCATCATTTGAGAGACTGCGCCAGACGGAAGACCCTTCAACGGACAAACACATTGCCAAAGCGACGACTCCTCGCTTGCATCTGCTGGCCGAATTGTGGTCGAGGCATGTATCCGTTCGATTTCCCATTGCGGCGCTTTTCGTCTGCACACTCGCTGCGGCCATGATCCTTGCGATCCAGCTCGGGCTACAGCCAAGGGATCGGGAGACAGTGTATGTTACGAAGCTTCGGGAAATCGTGATAACTGCAAACAACGTTGAATGACCGGCTCGTCAATGAAAGGAATCAACCAATGAGCACTGTCCGCCGCTGTATTCTCATCGTGGTATCCACCGCACTGCTCGGTGGAACGGGACATACGCAGGAGGTAAAGAAACGCGTGGACCCGAAATATCCGGCCATACTTAAGCAAGCCGGAATCGAAGGGGAAGTCCACCTCAAAGTCCGGGTGGACGAACAAGGAAAGGTCGCGAACGTTGAAGTGGTGAAGAGCAGTCGTGAGGAGTTCACGAACGCCACGATGGAGGCGGTACGGCAGTGGGAATTCACTCCGGCAACTGACAACGGCAAGCCGGTCACCGCGGAAGTGACCGTCCCGTTCAAGTTCACGCTGGGCGCGGATTCGTATGTTTCCGGTTCCGAGGAGGTGTTCCAACTCAAGGAGAACGTACTCAAGATCCTCCGCGGGGAAATGACGGCGGATGTGAACTCCTTTATCGGACACGAGGCCTATGTCGTGGTGGGAAACAAGTTGGAACATTTGAAGGGACTGCTTGCGGACAAGCGGAAGTCCGGCATGTTCGTCGAGGGAAAGTCGAGCACAGCGGAAATGTCGCGCCTTATCACTGACGACTCGCACACGTCCGCTTATCTTATGTTGAAGACAAGGCCTGGCGCAGGCAAAGGACATCGATTTCATACGATCGTGTTCATGCAGAGTCCCGCTGGAGAATGGAAGCTCGTGACGTGGCACGTAAGTCAATAACGTCAGCTTAACCTCCTCCGTTCGTCCCGTCTCGTGTACAGTCGTTCAAGAGCAGCGCCCATGCTTCTCGTTTGGGCGCTTCGCTTTTCACAATGCACCTGTTGTCACTTCGAAGAGTACACATGCTCAGGAGATTCGCTGTCAATTCTCACTTCTGGGAATTCGCATTGCGTCTAGCTCCCTGATTAGGTACGTTCTCTCGGGGATATTTGTGCAGCCGGAGCAACACGCGGGCTCCTTGAGATCATCGCCTCCGATCGACGAACATCGTCGCGGAGGCGCGTTCGTTTTGTCGCTGCTTGATCGTCATTCGGAGAGGAGGAGTACTTCAATGAGGACCTCATGCTTTGGTCTCCCGCCAGTACGGCATCTCCTTCACGCGTGCTTGCTCTGTTCCGTTGTAGCACCGGTGCTTCATGTCCAGGCTCAGAGAATAACATTTGAGTTCAGCAGGGTGATCACGACGGAGAGTGATGCGAGGGAACGCGCCGTCGCATTTCACTCCCTCACATTCATCGACCACCTGGCGTTACCCATGGGCGAATTGACTTTCGGAACCCAGGAGGCAAACGCCGTGCAGGGTGAAGGATGGTTCGCAAACGAAGAGTGGCAGGATATCGGTTCCTTCCAGTGGGCCGGCGGCACACAGAAAAAGGCCGAGCTCTTGCTCTCCATACCTTCCGGGGCTGACGGGATGCTTGTTCGGATCAACGCGGCCATAGATTCCCTCTGGGTCACCGTGAGTTACGACGATAGCGTCCTTACACGATTCCGCGTCGATGCGTATTGGCGATCAAGTTACATTCCTCTCCCCGACCCATCCCCGGTGGAGAAACCTGCGACTCTCCCCGTGTGGACGCAAGGAATCTACTTCCCAAAATTCCCACAGAACGATCGCATCTATGTCCTCAGAGTCCCCACGAGAATGTATAATCGACAATATTCGTGGCAGCCGTCCTTCCGGGTCGACAGTTCCTATGAAGATATGATGACTCTTTCTCTCCTGAGCATGCAGGGCATCATCAATCGTTCGAAGCCGAGTGTGTATATCGAATGGTCAGACTTCCCGAATGAGTTTTGGCGGAGTGAAATGGCGAAACATGTCGATACGGTCTATCTCCAACTCGACGGCATTACGGCGATAAATTTTCTCATGAGAAAATTCGGACATTGGTTTTCGGGCGCCGTGGTCTACGATCCCGGAGTAGGAGAAACGATCAACCTTGCGACGATGCTGGCAGGCCTCGACGATCGCGTAATGCTCGCCCCCGCGCAACTCGACCTGCCGGGAATGCCGTTATTCAATTCTTACCTCGACATACGGTCGATGGCGACCGAATACGATTGGGACACCACCGAGGGCGGACGGCTTCGGATGTATCAATGGGTGTACGACAATATCTGGCCGAAACTCGAGAAACGGATACTGGGGGTCATCAGCCCCGGCCCTCCTACTTCAGGCCGCGCCGAC
>MHAK01000090.1:17625-20281 GCA_001802945.1 Ignavibacteria bacterium RIFCSPLOWO2_12_FULL_56_21 | reverse complement strand
CCTCCGCGGGCTTCCTTTTCAGGCAGGTAGATATGCTTCGTTTCCAGCGGACGAAGGGAGACTGGCTGTTCGAAGAATTTTTTGACGAGTTGTCCCTCGGTATCGTAGAAATCGACGGTCGTCACCGTGAGACCGGAAGTCATGTCCGTGTTTCTGATGATCAACGTTGCTTCGAGGGAAAAGGGAATGCCTTTCGGTGCGGTAAGGATGTTGGAATAGACGGACACATAGACTGTCTGCCCACGCGAAAGGCCGAGGTCTTGTGCCGACTGAGCATGAAGAGAAATGCCTGCGCCGACAATGCAGGCGAAAAGCGTGAGCAATGAGGGTCTTTTCATAGTCGGTGAGTTGTAGAAAGGGACTAGCAGGATGCGGAAAAAAGGGCCTTAGAAGAATTTCACGCAATGCCGCTATGACCGCAATGGACGCAAAGGGAGAAAATTCACTAAAATCTCATTGCGCCCGCCCTCGGCCGAGCCTGGCCTCGGGCGAGGCCGGGGAACTTTGCGTAGTCGCAGTACATGGCCCTTTGCGTCATTGCGTGATCTCTTTTTCCGCAAGCTGCTAGAGTGAAGCGTCAGCTATTGTCAGAACCTCGTCGAGAGCACTGACACCCTCGGCGATCTCATTTTTTGTAACGATCAGCGGCGGTGCAACGACAAAATGACTTAACCACCCCTGCACGAACACGCCGCGCTTCATCATTTCGCCAGTCAGCCGGTCGATGAGAAGAGGTCTGCCTTCGACTTTGTCGCGGCCGGTATTGAACGGTTCTTTGGTCGCCCTGTCCTTCACCAATTCCACCCCCCAGAAAAGACCGATCCCACGGACATCGCCGACCGATTTGTGCTTGGCTCCCACCGACTTCAGTTTACGGCCAAGATATTCACCCATCTCATCCGCCCGTTCGACAAGCCGGTTCTTTTGCATTTCACCAATCGCAGCTATGGACGGAGCCAGCGTCAGTGGATGCGCCTCGTACGTATGACCATGAGCAAAGAAATGTTCGTCGAAGTAGGAAGCAACTTCCTTCGTTGTCGCACATAGTCCCAGCGGCACGTACGCGGACGTAATGCCTTTCGCCGTCACGAGGATGTCGGGCTTCACTCCCCAATGGTCGACGGCGAACCACTTCCCCGTTCGTCCCCATCCACTCATCACTTCGTCCGCGATGAACAATACTTTGTGTTTCTCGCAGATCTCCTTGAGCCTTGGCATGTACTCTTTCGGAGGGACCAGAACGCCGTTCGTGCCCACAACCGGTTCGACAATCACGGCGGCGACGTCTCCTTCGTTGCGGATCATGTGTTCAAGATATTCAGCGCACGCAATGTTGCATTCCGGATACGCGTGACCGATCGGACAGTCGTAACAATTGACCTCCGGTCCAAAGATGACGCCCGGGATCTTCCCCGCAGGCTCCATCGCCCAGCGGCGAAGGTCCCCCGTGGCGGCAACCGAGCCCATCGTAGAACCGTGGTATGAGCGATACCGCGCGATGATCTTGCTTTTGCCCGTCACCATCTTGGCGATCTTGAACGCCGCCTCGTTCGCTTCCGTCCCTGACGTTGTAAAGAAGAATTTCTCCAGCCCTCGAGGCAGTACGTCCAGAAGCAGTCTGCTGAGCTCGGCGCGAACGGAGGTCGCAAAACCGGGAGCCACATAGGCAAGCTCTTCCGCCTGCCGCTTGATCGCCTCGATCACCGCCCGGTTCTTATGGCCGAGCGTGCTGCACATGAGCTGCGAGGAGAAATCGAGATACTTCTTCCCTGCCGCGTCCGTGAAATAGCAACCTTCTGCGTCGACGATGTGAAGCGGCTTCCAACCTTTCTGAAATCTCCAGGTTCCATAGGTAAGACGAGAGGTGAGGGAGACGACTTCGTCGGAGGTCATTGAGGGGTTCGAGGGAGGTCTAGGGTGAGAAACAAACACGCCAAATGTGCCAAACAGGCCAAACGTTCCAAACTGGAATCCTCAGTCGGCGGCTTGCATGGTGAACCGGGAATTCAGTGACTCAGCTCTTCCGTTTGGAGTATTGGACCGTTTGGTACGTTTGGAATGTTTCTAATGTATTTCTATTCAAACCAGCTTGCCACAGACTTTCTTAGTGCATCGCCAGAAGCCCTATGCACATACTCATTCGTCGTCACCGAATACTCATAGTCCTTCTCCCATGACGCGTGGTGCTTTCGGATATCCCGGAGCGCATCGATGATCCTGTCCACTTCCTCATCGGTCGTCGTAGGGTGCAATGAGATGCGTACCCATCCCGGCTTCGACGATAAATCACCGTGATCGATCTTGTTTGTGATCTCCTGCGACATTGCTTTGTCGACATGGAGCAGATAATGTCCATACGTACCCGCGCATGAACATCCTCCCCGTACTTGAATGCCGAACCTGTCGTTCAACAGCCGGACGATGAGATTATAATGAATGCCGTCAATATAGAACGAGAACAAGGGCTGGCGTTCGCGCACGCTATCCGCAAGGATATGGAGCCCGGAGATCTTCGTCAATTCGGCGAACATGTGTTGCACCAGCTGTTCTTCCCGCGCATGCATCAGGGCGGGGTCCATCTCTTCTTTGAGCTTTACACACAGCGCCGCTTTAATGGCCTGCAAGAATCCCGGCGTCCCTCCGTCCTCGCGCACTT
>MHAK01000090.1:0-17615 GCA_001802945.1 Ignavibacteria bacterium RIFCSPLOWO2_12_FULL_56_21 | reverse complement strand
CCGTCCTCGCGCACTTCGATGTCCGGGCTATACCGGTGCCCTCCCCAGGGGTTTGTCCAGAGCACAGTTCCGCCCCCCGGCTGGTCCGGCGATTGCAGGTGATACAGGGCAGCATCAAAAACGAGAACACCCGATGTGCCCGGTCCGCCGAGGAATTTATGGGGCGAAAACGTGATGGCGTCCAGCTTCTCGAGCGGGTCGGCCGGATGCATGTCGATCGCCGTGTACGGGGCAGAGCAGGCGAAATCGACGAACGCCCAGCCGCCGTTCTCGTGCATGATCCGGGCGAGCGTGTGCAACGGAGTCTTGATGCCGGTGACGTTCGAGCAGGCTGTGAACGACCCGATCTTCCATGTCCTGTTCCGGTGAAGATGGAGTTGTTCGCTGAGGTTTTCAACATCCACCAGTCCTTCTGCATCCGGCCTGATCACGACGACGTCCGCTATCGTTTCCTCCCACGACGTATGGTTGGAATGATGCTCCATATGCGTGACGAACACGACCGGACGGTCGTTATCGGTGAATGTTACGCGGTCGCGAAGCTGTTCCGGCAAACGCAGACCCAGAATTCTTTGCAACTTGTTGACCGCCGCCGTCATGCCAAAGCCGACATTCAGGAGCACATCGTTCGGTCCGGCGTGGACATGCCGCTTGATGATGTCATGGGCCATATGATAGGCTTGGGTCATCGACGTTCCGGTAACGTTCGATTCCGAATGCGTGTTTCCGACAAACGGACCGAACCGTTCCAGCATTTTTCGCTCGATGGGGTCGTACAGCCGCCCGCTTGCCGTCCAGTCGACGTAAAGAATCGGCCGTTTTCCGTGCGGGGTTTCAAACGTCTGGCCGATGCCGACGATATTCCGTCGAAACCGGGAAAAATGGTCGTCAAGGGTCGTTTGTTTGGCTTGAGGGATCATACTTCGCACATTGACTTGGAAAACTTAGGGATATCGGCGCGGAGAATCAAGGGGAGTGCATTCCCGCCGAACATGCAATCCCATGCGCAACTTTCACGTTCACATATCGTTACATCCGGACGCAGCGGTTCGTCGCACCACACTGGCATCCCTCATTTTACTGATGTATCCTTCCAACCATATGCGAAAGCGGAGCATCGAATCGACAATTCTCAGCTCGTTCACGTGTCAGGAGGCATCATGCGCATTTCCTTTCTTTCAGCGCTGCTGTTGATCGGTCCGTCGATTTTCGGACAATCGCCGGCTTCTTTTCCACCACTCGTTTCGCCGGAATGGCTCAAACAGCATCTTCAGGATCCCGACCTGGTCGTTCTGCATGTGGGATTTGGACGCAAGGACTACCTTCGGGAACATGTTCCCGGCGCGAGGTTCATGTGGTTCAATTGGCTTTGCCCTTCAACGCCCGATGAATCCACGATCATGGCACCGGTCGCGGCCGCCGATAGCATTCTGGAACAAGCCGGTATCTCCGACAATTCCCGCGTTGTCGTGTACTTCACAAGCGGCAACGTCAGTACGACCACGCGAATCATGTTTGCACTTCTGTTTTTCGGATTCGAGGACCGGGCGGCTTTGCTGGACGGCGGACTCGACGGCTGGAAGCGCGCCGGAGGAGCTATAACAAAGGACGTTCCGACCGTCGCACGAGGTTCCTTGACCCTGCATTCGAATACATCGATCATCGCCGATGCCGGTTATGTTCTGAGCCACCTCTCCGATCCGTCAGTAACGATCGTCGACGCGCGAGGAAAGAATTTTTACGACGGTGGAAGCGCGGGATCGGCCCGCACTGGACACATCCGCGGCGCGATCAGCATTCCCTTTTCAACTCTTGTCGACAGTCTGAACACATTCAAATCCACAACCGAATTGAAATCACTCTTTGACCGGGCGGGATACAAGAAAGGAAGCACCGTCGTCGCGTATTGTCATGTGGGGCAACAGGCGACCGTTGTGCTCGAAGCTTGCCGCCTGTTGAACATCGACTACAAGCTTTACGATGGTTCTTTTGAGGATTGGGGAGCGTTGGATGACCGATACCCGGCCGAAATCACACCGGTGAAAGAAAAATGAACACCACCATGCGCACTCCGAAGCCGTATTGGAATCCGTATCTGAGCGGAGTGGGGTTGGGACTCATTCTGCTGGCAAGCTTCGTCGTTGCCGGCAGGGGACTCGGCGTCTCCGGCGCAATCAACGGCCTTGTTACTTCCATCATGACGGCGTCCGGGTTTCAAGCGTTGTTCGGCGATTGGGTCTTCGTTGAAGTGTTAGGATTGATCGCCGGGGCTATGGCGTCGGGAGCACTTGCCGGTCGCATGCACAGAACGGTCGACAGCGGCCCGAGGATCACTTCCAGAACCCGGCTTCTGCTGGCGGTCTCCGGAGGAACGCTCGTCGGTTTTGGCTCCCGTTTTGCCCACGGATGCACGAGCGGTCAGGCTCTCAGCGGTGGGGCATTGATGAGCGTTGGGAGCTGGATCTTTATGATCGCATTGTTTGCGACCGCGTATGCTTTCGCAGGAGTACTCCGGAGGGCATGGCAATGAACCTCCTCGGGGCTCTTGTCGTCGGACTTGGCTTTGGGTTTTTCCTCGAACGTGCCGGACTGGGCGACAGCCGAAAACTCGCCGCCCAATTCTACGGTTATGACATGACCGTCTTCAAGGTCATGTTCACAGCCATTATCACTGCCATGCTCGGCCTCTTTTGGCTGGTTCGCTTCGGCGTCATTGCGGCCGACGTTCTAACTCCGCTGCAAACGTATGCGCTTCCGCAGGTGATCGGCGGAATCATTTTTGGAGCAGGGTTTATCGTCGGAGGATTTTGTCCTGGGACAAGCTGTGTGGCTTCTTCACTCGGGCGGGGAGACGGCTGGTGTTTCTTTGGCGGCATGATGATCGGCATAGCGGCATTCCATGCCGGTGGTGATTCACTGGCGAATTTTGCGACTTCTAACAATTGGGGAGCATTAAGCCTGTCTGACGTTTTCGGACTCACCCACGCGACGACAATGCTTATTATTGTCGCAGGAGCGATCGGGGCATTTTGGGGGGCAGAATGGGTCGAAAGGAAGTTATCGGCATGAGCAACGCCGGAACCCGCATTCTGCCGTATCTGAGCATTGCCTGCATCTCGCTGGCTATACTCGCCGTGGCTGTCGGGAACCGGTCTTCAACATCGGTCAGTATCAATCTCCGGAGTTTGGCGCAGGCAATCGACCAGGAAGAGGATCATCTTACTCCCGAAGAACTTCGGACCATGCTTACGTCTGGCCGCGGTGTGCAGCTGGTGGATCTCCGGGATTCTGCTTCGTTCGTCGCTTCACATATACCGGGCGCAACGAATTCGACCGTCGCAGGCGTACTTGAAATGACCGCGACAGAGGGCATTCCGATGGTCTTGTATTCCGACGGAGGGATCCATGCTGCGCAAGCTTGGATGCTTCTCAAGGCCAAAGGCGATCAGGAAGTGTACACACTTCTCGGCGGTTGGAAGGCCTGGATCTCTGGAGCTGACACTTCGGCGTCCAGGAACACGACGGCGGTTCCGAGTCCGAAAAAAGCCCCGAAACCGCCGAACATGTCAAAGGAGAGGGAGAAGTTGTACGGAGAGTGTTAGGGATTGGGTCCCTCGACTTCGCTCGGGACAAGATTGCAGATTGTGAATTTCGCACTCACAGCGCAATCGTTTCCTCCATAGTCCTCAGTCCTTACTCCATACTCCGAGAGCTGTCAGTTGATGACCTTCCCGTTGCTATCGATAAATCTCAGTTCCCCGTAGTTCAGCTCCCTCACACCCGCTTCGATCTTCGCTCTGTCCCCCACTACGACCCAGGTAAGATTTGACGGTTTGACGACCTTTTTGGCCGCTGAGTTAAGCTCCGCAAGTCCGGCGCTCCGGACCTTGTCCGGATACGTGGTGTAATAGTCGTCGGACAGACCGTAGCGCACTATGTCGTTGATCGACGCTCCCACTGCTCCCATGGTCTCCCACGAGCCGGGCAATTCCAGGATTTTGCTCTCCCGCACTCGCTGAAGCTCTTCGTCCGACAACGGTTTCACGCCGACGACTTCATTCAGTTCTTTCGACACTTCCAACATGGATTCCTTCGTTTTGTCGGTCTGTACCGGTGCGTAGGCCATGAATGGACGCTGTCCCCGCGCACCGACGAGGAACGTGAACGCGCCGTACGACCAGTGCTTATTCTCGCGCAAATTCATGTTGACCCGGGATATGAACGCTCCGCCCAGGGCCGTGTTCATCATGTCGATGGCCACCTCATCGGGATCGCTGGATGAGGGGGCGACATGGCCTGCGATAATGAGCGATTGGTCCGCTCCCGGCTTGTCCATCAGATACACCACGGGTTTAGACGGAAGGTCGACCATCCCGACATTTTTTGCCGGGACGGGGGCTTGTTTCCAGACGGACAGCAGCTTCTCCAGTTTCGGCACAATCTCGTCGAGCGTTGTTGCACCCACAACCACCAGAGTCACATTATTCGGGCGGATCCATGTCCGGTGAAATTTGATCAAGTCATCGCGGGTGATTTTTGTGACGGCTTCTTCGGTGCCTGAGCCCGTGAGCGGATTGCTGTAGGCATGTCCGGAACCATACAGGAACGCGGGCAAGACGCGTAACGCCATACTGAACGGCGAGACCTTCTCTCGCTGGATCTGAGCGATGGTCTGCTTCTGCAAACGCTCGAAGTCTTCCTTGGGGAACGAGGGATTGAGCAGGACATCTGCGAAGATCTCCAGGGAAGCATCCAGCTTGTTCTTCAGGCTGGAAAGTGAAACCGAGGACATGTCGAGGTTCGAACCGGTGCCGAGCGAGGTGCCGAGGAGTGCGAGTTCTTCGCTTATCTGCAGGGCGGTCCGCTTTTTCGTCCCTTCATCCATCATATTCATCGCCAGGTTCGCAGTGCCGGGCTGTCCGAATTGGTCGGCGGCATATCCCGCGTCGAAGAGGGCCGAGAGGTTCACCACAGGGACCGCGGAGCGTTCCGCCAGGATCACTTTTGCGCCATTGGACAAGGTCGCTCTTTGTATGTGGGGGAATGTCGCCTTCGGCGGTGCGCCGGCCTGGGGCAGCAGTTTCCGAATCGTCGTATCCGACGCCGCTGCGGACATTTTCGGGAACGGATGCACTTCCAAATTATAGTCGCCGTCAGAGAGCCAGGACTTCGCTGCCGACAGGAGATCGGCGGCAGTCGCCTGCTGGACCCGTTTCAGCGTGATCTTGTAGTGGTCCGCGCTCCCCGCATAGGTCTGGTTCATGGCGAGAATATCGGACTTGCCTCCGAATCCGCCGATACGTTCGCTCCCGCGCACAAAATTCGCGACATACTGCGTTTGCACACGTCGCACCTCTTTGTCCGTTGGACCCGACTTCAGGAAACGCGCCATTTCTTCGTTCACTGCTTTCTCGATCGTGGTCAGGTCTTCGCCCGGTTTTGCAGTGACGACAACCGAGAACAGGCTGCCGATCTCCCGGTAGTCGATGTATGCGGAAACATTCGTGGCGATCTGATCGTCGTACACAAGCCGTTTGTAGAGCCGTGATGTTTTGCCGGAGGCAAGCACGCTTGCCACGAGATTGAGGTGGTCGAAATCTTCACTCCCCCATTCCGGGACGTTCCAGACGCGATAGAGGCGCGACTGCGGAACACGGTCTTGAACGACCTGCCGGTGGCTGCCGGCGCGCTTTGCAACCCATGAGGAATGACGGGAGATTGGCGGGCCCGACGGAATGTCGCCGAAGTATTTTGTGACCTTTTCCAGGGCAACCTTCGCGTCGATGTCTCCCGCAAGAACGAGCACTGCATTCGCTGTGCCGTAGTACGTGCTGAACCACTCCTTGACATCGTTGAGAGATGCCGCGTTCAGGTCTTCCAGAGAACCAATGACGGTCCATGAATATGGGTGGCCGGCGGGCCATACGCTTTTGGTGATGAGCTCTTCGGTTACGCCATACGGTTCGTTGTCTCCCTGGCGTTTTTCGTTCTGCACAACCCCCCGCTGTTCATCCAGTTTTTCCTGAGTGATCGCACCGAGCAGATGTCCCATGCGGTCGGATTCCATCCACAGGACAACGTCGAGTGCCGAGGTCGGGACATTCTGGAAGTAGTTTGTCCGGTCTTCGTTTGTCGTGCCGTTCAGGTCCGTTGCGCCGAGCCGCTCGAGGACCTTGAAATAGTCGTCGTTGAAGTTTTCGCTCCCGTTGAACATCAGGTGTTCGAACAGGTGCGCGAAGCCGCTTTTCCCCGGACGCTCATTCTTTGATCCTACGTGATACCACACATTGACCGCGACGATGGGGGCCTTGTGATCCTCATGCACGAGGAGCGTGAGACCGTTGTCGAGTACGAATTTCTGGTAGGGAATATCGACATCGACCATCCCGTTGTCCGAAGCTTTCCTCTGGGCCATGACCGCCAACGGCAGCGCGATAAGACCAAGGACAAGCGCATTGAGCTTGAACATGATGTAGACCTCCATGATGAATTCGAAAAAAGAGCTGACAAACGGTGGGGTGGAAAGATTACAGAAAAATGACAAGAAGGGCCAAGAATTGAAGACCGAGAGGAAGGGCACTCTGGCTTGGAGTGTTGGAGACATGTAAAAGCAAGTTAATGGAGTAATGGAGAGTGAATGTCGTCGTTTCTGATGATTTTTGAGCGTTTCTGGAACATTAATTCTTCCGTTGAAGCTTGACAATATGATATCAATATAATATCATTGTAATAGCACTTCATCACAAGGAGGCATTATGAAGGCAGTAACTGAAACCACGGCAACCAGGATGAATGGATTCCTCGCCATTTTTGGTGAGCTCGTCATACTTGGGCTCGTCGTCTGGTTGACCGTCACGGCAATCACGACACAAGACCCCTCGTTACTCTGGGCAATCATTCCCCTTGCGATCTGCTTCTTCATCGCAATGGGGGGCTTTTTCATTGTGCAGCCCAACGAGGCACGAGTCCTGGTTCTGTTCGGCAAATACAACGGCTCGGTCCAGAACGACGGATTCTGGTTCGTCAATCCGTTCACGAATAAAAAGCGCATTTCCATGCGCATCCACAACTTTAACAGCGAGAAGATCAAGGTCAACGACCGGGACGGCAATCCAATCGAGATAGCAGCCGTCATCGTCTGGCGGGTATTCGATTCAGCGCGCGCCCTTTTTGACGTTGAGAATTATGAGCAGTTCGTTGCCATTCAAAGCGAGACAGCCATACGGGCGCTCGCGACCGAGTATCCATATGACTCACATGACGACAACCGGCCTTCGCTCCGGAGCACACCCGGCGACATCGCCGACGCACTCAAAAAGCAGGTGCAGACACGTCTGGAGATCGCAGGGGTAGAAGTGCTCGAGTCACGCATCAGCCATTTGGCCTATGCGCAAGAGATCGCGCAGGCAATGCTCCGCCGTCAGCAGGCGCAGGCTATCATCGCCGCGCGGAAGAAGATCGTCGAAGGGGCCGTGGGCATGGTCCAGGACGCGCTCAGGATGTTGAGCGAACAGAAGATCGTCGAGCTTGATGAGGAAAAGAAAGCGCAGATGGTGAACAATCTGATGGTTGCTCTCGTGTCCGAGTCCGAGGCGCAGCCGATCATCAACACGGGTTCTCTGTACTAGTGTCCAGCCATAAGATTTACCCCACGAAGGGCACGAAATCTATTTGAATATCACGAAGAGAAGAATGTTGGAAATATCACTCTACCCGCTTCGTGTCCCTAGTGGGGAACTCCTTGGACCATAGCCCTTCACTGCCCCACGGATAATGGCCGAAAAAAAGAAATACTTGCTGCGCCTCGATGCTTCACTGTATAACGCGCTGGCAAAGTGGGCTGCGGATGATCTGCGGAGCGTCAATGCGCAGATTGAATACGTCCTGTCCGATGCGGTAAAACGTGCAAGCAGGATGCCGGAAGGCGGAAGTCCGCAATCATCGACACAGCCGCATTCAAAGAATCCATGATAACATTGCAGGAACTTCGCGGCATGACGCTTCGCTGGCGTCGTGTTTCCCTTTTCTCAAGGTCGCACGAACTGTTTACCGGCACCGGCGTTGCCGCCAGACTCGACGGACCATCGACCCTCTTTGGCAGGGTTTCAACTGCAGAGGGCTTTGGCGGAAAGTGGGAGTTTCAACAACGGGGTGTATTTGGCAACACCGTGGAGATACGCGAGGCCGGTCACCACATGCCGTTCGCTGTTCTGCGGGTCAATCCCTGGAGAAGCACGTCAGTGCTCGAACTGCCCAAAGGCGAACGGTGGACTTTGCGGTACCGGTTTTGGAAGGGAATCATGGAAGCTGAAGACAAGGGAGGACCGATCCTTGCATGCTCTTCGGTCCTTTCGCTCGCTGACTCGGCGGTGGTCACGTTTCCGGCCGACGTGAGCAAGATCGAACGGGTCCCCTGGATCCCGATGCTGCTCTTTATGCTTCTGTCCGGACATCGACGCAGCGCAGCGGCAGGGTAAGGACGAATCCGCGTTTTGACGGATCATCGCCGATGCGACAGTACGAACTCTAGGCATGCACGGCGGTCGTTTCTTCGTTACTGCTTCCGTTTCTTCATCCTCTCCCGCACTGTTTTCGGCAGACGTGCAACAACGAGGTCGTATGAATGGCCGATCATCGCCAGGAGCTCGTCCTGCCTTATCGATCCGTCGACAACGACGGAATTCCAGTGCCTCTTGTTCATGTGATATCCGGGTTGGACGGCTTCATACTGTTCTCTCAGCTCTAAAGCGCGTTCTGGGTCACATTTCAGGTTCATGGACAAGGGGACAGCCATCAGGTCGACGAGGGCAAAGAGCTTGCCGTGCACTTTGAAGACTCTAACGTCGTCGCCGAATGGAGTCTCCTCTGTGATCCTGCCGGGACAGCTCAGGCAGTATGAGCGCATTTCTTCAAATGTAAGAGCCATGAACAAACGTACTACTTCTTCTTTCTGATGTAAATGTCCCCCTGAAAGCTCTTGAACGTGTATTCCGGTCCTCCCCCGTTCACCGTACCGCGCATGGTCCGGTCCACGGTAACACGATACCTTCCTTTGCGGTCTCGTTCGTTCCCTTCCACCTTTGCCGGCTGTGATTCTATCTTGACATCGAAGTCGGTGAAGATCTCCCCTTGCATGTCCGCCTTGAGCGAAACGTTAGCTTTGATGTCCGGGGGGAACGTCACATCGATGTCACCGTTCAGAGAAGTGAACGACATCGGCTTACCCGGCGCGACCGTCGTCATTGTCGCTGAAAGATTGCCGTTGATGGCATTCGCCACCACGGAACCCCCGACATTCTTCATCGTGATGCCCCCGTTCGTGCACGAGACTTCGAGTTCTCCCGTTATGCCCTCGACAATGATGTCGTCCCCGTTGATCAAGGAGAGTTTCGCCGAGGTAAGCGACGGGACATTGACCGTCACGTGCAGGTTGGAAGCGTCGTTCATCCTCCCCGAACTGACGGTTACCTCATTGTTCTCCTCTTCGATCGACAATCCGCTCGAAAGGTTCGGGATCCTCCGGAGACCGTGACGCTTTCCCGAATCTTCACGATCCTCGTCCTCTTCCGGTTTGTAGGAACTTTCCACGACGACGTTCTTGATGGCGCCTCCCTTGACGGTAAGCCGGGCGCCGTGGAGCGAAACTTGGAGCTGGACCGGACGATTTGGGTCCGTCAACGGCACGGTGAATTTATCCCCCACGGTTTCCTGGGCAATCACGGCGGCGGCTACACCGCACAACATCAGGACCGCTCTTTTCAATCGTGTATACATTGCACTCCCTTTCGTGAAACTGACTGTGGATGATCGAATTTTATAGATAGATCCTCTTTAAAGAAGTTCTCGCAACGAACGCAACGGTCTGAATGGCATTTCAACTTCGTTCAACGCTGCAAACGCTGCGTCACCGCGGGATACTATTCTCGTTCAAGCCTCAGTTCCGCTTGAGGATGTAAATGGACCCGTTCAGCGTTTCAAACCTGTATTCCGGGCCCTTGTTGCCGACGTTTACTCGAGTCAATGCCGTCGCGCTCAGTCGCTTCCAGGTACGCCCTTCCTGAATTAAGACCGGCGTTCTCGGCGCAGGTTGAAAATCGAAGTCTGTATAGATATCGCCATGCCAACTTCCCGCGGCGAACGTCCCGTTCAACGTCGCCGGGAATGCTACCTCGATCGTCCCGTTGACCGACCGGAATCCACAGTCATCGTCGGGAACGGCATCGAACGTAGCGGTAATATCGCCGTTGACCGAGAAGAGCATCGACGTCGAACAGAGACCTTCAGCTGTGACATCGCCGTTGACATTCTCAAGCCGCGCCGGTCCGGAGACACCCTTGACGCGCACGTCGCCGTCCTCGACTGTTCGGACCGCCAATTCGGCATCAGAGGGCATTTCGATCCTTATGTCGAACGTCACTTCGAACCCATATCGCCACAACCGCCGGCCGATCATCCCGTGACGGACCCGCCATGGCGCATCGACGAAGATGACCACCGTCGTTCCAGCCTCCTTCATTTCGAGCGTCACTTCGCGGTCCGCTTCCGGAAAAGTCTCCTCGAATCGGACTCGCGTTCTGCGAACGGCAGTGACAAGAACATCACGGCGGGAAGAGCCGACAACTTCGACGTGACCGATCAGGTTGTCCACATCCACGCGGTGCACCGCACCTGCCCGGGGATTCATGACCGTACGGACCGTATCGACGCGGACAATATCTGCGTGTAGCATGCCGCCGGCTGCGATCATGATGAAGACAGCCGCTTTCACGAATTACTCCCTAGCAACGTGCGCACACGTTCTTTGACGACCGGATTGACTTCCTTTGCATTCATCAGTCTTCGCAATGCCTCGTCTGTGGATGTGTCCCTGGATTCCGCGAGAATTTCCACCATGGCGAGCTGAACGAGGGGCGAACGTTCGCTCAGAAGGACTCCAATCAATTCCTTCCGGACTTCGTCCTTGAGGATCTCGCCGGTCAGTGCATCGAGTGCTGCGAGCCGAACATTCACATTGGTGTCGAACTTCAGGGCGTCCACAAGCGCAGCAGTGATCTCATCGTCCGATTGATCGAACCGCGTGCTCATGCTGACGCCTTTCAACCGCTCGGATGCGGATTGCTGCTGCAACAGCGATACGGCCAGCATTCTCGACATGGCCTGCATTTCTCCGCGCAGTTGTGCCATTTCGAGAGCGTGGTCTTTCGACGAGCCGCCAAGCGACCCGAGGAGCAGACCGATCAACAGCAAGCCCAAACCCACAGCAGCCTGCCACACCGGACGTGCCGGCCAGACAATGCGCAGCGCACGGTCAATGCCGTCCTGCCATGACGCCGCAGACCCCGCCCGCACTCCGTGTTCGTAGGCCGCCAAGACCGCGCGGAACCTGGTCCGCATCGCCGGAGGAGGTTGGATTTCGGGCAATCGCTCGATGACCGACCATCCTTCCTTGAGTTCCGCAAGCTCAGTCCGGCAGAGCGAGCACGAAAGGAGGTGGGCATCGTAAGAGGTTCGGATCGATTTCGGCAATGTCCCCCGAAGGTCTTCGAGCATCCAATCTCGCGCTTCGTCGTGCGTCATATTCATGTTCGTAGCATCCATGTTCACGTCTCCTTCAGTCTCCGTTCAGACTTGTCGCAGCCGAGTCCGGACGTCTCCCTGAGAGTTCATCATATGCCCGCCGGAGGTCTTTTAACGCATAGTGGACTCGCGCTTTGATCGTCCCCACGGGAGCTTGTACGATCTTTCCGATCTCTTCGTATGTCAGCTCTTCGAACCTACTCAAGAGCAGCACTTCCCGCTTTTCGGGAGTCAGAAGTGCAAGCGCCTTATGGAGGAGCCGATGCTCCTCCCGTTCCACAAGCATATCATGGATCCGGTCGTCGGATTCCATCCGATCGGCCGTCCCCTCTTCCATTGGATGTTCATTCTTCCACTTTGTGAAGTGGTCGGAGGCAACATTTCGGGCCATTTGATACATCCAAACGGTGAACGGGGCATCTCCCCGGAACGAGGCGCGGTATTTGAGGATCCTCAAGAATACGTCCTGAACAAGGTCCTCGCTCACGTCTCTTCGGCCCGTGTGGCGGACGAAGAACGAGTATAATCGGAGGCTGTACCGGTCAAAGAGCACCCCAAGTTGCGCGAGGTCGCCGTCTTTGACGCGGAGCATCAGCTCATTATCCTGGTGCACGGCCGGTAGGGTTTCGATAGATAAGCGGTGACAAGAGATAGGACTGGGAACGGTCGAAAATGGTTGAATCCCAAGCGATCATAAACCGCGAATACCCGCGAATGAACGCGAATTTTGAAGGTCCGAACTCTAGATTCGCGTGTATTTGAGCTTGCCTGCCATCTCTTTGGCGGGTTCATTCGCGGGTCAATCTGTCAGACCTTGACTTCCACCTTGAACGGTCATAATCTAAGAAATCTGATTCACAAAGGGCCCCATGTTCGAGCTTTTTTCCGTTTTCCACATCGCAATACTCATCGGTATCGCCATTTCGGGGATTGGGCTGGGCTGCTTACTTCGCAAGTATCCACAGAAATCGAGAACAGCATTTCGTCTTGTTGGCAGTTGTATCTTGGCACTTGAACTTCTTTGGTACGCCCATGTTCTTTCACAACCCTGGTCTCCATGGCCGGGAGCACTGCCTTTGCATCTCTGTGACATCTCACTGTGGCTTACGGTGGTTGTATGCTTGAAAAAATGGCAGGGCGGGTTTGATGTCGTGTATTACTGGGGATTGGCCGGCACGACGATGGCGTTGCTGACACCCGACGTTCAAGGGGCGTCGTTGAACTACCCGACGATTCAGTTCTTTATTTCGCACGGACTTGTTGTTGCAGCGCTGTTATCGATCGCGATCTCGTCTTGGTTGCGTCCGGGCATGAAGTCGGCGATTACGGCATTTCTTTGGCTCAACGGTTACGCAGCGCTTCTTGCGGCCTTTAACGCAGCGACCGGAACAAATTACATGTTCTTGATGGAAAAACCGTATGGAACATCTCCGCTCGACTGGTTTGGTCCGTGGCCGTGGTATCTGGTTGTTGCAGACATCGTTGGTGCGGGGATGTTTTGGGGGCTGTGGAGGATAGGGAAAAACAAACTGCCAATGTTCAACTGACAATTGCCAAACAGAAAGCCCCGGGTAGTATCGACCGGGGCTTTCTGCCATTCCGTTTATGCCTCACGATGCAGCCATCGCAAGATGGCCCAAACAAGTGGTTATTCCCCCTCCGGTCCCATCTCGTGCATCTGCATCTTCTCGCGCATCATCCCACGTCCCTGCATCTTACCTCGATGCTGCATCATTCCGCGTCCGAACCCGGATTGACCGCCGCGGCGGTGCATGCCCATGCCCGGACCTTGTCCCATGGCCATGTGCCCTTCCAGCGCATTCTTCCACACCTTTTGCTGGTCAGGCGTCAATTGTTTGTTGACGTTGAACCAGTGATTCAAGCGTTCTGACTGGACCTGAGAAAGAAGCCCCGAGATCTCCTGCGATTTCTTCTCTATCGCCGATTTCTGAGGTTCGTCGGCTTTCAAGAGTTGACCCATGTCGATCCGAGCCGACGCGATCTTGGCCATCTGATCCACCATCTTCTTCTGATGGTCCACCATGATCTTGTCGAATTCCTTCTGCTGGACGTCGGTCAGGTTCAGTTCCTTCAGAAACTGATCGTGTCCTCGGCCGGCCATCATTCCCGGCTGAGCAAGTGCAGAGGAAGTTGCGACGAACAGTCCCATCGCTAGCATTACGAGTTTCTTCATGGATGTGTCCTTTTGGGAATGTGAGTGTACGTTGAAGGTTGGACGTAACCGAGGCGGAGAGGTTTAATGAGAAGCGGTTCTTGGGATGTCAAATGTGAGAACGTAAGGACGGAAGAACGGGAGAACGGAATTTTGGAAAAACGGAATGATGGAATGGGGGAATGGGGATGCGTAATTAGGGATGGGGGATGCGGGATGCGTAACGAGGAAGTATCCAACATTGCGGCTGTTCCTAAGCTAATCCGAAATCCACAATCCGAAATCCGAAATCTCCATTGCTCTACCAGGTCACTCGCCCTTGGCGTCCCTCGTCATCAGATCGTACGTCGCCTGGTACGGGTCTTTGCCTTTGAACAGCACATGGTAAACCTCGCTCGCCATCGGCATTTCGATATGATGCTTGATGGAGAGCTCGTGGATCGACTTTGACGTTGCGACTCCTTCAGCCACCATCACCATTTCCCCCAGGACATCTTCCAGTTTTCGTCCCTTCCCCACCTGTTCCCCCACCCACCGATTGCGGCTGTGGCGGCTCATACATGTGACGATGAGGTCGCCAATGCCTGAAAGTCCGGCAAAAGTGATGGGCTGCGCCCCCATTTTGACGCCGAGACGGGTGATCTCGTAGACACCCCGCGTCATGATGGCCGCTTTGGTGTTGTCCCCGAATCCCGCCCCGTCGCTGATGCCGGCGGCGATGGCGATGACGTTCTTGATCGCACCACCAAGTTCCACGCCCCGGATGTCCTCGTTGACATACACCCGGAAATACGGCAGCATGAAAGCATCCTGCACGAACTTGGCCGTGGAATGACGGAAGGAAGCAGTGACGAGAGCGGTCGGGATCTTACGGCATACCTCTTCCGCGTGGCTGGGTCCCGAAAGGATGGCGATGTTTTCTTTCCTCTCGTGTTCGAGGACGTCGAGAAGCACCTCGGACATGGTCATAAGCGATCCCACCTCGATGCCCTTGGCGACATTGCAAATGACAGTCTTCTCAAGGTCAAGATGGCGGATCTTTTCGATGACAGACCGGAGAAATTGGGCGGGAACTGCGGCGACGATGAGCTCGCGCCCCATGCAGGATGCTTCTATGTCTGTGGAGATTGTGAGGAGTGCGGGAAGAGGAATGCCGGGGAGGAACGCGGGGTTTTCACGCTTTTCGCGGAGCAACTGGGCCTGGGATTCTTTGTAGGTCCAGAGCGTGACCTGATGGCCTTTTTCCACCAGGACGAGCGCGAGCGTGGTGCCCCAACTGCCGGCACCGAGTACGGTCACCTTCATGGAATCACCGAGCGGCAGGGGCCGACTCGGTCCGGAGTTCAGGACTCGGCGGACCGGTTGCCCGATGAGTCAGAGATCTTGTTCTCCGTCCCGGCCAGAAGTCGTTTAATGTTCGACCGGTGGGAGTAGACGAGAAAGAGGGCAACGCCGGCGCTGAAAAAGATGAGCGTCCGGTAGCTGGGGATCTCATCCGACAGGATGTTGTGCCGGATGAGGATGGAGAGTGGGAATGCGATCGCGGCCGCGATAGACCCGAGGGACACGTAGCGGTACGCGTAGAGGACGGTCAGGAACACGGCGACCGATACGGCAAACTCCGTCGGTGCGATGCCGATGAGCATGCCGGCGCCGGTGGCAATGCCCTTGCCGCCGCGGAATCCGGCAAAGACTGTCCACACATGGCCGACAATGGCCGCACCGCCGCAGATCATCTGAATGATGGTGAAATCGTCGAATGGCGTCCTGTTGTAAAACGGCAGCGTCGGATCCCAAAAGAGGCGGGCGATGACGGTCGTCGCAAGGACGCCCTTCATCAGGTCGACACCCATAACCACGATGCCCGACTTCCAGCCCAGCACACGGAAGACGTTCGTTCCGCCGGCGTTGCCGCTGCCTTTGGTACGAATGTCGAAGCCATGCCGCCACCGGCTCATCATGATGCTTGTCGGGATCGACCCAACGATGTAACTGAGCAAGACGACGATGAGGAGGTTCAGCATGCCGTGCGGCCCTTGAAGTAGTTGAACACGAAAAGCATACGTCTTTCCAAAATACCTGATTCCTGCTCGAAATGCAAGGTGTCCGGCGACCCGAGGTTACCGGATGTAGACATATCTATTTGAGAAGTATCATCCGTCTGATTCCTGCAAATCGTCTTTCTGACCCGTCGAGTGCCACAGATTCGATCCTGTAATAATACACGCCAGAATCGATTCTTTGGTTCCATTCTACCTGGTGAAATCCAGGTCCCAATGGCCCATCTCGAAGAATTGCTACACGCTGCCCCAGCACATTATATACCTCCAGCCGAACAGCGCTCTCAACCGGCACTGTAAATCCGATCATCGTCGACGGATTAAACGGGTTTGGATAATTTTGTTCCAGGGTGAACACTTTTGGCACGGAGCCATTGGTATACGCTACGGACGTTGTTTGACTTTCGTACGTAGTGCGCGCCTGCTGAGCAGTTATCCTCAACTGATTCAAGTCATCTGCCGCAAGGTAGGAAAACGACACCGTGAGGGTCTCATTGGATGCCAGCGTGAACGGACCGGTCGAGATCTGATTACGCGTGTCAATGGCCGATCCGGCGATCGCCGGGAAAGAAGTCAGGTTGGCCGTACTGCGAATGAACGACGGATCCTGACCGATCTCGATCACGGCTGCGCCCGATGCTGCATGGCTCAACAACTGGAACCCGTAGTAGGCGCTGTTCGTCGCTCCTCCGTTCTCAAAGCTGTACGCCAACCCCAGCGTTGAATCATACCCGCCAACGTTGTTGGTTAAGACTCCGATGTCAAAGTCGGCCGACATTTGTGCGAATATGTCGTCGATCGGAGAGCCCGACTCGTTGACGATGCGGTATTCAATGATCGTATACCTGTCATCCGGAGCAGTCTGTTTAACGTGTGCCACCTGGAATACCCGTACGCCGATTCGGCTGCCAGTCTCCCACTCGTCCGTGAAAGATGTACTAAAGGCCGTGAATCCATTGAATCGGCTCGGAATGTCCGTGAACCCTGTCACCGGCCGGAAACTGTTCGTCGTGGCATATAAACCGCCGGCATACTTCGCATTGTTGCGGTCCACCAGCGAGAAATCTCCGGCATACAGGCCATTTTTTCCATTGAATCTCACACCTTTGTCGAAGCCGCCGAAGGCGCCAAACTTTCCGCGATGTGTAATATCGACAGACACCTGATTGCCGAAGGTCCGGATCGCCTCTACGAACACATACACCGTGTCGTCGATCGATCCCACAGAATTCGTCAACGATGCAACAATTGGAAATCGACCGAACTGAGAGGCAATGGGCGTCCAGTGAATCGAATCACCCGCCAGCATCATTCCGGTCGGCGACTGTGTTACGTTGATGGTCGCCACCGGCCAACCATCGGTGAGTAGCAGCGCGTTATACGCCGTCTCTGTCAACGCATAGCCGCCACCCACTGCCGCCGGAGCAATGCTCAGATTGGTCGGTGCAAACTGCACTGTCGACCCATGCGGGAAGGCCGCCATCCTTGCATCAAACTGTACGGCAAGGTCATTATGGTTCACTGTCTGGTCCGGTGTCAACACGTCCGAACCCGAGACATATGTGCTGTCGAGCGGCCAGTAACCTGCCAGCCCTGACTCAGTCCCCAGAAGGGCCGCATCTTTCGCGGTCTGTATCTGCGTCTGATCACGAGACACATTCCACAAACGAACTTCGTCGATCAGGCCTTTGAAGTATCCGTACGTCGTCCCGCCGATGTAGAACCCGATGGACCCGCTCCCGATCTGCATACCTCCGGAAACTTGAGCCGACTTCAATTCTCCTTCTACATACAGACGCGCCGTC
>MHAK01000089.1:17634-31125 GCA_001802945.1 Ignavibacteria bacterium RIFCSPLOWO2_12_FULL_56_21 | reverse complement strand
CGCTCGTCTACATCAGCGACAATGAACCGTTCGACAGAGAGGCTGCAAAATCGCTTACGAATTTTGAGGTCGCCGTTAAGGAACGATTCCTTGTGGAAAATGGAGACCCCAATCAGCGGGTATTCGACTTCTGCAAGGATGCCGACGTATTGATCCACGACGCGACCTATACGCCCGAAGAATACATCGATCGCGTCGGTTGGGGACATTCGCACTACCTGTTCGCGCTGAAGGTCGCCGCAGAGGCAAATGTGCGCAGGCTGTACTTGTTTCATCACGATCAGAATCACAGCGACGAAAAAGTGGACGATATCTTGATGAAGTGCAAGAAAGAAGTGAAAAGCCGGGGCTATCGCTTCGAATGTGAGGCAGCAGTGGAAAACATGACGATCACCATCTGAACATCGACTGCCCGAGCATTCATGACACAGATATTCAGCGACAAAGACATCAAGAAAATCCAAAAAGTGTTGAAGGTTGTTCCGCAGTCCTCCGGATCGGCGGTACGATTCGAGATCAAGTCGCCGCAACTTGGACGGTCATTGGCGCTCGAAATCTACAGAGAAATCGATATTGGATCGCGACAGGGACCCTTGATCAGCGTATACACGAGCAACGCCCATCTTCAGCTTCACTTTTGCACCGGATTTGTGACGAGTGAGTTGCTGGGAGAAGTAACATTTGTGGGCGAGTCTGACGGCACGTTGTCCGGACTGACAATTGAACGCGAAGGCGGCTGTTCGCTGTATGCGAACGTCGACCGGGCGATGCTGTCCGGTGATTTCACACGGCTCGGTCCTGAGGTTATGCTCTCAGGGATCGCGCTCTCGCTCACCGAGGGCGTGTTGCCGCCGATGGGACCTTCATCCAGGACTTCGCCGCGGCCCTCAAGGTCACGGACGCGGAGGAAGGCGTGATCGGTATCCGGCCGGGTGAAGTTGCTGTTCGGGTGCAACATCGCTGTCTTCGGTTTTCGCGTCATGAAACTTTTCGTATTGTCCATGCTGTTCTCCCCTCGGAAGGGGTGTACGTCGGATCGATTTCTGTCGCATATGTCGACGACCGGCGAATGCGCTCCCTGAACGCGCGGTATCTTGACCATCGCTGGACGACGGACGTTCTCGCGTTTTCGTACACTACGAGCGGTGCAGTCGATGGTGAAGTTGTCGTCAATCTCGATCAGGCGCGCCGACAGGCGCCGCACTTCGGTGTCCGGTACGGAGATGAAGTGCGGCGGCTTCTGGTCCACGGTCTGCTGCATTTGGCGGGACATGTAGACGACACTCCTTCACGCCGTGACCGCATGCGGAGACGGGAGGACCGATATCTGGCTTCATTGACCACACGACATGCACGAACGAATCGTTGAAATATTGTTGTTGCTGATGAACGAGTTGCAGGCGAACAAGCAGCTTGGCGACATCGATGTTTCGTCGCTGGCCCGGCAGGGTTATACACCAACGGAAATTTCGTCGGCATTTTCTTGGTTGTTTGATCGCTTGCAGAATCCGCAGACGCCTGCATTGAAAGCTGGAAAAGCAGACCCGTTGTCACACCGAATGCTCCATCCGGCGGAACTGTCCGTGCTCACGCCGGAGGGCCACGGGTACCTGCTGCAATGCCATCAACTTGGACTCCTCTCGACCTCGGATATGGAGACCGTCATTGAACGCATCATGATGGCGGGATTTTCATCCGCAGGAGAAGAAGAGGTCAAATCACTGATTGCAGGATTGTTGTTTGACGTCGACAGGACGGCAGGCGGAAGTGTTCCGTCGCTCGGTCCGTCGGATACGATTCATTGAGGCTATGGAAAAATCTCTCGTTATCGTAGAATCACCATCAAAAGCCAAGACGATCAACAAGTACCTGGGAAAGGACTATGTTGTTGAGGCTTCCGTGGGACACATCAAGAACTTGCCGAAGAGCAAGTTAAGCGTCGATACAGAAAATTCCTTTGACGTCGTGTACGAGACGATCGAGGGAAAAGAGGATGTGATCACGAAACTCCGGAAGCACGCCGAAAAATCAAAAGAGGTCTTCATCGCGACCGACCCCGACCGAGAAGGAGAGGCGATTGCCGCACATATTGCGGACGAACTGAAGGATGCGAATGATAAGATCAAACGCGTTCTTTTCCATGAGATCACAGAGACCGGCATCAAAGACGGCATGGACCATCCGCGGCGGATCCAAACCAACCTCGTGATGTCGCAACAGGCTCGCCGAGCCATGGACCGTATTGTTGGATACCAGATCTCTCCGTTCGTTTGGAAGACGGTGTTTTACGGACTTTCTGCGGGCCGGGTCCAATCGGTCGCCCTTCGGCTGATCTGCGAACGGGAAGTGGCCATTCGTGCTTTTGTTCCAGTGGAATACTGGTCGATTATCGGCGAATTTGAAACGCCGAAAGGTGACCGGTTTCTGGCAAAGCTCGTTAAGGAGTCGGGAAAGGACCCGGTCATCCCTGATGAGGCGGCTGCGAAGGGACTCATGGAGCGCATTCGCTCCGGTGCGTTTACGATATCCTCGGTCCAGAAAAGGCCGGTTAAGCGCAACGCTCCCGCGCCGTTCATCACGAGCACTCTGCAACAGGAGGCGGCGCGGCGCCTCCGTTTTTCGGCGAAGCGAACGATGTCGCTCGCACAGAAATTGTATGAAGGCATCGACCTCGGCGAGGAAGGCCTAACCGGGTTGATTACGTACATGCGTACCGATTCCACGAGGCTGAGCGAAGAGGCAGTGGCGCAGGTACGGGAATTCATCTACGAGAACTACGGCAAGGAATACGTTCCGAAAGAACCCCGATTATTCAAAAAGGGGAAGGCTTCGCAGGATGCGCATGAAGCCATCCGACCAACAAGCAGCAAACATGCACCCAAGGCGATCAAGAAACATTTGGACAAGGATCTGTTTGCCCTTTACGAGCTCATCTGGAATAGGTTTGTGGCGTGTCAGATGGCGCCGGCTCAATTCGAGCAGGTTTCTGTGGATGTATCCGATGGATCGCTCGTCTTCCGTGCGACAGACCAGATTCCCGTATTCCGCGGATTTCTTATCGTCTATGACGACACAGTAGACGAGGATGCGCCGTCGCCCGACGACACTGATCCGACGTCCAAACTCCCGGAAGGTCTTGCGGAAGGACAGCCTACTGCAGTCCATGAACTCATTCCGCGACAGCATTTCACAAAACCGCCGGCACGATTCACAGAAAGTAGCCTTGTCAAAGAGCTGGAATCTCTGGGCATCGGACGGCCGAGCACATACGCGCTCATCGTCACAACGGTGATCGATCGGAAATACGTCGAGCAAAAGGACCGCAGGTTGTTTGCAACGGACCTCGGCATGCAGGTCAACAAGATACTGGTCGAGCATTTCCCTCAGGTGGTGAATGTCCGGTTTACCGCGCTCATGGAAGAAGAACTGGACACGATCGCCGAAGGAAAGCGCGACTATCTCACGGTTATGAAGGACTTCTACGGTCCCTTCAGCACGGCATTAGCGAAGGCATCGAAGCTCGCATCCTCGATCAAGAAGTCCCTGCAGGAAAAGACGGACGTCGTCTGTGAGTTGTGCGGTAAACAGATGATTATCAAATGGGGAAGGAACGGCCGATTCATGGCATGCACCGGATACCCCGATTGTAAGAATACAAAACCGCTCGCCGAAGACCAGGAAAAGCTGCAGCACATCACGGCAGAAAAGTGTGAATTGTGCGGTGGGGATATGGTCGTGAAGGGGGGTCGGTTTGGAACATTCCTGGGGTGTTCGAACTACCCGACATGCAAGAACACCAAGCCGATTTCGATGGGAATCAAATGTCCGAAATGTTCGGAAGGGAATCTCGTAGAACGGCGGACAAAGAAGGGCCGGAGGATATTTTACGGGTGTTCCCGTTATCCGACGTGCGATTTTGCCTCATGGGATAAGCCGGTCAATGAACCCTGCCCGGTATGCGGAAATCCATACTTGGTTGAAAAGACAACTCAAGCCAAGGGCACTCACATCGTATGCCCCTCGTGCAAATCGGTCCGGGAACCGCAGGACGTGGCAATCCCCGCCTGAAGGCGCGCCCCGCAGATACGGTTCATCTCCGAGCGTTTCTCGAGTATCTCGAGGGTGAGCGCAACTATTCGTCCCACACTGTCGCAGCATACAGGGCGGACCTCGAACGGTTTCTGACCTTCCTCCAAAACAAGTCGACGTCGGTCCATGACGTTGACAGGCCGTTCCTACGCGAGTTCATTGCGTCTCTTTACGATCTTCACCTTGCTCCCGCCACGATCTCGCGTAACATCGCTTCGCTGAAATCGTTCTTCCGGTTCCTTCTTCGTCGAGGCAAAGTGCCTGCAAACCCTGCCGCCGGTGTTGCTCAGCCGCGTCGAGCACACCGTCTGCCCCAAGTCGTGGATGAGGGCGCGATGATACGGATGCTGGACACGATCCCCATCGAGACACCTTCCGGCCGACGCGACCGTGCATTGATGGAAGTACTGTACAGCGCCGGTCTGCGCCTTCGCGAATTGGTGGGTTTGCGATTGTCCGATGTACATGAGCACGATTCGACGGTGAAGGTCCGCGGAAAAGGGAAAAAGGACCGCGTGGTGCCGCTGGGGCGACCGGCGCTAGCGGCATTGCGCGCATACATTGTCGTCCGCCCCGCGGCATCGGCGGATGCGGGGGACACGGTTTTTCTTACGGATCGCGGCCGTCCTGTGTATCCGCAGCTTGTGCAGCGCGTTGTGCGGGAACATATCCGCAGGGTCTCCGAGATCGAACGTCAAAGTCCGCACGTGATCAGACATACCTTCGCAACGCATCTCTTGAATCACGGCGCGGATCTTCGTGCAGTCAAAGAATTGCTCGGCCACGCATCGTTGTCGACCACGCAAGTGTACACACATGTTTCTGCTGCTCAGCTGAAACGTGTGTACGATCAAGCACACCCGAAGGCCTGACAGGGTTTCAAACACGCAGCGAAGGAAAGGAGCCGACGATGACCACGACAGTGACATCACGTCATTTCAAAGCGCATGCATCGTTGAATGAGTATGCTGTCAATACGGTGGAACACCTCGGGAAATACTACGACGGCATTATCAAGGCTGAAGTCATCCTGAAGTATGAGAAAGCGCGGAAGAGCACGAAGATTGCGGAGATCAATCTGTCTGTATACAACGCGGTCCTGACGGGAGAGGCGGGCACGAGCGATTTTTTCAAGTCGATCGACAGTGCAGCGATGAAGCTGAGGGGAAGGTTGCGACGATACAAGGATAAGCTCCATATGCGCGATCGAGCCAAAGTGCGTCAGATCCGCGACAAGGTGTGACGGAAAGGACCAGCATGACCCTCGAAAACATCAAGGAAACGCGGAAGCAGAGCATAAGCGTGGGACTGTTGTATGATGCATTGCGCGTCCGCTTGCGACTGTCCGCCCTCAATGGAGATGCCGGATTTGAGCGCGAGGTTCGGGACAAAAACCTTCACCGGCCCGGTCTCGCGTTGGCTGGTTACGTTGAATTGTTCACATACGACCGTGTGCAGATCTTCGGCAACACAGAGATCCGTTACCTCAACCACCTCACACTCCAGGAAAGGATCCGGGCTTTTCAGACGATTCTCCAATTCGACCTGCCGTGCATTGTGATCACGAACGACAACAAGATTGACTCTGAACTGGTGCAAATCGCCACAGAGCGGAAGATCAGCGTACTGCAGACGCCGTTCGAGACGACCAAGTTCGTCTATTTCTTGAGCGACTACCTCGATGACCAGTTCGCCACCCAGGCCGCCGTCCACGGATCGTTCATCGACGTCTATGGCATCGGTCTTCTACTGACCGGCCGCTCAGGCATCGGCAAGAGTGAGATCGCTCTTGACCTTGTCGAACGTGGGCATCGACTGGTTGCGGACGACGTAGTGCTAGTGACACGCAAGGGAGAGGGCATTTTGATGGGTGCCGGCTCCGACATGGTGAAACACTTCATGGAGATTCGTGGGCTCGGTCTGATCGATATTCGATCGATCTTCGGAATACGTTCGATCAGGTTCCAGAAGCGGGTGGAGATCATCGTGGAGTTGGAGGAATGGCGACAGGACAGAGAATATACGAGGACAGGACTCGACCATGAGAACATAGGGTTGCTCGACGTTGACCTGCCTCACATTCGCCTGCCCATTTTCCCCGGCAAAAATATCACGGTTATCGTCGAGGTCATTGCGTTGGATTACTTGCTGAAGCATTACGGATACGATGCGGCAAAGGAGTTTTCCAAGCGTTTGGACCTTGCTATCGCAGATAGAAGCAAGGGAAAGAGGGCAATTGACTATTTTGAACACGATTTTGAATGATGTGAGCCCTCGAATCGGTGCTCTTCGTTCTTGACAATCGCCCGTTAAATGTCTAATTTCGTGCGCCCAGAGACCATATGGCCCCTCGGGCCGTACTGTATCAATTAATAACTTTGGATCGATGTCCAAGTTCAAACTCTATCTATTCTCTGCGGATTCGCTGACTTTTCGTGAACTCCGTTGGGCGAAGACCAAACTCGTCGGTTGGGGATTCGTTGTGGGCGCAGTCTGCCTGCTTCTGTTCCTCGAGATCAACGAGCGGTTCGGCGACAGGCTTGGATTAGGGTTTACTCGGACCAGTCTTTTGATCCAGGAGAACAAGGTCATGCGGCAGCAGCTACAGGCTGTCGGCGTGCGGATAGAGAGTCTGCAAAGACGTCTGGCTGATCTGAATGAAAACGGCAACCATCTGCGGCTGCTCGTCGACCTGCCAAAGGTAGACGACGACGTTCGCAAGGCGGGAACCGGAGGTGCAATAGAAGTTGTCGATTTCAGCACGTCGTCCGACGTCAGCACAATGTTGAACAAGCTTCGCTCAGGGATGACAATAGCGGAGCGGGAACTCCAACTGCAGGGCGTCAGTTACAGGGAAATGGCAAAACGGCAGGAAGAAAACAGAGCGCGTTTTGGTCACCTTCCGGCGATCAGACCAATGGCTGGATATTACAGCAGGCTCGGGATCGGTATTCGGCTCCATCCCATCCTGAATATTTATCGGCCGCATGAAGGCCTTGATGTTGCCAACGATGTCGGAACGCCGGTCTATGCATCGGCCGATGGCACCGTTGAATTCGCTGGACGGTCCGGCGGGTACGGTATCATGGTAGAATTGAATCACGGCTATTCGTATCGCACCGTCTACGGACACCTCTCCAAGGTTTTGGTGCGTGACGGACAGAACGTGAAACGCGGCGAGCTTATCGCCAGGTCGGGAAATACCGGCTTGTCGAGCGGTCCACATTTGCATTATGAGGTTCGCCTAAATGGTGTGGCACAGAATCCGCTGGATTACTTCTTCGATGACGTGGACTTTCACGCAGAGTCCGGACAACGACCGGAGATCAGCCTACGAGAAAGCACGCACGAAGAGGAGTAAGGGATGATTTGGACGATCGAGCTTGCCTCATACCTCGACGATGCTCCATGGCCGGCGACACGGGAGGAACTCATCGACTATGCCGTCCGGACCGGCGCACCGACGCAAGTAGTGCAGAACTTGGAGGAGCTCGAAGATAGCGACGAGCCGTACGAGAGCATCGAAGAAATCTGGCCCGATTATCCGACGGACGAAGATTTCTTCTTCGAGGACGACAAAGAATATTAAGGACTGCCGGCACACGCCGCCTGCGATCCACAGCAGTGTCCGAATCGAAGCCCAGCGCACTCCTGCTGGGCTTTTTATTTGTTTCCCCCCAACCTTAAGATCATGCGTTTCCTGATTCTCCTCTTCTTCGCTGCGGCTCCCCTTGCTGCGCAATCCCGGCCGGAGATCGATCGCATCATATTCGACGGTGCGAACGAGATCGGGCCCGACAGACTGCGCGGTGCCATTCAGTCGCAGGAAACCCCTTGGGGTGTCTGGAAATGGCTCTACCAAAATGTCAGTGAGAATATCGGAAATCCTCCGCAGTATCATGATCCAGTTCTCCTGGAAAGCGATCTATGGTCGCTGAGAAGGTTCTACGAGGACCAGGGCTTCTATTCGGCAAAGGTGGATGCCGCAGTCCAAACGGTCGACGGAGACGTGAGAATCACGTTTCACATTGCAGAAGGGGTTCGTTCGACGATCGATAAGATTACGATTCGGGGAATCGAATCACTTCCGAACCGAGTACAGCAGCAGATCATCGATGATGCCCTGATCAATACAGGAGACCCGTTCGTGTATCCGAACGTTGCTGCGGAGTTCCGACGGTTGATCGGAATCTTTTCCAACAACGGGTTTGTCAACGTCCAGACAAAGGCAAAGACTGCTACTCCGAAGGACGGTGGCACAAAGTTTGATGTGCTCTTCGACTTCGACCTCGGCAAGGAACATAGATTCGGCAATGTGGAAGTTGTGCAGGATACGAGTTCTGTCGAAGTGATCGACCCCGACATCGTGACCAGACACATCGATTTCCAGTCCGGCGACGTCTACAGTGTCCTGAAAAAACAGGAAAGCGAAAAGCTACTCAACCGTTTGGGTATCTTCGATGCGACGCGCATCGAGAACGCCGGCGTCGATTCTTCCGACAGGGTGGTGCTCATTCCGATGCGCGTCACAGTTCGAACGCGGGCGTATCAAGAGCTGACACCGGAGATCGGTTTCAACGACGAAGATTATGCTTTCAACGTCCTTGCAGGTCTTGGTTACAGCCACCGTAATTTCTTCGGCGGGGCGCGGAACTTCAATACACTTCTCAGATTCAGCGTTCGTTCGATCCAGGATGCCCGCATCTACCGACTCTTCAGCAAAGATGGACTCCAGGACAGTTCATTGGTTTCAAAGGTCGAATTGACCACGCAGATCACGCAACCGTATTTCTTCAGCAACAAAGTGAGCCTGACCGGTTCGCTTTCCTGGATCCTCGACAAGCAGAAAGACTACTATTTGCCGATTATCCGGTCGAAGGTGGGTGTGACCGCACAAACGGCTCTGTTCACCCGCTTGTTCGTGGATTGGAATCTCGAATGGATAGACCCGACAAGCGTTTCCACACAGCAGGACACGTCCATCCGAAATTTTGAGCGTCAATTCAATTCCATTCTCACGACGACACTCCAGCGTGACGACCGGGATGACATTTTCATGCCTTCCTACGGTACCCTGCACTCCATCACCGTTGAAGAAGCAGGGTTCTTACCGCATGCGTTTGGAGGACTGTTCGGAACTCGGTTGCCGTATGCACAATACCTTAAGCTTATTCTGACGGGTCAATGGTATTGGGATCCTGGGGCCCCCCGAGGCGCATTGTGGGCTGCGAGAGTCAGAGTCGGAGCAGCTGATCGCTACGGAAGATCGCAGGCACCTATTCCGATCACCCGGACTTTCTTCGCAGGAGGAAGCGGCAGTATACGTGGTTGGAAGGCGCGCGAGCTAGGGGCGGTGCCGAAACCGTCGGAGGGGGGGAACGCTTTGTTGGAAACCAGCCTGGAGGACAGGATTGCCCTGTTCCAGAATGCGGGCGAGTTCCTGTTTATGGACCTACAAAAGCTCTCGCTCGTCGTGTTCGCCGATGCAGGGAATATCTGGACTGACAGGAAACGGATGCGGATATCTGAAGTGGCCGTTGCATCCGGATTTGGGATTCGCTATGTCACTGTTGCGGGACCTATCAGGCTGGACTTTGGCATGAAAATGTACGATCCCGTCGCTCCTTTGAACAGACGATGGGTAACCAGCAAACGTTTTTTTGGGGAAACGTTCTCAGGGGGTGTTATTCACCTGGGTATTGGACATGCGTTCTAGCTGATCACTCCCATGGCGTGGACAGCGATCATAGGTCAGGAACGGGTGAAAGAATTGCTGCGGAAGGCGATCGCACGCCGGTCCGTCGCTCACGCCTATCTCTTCCACGGACAGGAGGGCATCGGCAAAGATGCCATCGCCCTTGAATTCGCGAAAGCGCTGCAATGTGAGCGGGGAACGGATGAAGCCTGCGATGCATGCTCCAGTTGCGCAAAAGCCGCAAAGCTGAGGCATCCCGATATCCGCATAATTGTCCCGCTGCCGACCGGGAAAGCGGAAGAGTCGGGAGACGACCCCATTCGCACATTGGACGAAGACACGGTCGACATCATCCGGGAACAACTGGACGCGAAGGCGGCGGACCCGTACAACGAGATCACGATTCCCAAGGCCCAGTTCATAAAGATCAACAGCGTTCGCGACCTCAAACGAGAATCGTCGATGAGTCCCGTCGAAGGACGGTACAAAGTGTTCGTGATCCTGCGTGCTGATGCGATGAACCAGGAATCAGCGAATTCCCTTCTGAAGACTCTCGAAGAACCGCTGGAGAACGCAGTGCTCTTGCTGACGACTGCATATCGGGAACGATTGCTGGCAACGCTCCAATCGAGATGCCAACAGCTCGAATGTTCGCCGTTGCAGGAGAGCGAGATTTGCGCCGCTTTGGTCGAACGCGACGGCGCCGAAACGCATGTCGCAACAGATGCTGCCCGACTCGCGGACGGAAGCTATCGCCAGGCTCGTCGGTTGATCGGCGGCGATCTTGCCGAAGAACGCAAAGAGATCGTCCGTTTCTTACGGCTCGTCGTTGCCGGCAAAGTGCTGCCGCTTGCGGCGGAGATCGAGAGGCTTGTGTCATCGTACGATCGACGACAGTGGGAGGAGTGGTTGTTGCTCCTCCAAACCTGGTTGCGCGATGCGATGCTGCTCCAGACGGATCCGGCACATGCACGTCTCGCAGCTGACGAAACACTACTGAGCTTCTCGCAGAGATATCCAACCGCCCGCCTGCAGGAAGCAGTCGCAACAGTCGACGGCGCAATTGCCGATCTACGCAGGAATGTCTATATTCCCCTGATCCTGACCACGCTCTCGCAACAGCTTCGTCACCTGGTCGTTTCTTCCCTTCGGTCCACATGACCCGAACTTCGCAACGCATATTGATTACTGCGGCATTGCCATACGCAAACGGGTATGTACATCTCGGACATCTCGCCGGTGCATACCTGCCGGCAGACATGTATGCGCGGTACCAGCGGCTGAACGGACGCGAGGTCCTATTCCTCTGCGGTTCAGATGAGCATGGAGTTGCGATCACCGTGAGCGCTGAACATGAGAAGGTGACGCCCAAACAGATCATCGATCGCTATCATCCCGATAATGAAAGCGCGTTTCGCAAGTTTGGGATGAGCTTTGACCAGTATTCACGGACGTCGATTCCACTGCACCATGAGACAGCGCGTGAATTCTTTTCGGAGTTCCATGCTGCACAGATCCTGAAAGAACGGGAAGAACGTCAGTTCTACTGTGAATTCGACAAGTTGTTCCTGGCAGACCGGTATGTGGAAGGTATCTGCCCGGTCTGCAAATATGACAAAGCCAGAGGAGATCAGTGCGAGAACTGCGGAAGCTGGCTCAACCAGCTGGAATTGATCGACGCGAAATGCAAACTCTGCGGCAGGACGCCTGTTGTACGGTCAACGCGTCACTGGTACTTTCCACTCGGCGAATATCAGGAACGGCTCCAGGCGTACATTCAGGAGCGGGATGCCCGTGACGGCTGGCGTGAGACGGTTCTGCGATATTGCGAAAGCTGGTTTCGCCAGGGCCTGCAGGATCGGGCGGTGACACGAGACCTGACATGGGGTGTGCCAGTCCCGGTGAAGGGCTTCGAACACAAAGTGATCTATGTGTGGTTCGACGCGGTGCTGGGGTACATTTCTGCCGCAAAGGAATGGGCCGTCAACCGCTCGGTGCCGGAAGCCTGGCGCGCCTATTGGCAGGATGAATCGACGAAATACGTGGCGTTTATCGGAAAGGACAACGTCGTTTTTCATTGCATTGTGTTTCCGGCCATGCTCATGGCGTGGAACGATCATCACACGTCTCGTTTTGTTCTGCCGGAAAACGTCCCGGCGAACGAATTCCTGAACCTTGAAGGGCAAAAATTCTCGAAAAGCCGGGGATGGGGGATCGATCTGCGTGATTTTCTGCGGTTCTTTCCGGCAGATGCACTTCGGTTTGCTCTGGCGGCGAACCTTCCCGAGACGAAAGACGCTGATTTTTCGATGAAAGAATTCCAGGCCCGCGTCAACAATGAACTTGCAGACATCGTGGGAAATTTCATCAATCGGACGCTGGCCTTCGTTGCTCGGAATTTCGGAGGGGTCGCGCCCGCTAGTGGCGTTCCTGACGAACGCGACAAAGCCATGTTGGAGGTCCTGCGGAATGCCCCCGCCAACATCGGAGATCTCTACGAGCGATACAAATTCCGCGAAGTTGTGGCCGAAACGGTTAATGTCGCCCGGATCGCCAACAAGTACTTCAATGACAGTGAACCCTGGAAGACGATCAAGCAGAACCCTTCCAAGTGCGCTACAACAATCGCAGTTTCGCTGCAAACGGTGAGTGCGTTGTCCGTGCTTCTGCGGCCGATCGTTCCCGTACTCGCGCAAGGCATTGACCGATTGCTCGACCAAACCGCTGTTGAAGAAAAGGGGACATGGAAAACTGCCGGCGATCGGCCGGTACCGGCCGGGCACAAGTTGCCAACGCCCGGAATTCTTATTACGAAGGTCGAAGACGAGGCGATTGCCGCTATGTCAAGGGAAATGACAGCATCTGAAGGTCCGGCGGGAGTTCCGTCGGAGAACCTCATCAGCATCGATGATTTTCGGAAGGTCGTTTTGAAAGTTGCGCGGGTGGTTTCCGCTGAACGTATTGCAAAATCGGAAAAATTGCTCCGACTTATTGTCGAGATCGCCGGAGAAGAACGCCAGATCGTAGCGGGCATCGCAAAGCACTACGCTCCGGAAACGCTTGTCGACAAGAGGGTGGTCGTTGTGGCAAACTTGCAGCCCGCAAAGCTCATGGGATTGGAATCGCGCGGCATGTTGTTGGCGGCAAATGCCGACGACGGCACATTGCGCATCGTGGTCGTCGAAGGGGAAATACCCACGGGATCCGTGGTGCGTTGACCGCCATTTTGCATCACTCAAGAGTTTCTCATATATTAAAATTCCTCAGCGAAAACTGGCTTGTTCCCTCGGATTGGTGGAGAAGTCTCCTTTCGCGGCCATAGCGTTCATTCCATGTCCGAATCCATCGTAAAACGATTAGAAGAACTTGTCGCCACAGGGGCCCAATTGGTGCCGTTGGGGGGATTCGAGTTTTCCGGCTACAATGCCAGGCTGCAGAACAAGTACCTCGAATGGCGCAAGGCGTGCCTCGAGGCGCTCGAACAATCCGGCCCGATAGGCTTTCCATATAAAAACAAGATCCTCGGTGACCAGAACGGAGGCTATTTTTTTCAATCCTCTGCTCAGTTGATCCAAGTCTGCGTCAAGGAATTGTACGATAAGTTGAAGAACTCGCCGGAGCTCGCGACTGCCCCGGCGGCCGCGGCCGCCGCTCCTGCGGCGGCGCCGGCCGCAAGCGGAGAATCGGGCGGTGCACGGGTGTTGAGG
>MHAK01000089.1:0-17623 GCA_001802945.1 Ignavibacteria bacterium RIFCSPLOWO2_12_FULL_56_21 | reverse complement strand
GCGGCCGCCACAACCTCCGCTCCAAATGGAGCGGCCGCCTCGAAAGTCTATGTTATCGGCGAAGAGAACGATCCGCTCAAAGTCCAGCTTGCGGACTTTCTAACCGAGATCGGGCTTGAAGAAGTCCCGATCAAGCGATCCCGCGGACAGATGCTTGCGCTGGACACACTGAAACACCAGGCCGATATTACCTACGCCTTCTTTGTGTTCAACAATGAGGACCTGACATATGCCATGTTCGAGCTGGGCCATTTTGTCGGAAAGCTCGGTCAGGGGCGCGTGACAGTGCTCCATATGAGCGACGTGAATTTTCCGAAGAGCGTTCCGGGAGTCGCCGTGAAACCGATCGTCGTCAAGCTTGAGGAAGCAAGCCTCGCGCTCATCAGAGAATTGAAGGGAGCAGGATACAAGATCAGCTTCTGAACGAGTACACAAAGCTGGGAAAGCACAACGGCGCTCCTTGGAGCGCCGTCGTCATTTGTTCGCGGAAAGGTCGTAGGGAATCAGGAATTGGCGCCGTCGACGAGGGCTGCCATATTCTCGAAGAACATCTTCTTGATGTCCGGGGTGGGAATGCGCATTTCTTGGGCAAGCTTCAGCTGGTTGTCCACAATATCATACCTGTAGCCTCGGGGAAGCATACCCGAGTCAGAGCCGAACAGGATCCTCGAAGTGCTGTACGCTTCGATGGTCTTTTGGAGAACGCGTCGCAGATCGGGCTTCGTCGTGTGGTCGGTCATCCAGGAATTGGAACCTGCCGTGTCGACGAATACGTTGGGACATTGCTTGCCGACTTCCAGAGTTTCCTCCCACCGGCCGGCGCCGAAATTGGGTATGATGAACCGCAAACCAGTGAACTTCCTGGCCACCGGGATCAGGTCCTTGGGGTTGCCGAATGCGTCGTTCGTGACGATGGGAACTCCTGCATATTCCCTCGGGCGCATAATGAGCTTGCCGAAGTGAACGAAAACAATGCCTTTGACCTCCTGAACGAGATTGTACAATGGATAGAGCCATTCGTCATTGACGCCGATCTGATAGAGGGAAGGATAGAGAAGAATCCCCTTTAATTTGTCCTGACGCAGGCGTTTTTCGGCATTCTCCATGAGCGTGTTCGAATTCGGGTCGACGGCAAACATTCCGGAGAATCGTGTCGGGAATGCCTGAACGGCTTTCACCACAGATTCCTCGTCTCCCGGAATGCTCCCGAAGAGCATGAGGCGCTCTAATTTCCATTTGTCGATGATATCGATCCAGCGTTTTGCGAGCTGAATCGGGTCTTCGCCGGGTATCTCAATGTGTCCTTTGGCGGCCAGATTCCGAAGTTCTGAGTTGATGTCGGCTCGATTAGGTTTCTGCTTGACCAGGAACTTGAAATAGCTGTTCGAGTAGAAGTGAACGTGTGCATCGAATATTTTGAAAAGTCCGATCATGCTCTCTTCAATGCTTGATCAAAAGCTATGGAGAAACGGAGCCGGAGTAGAGAGTCACGACGCCTCTTGTCATTGTCTCATACGTGACATTGTGAAATCCCGCATCGGCGAGGAGTCCGGTGAACGCTTCACCGTCTGGGAAGTCGCTGACAGTGTTCGGGAGATACGTGTACGCCTCCTGATGACCCGAAACCCAGCGTCCGACAGTCGGAACTACCACCCGGAAATACACGCCGAAAACTCTTTTCCAAATGATGCCGCGCGGTCGTGAAAATTCGAGGATCCTTATCAGCCCGCGCGGTCGCAGAACTCTCCGACATTCGTGCAAACCGTGGCGCAGGTCGCTAAAATTTCGGACTCCGAACGCGATCGTCACAAGGTCGAAGCTTTCGTCGGGAAACGGAAGATGTTCCGCCGCCGCTTGAACAAGCGCAGTTCCGTTGCCTGCAACTTTCGCCCGAGCGCGCGTCAACATCGCCGCGGAGAGATCGACTCCCACCGAGAAAACAGGGTTCAGGTTTTGCAGGGCCAGAAGAACATCTCCGGTACCCGTGGCAACGTCGAGCGCTCGACCGGCGTCGGCAGGGGAAATCGATCGCACAAGCTGCTTCCTCCACCAGATGTCCAGGCGCAGGCTCAAGAACCGGTTGAGAACGTCGTACCGGGGAGCGATGCTATCAAAGAGGCGCTGAACGTAAATGCGGGGGAACGGCATCCGAATGGCGACAAAAGCGGTGTCAATATACGCAACCACATTCGGATTTCCAACGCGATTCGTTGCATCTCCGGGCGTCAACTCGTAGATTGGTAACCCGATGCGGCACTTTCTTCTGTGGATGATGGTGCTATTCCTCTCGTGCGACGGCGGGTTGACCGTCCCGGCCGACATTGAACCGGGAATTGGAGGCACCGTATTTTTTGCCCAAGGGACGTGGCCGCCAGCGGACAGCCTCCAGGGTCTTTGGTTGTTTGCTTCCATTGAGTATCCCCTGGATTCCTCCCGGATTATCGCAGGGGTGCTCGTTGAACCGCGCACGATTTTCCTGTTTCCCTCATTGCAGGAATCGCTGCCGTTCTTCATCGACTCCGTTCGCTTTGACTTTCATCTTCAACCCGGAACGTACAAATACATCGGAGTTATCCAACAGCTTCGGCCCGAACTTGAAGTCCGCAATTTCCGGATCGTCGGCGTACTTCCGAGTCCGGCGGATTCGAGCCTTCCGAGGTTGGTGACTATTCGTTATGACGAGTTCGTCAACGGTCTTCGGTTGGACGTGAATTTTGCGCAACCACCACCGCAGCCATTTTGAACGATGATCGCGTCCAGTGTAATGCTGATGGCGGCCCTTCTCCACGCCCCACAGGAGTCTCCGGGCGGCCGGATCTCGGGAAGTGTCGTGGAACGGGGCACTGGGACGCCGCTTGCCGGCGTGACGATACGGTTGCGTCCCGGAATCGCGGGTGCGAGCACAGACAACCAAGGAAAATTCACACTTGAGAGGATCCCCGACGGCACGTACACACTGCAGGCATCGCTCCTGGGATACCGAAAAGAGGAAGCACAGAACGTCATTGTACGCGCTGGCGCTGAAACGACCTTCGTGGTCAGCATGGAAGAAACGCCGATCCAGGTGAGCCAGGTTGTGGTCACTGCAAGCCGGAGGGAACAATCGTTGCAGGATGTTCCCATGACCGTGACAACGATCAACGCCGACGCGTTGGCGTACAGGCTGTCGACCACGCTTGACGATGCACTGCGGGCAGTTTCGGGCGTCACCATGATCGATGATCAGATCAACATTCGCGGGTCGTCTGGGTACAGCCGTGGTGTCGGTAGCAGGGTACTGCTCCTTGTGGACGGCGCACCGTACTTGACCGGAGACACCGGTGAGATCAACTGGGAATCGCTGCCGATCGACCAGGTGGATCACGTTGAAGTAGTGAAGGGAGCAGGCTCGGCGTTGTATGGTTCGAGCGCGCTCGGCGGCGTTGTCAATGTCATTACGCGAAGGATCGAAGAGGGAAGCTCGGTGAAGGTTCGATCATTCGGGGGAGCATACGATCGCCCGCCGTATTCCGCTTGGTCGTGGACCCCAAGCACGCGATTCACCTCGGGTGTGTTCGTCACTGCATCCGAGCGGAATGGTTCCGCGGGATTTCTGCTCGGTGCCTCGCGACTCATGGACGAAGGATATCGGCAGAACGACGTCGTCCACAAGTATGCAATTTTTGGTCGATCCGACCTGGAACTTGGGGACATGAGTTCGCTGCAAATCACGGGCAACATTGTTCGCCGGGTGAACGGCAATTTTTTCTGGTGGAAATCTCTTCATGAGCCGCTACGTCCCCCCGACGACCATCAAAAGCGCTGGGTGCGGTCTACCCGCGGATACATCAGCGCAACGTATCGCTCGGTGACCGGAACGGGTGCCTTGATCACGGCGAGAGGCCAGTATTACGGCAATGCATGGAGCGATGAGGAAGGGAGTGTCGTCAACAATACGTCCAAGTCGGATGTCGGCTTTGGTGAGCTGCAATGGACGCAGGATGCAGGGTCGGGTCATCAGATCGTCGCCGGCCTTACTGCTTCCGTTGCCCAAGTACGGTCGAACATATTTGGGAATCATCCCGGGCTAGGGGCGGCGGCATTCATTCAGGATGATGTGACGCTTTCTCCGGCAACGACGGTAAGTGCTGGCGTGAGATTGGATTGGGAGCGAGTATCTGCACTCACTCCCAGGTCTCAGGTCGACCCAAAGCTGGGGATGACCTTGAAAGCAAGCGAAACGACGACATTCCGCGGGTCGATTGGCAGAGGTTTTCGTTATCCCTCAATCGCAGAATTATTCACGTTTGTGGCGACCGGTTTTGGAAGTACAAACGTTGTGCCCAATCCAAATCTCCGCGCCGAACGAAGCTTTTCATTGGAAGCGGGGATCGCCCAATTGATCGCTCAAAATACGTGGTTGGACGTCTCCATCTTCCACGCGGAATACCGAGACTTGATCGAAGCGGGCGTTGACCCCAAGGATCGCGTCATTCGGTTTGACAATGTGCACCGGGCGCGGATCACGGGCACCGAGATCTCTGCCGGAGCGGAATGGTTTGAGAGAGCTCTGACAACGACGGCGGGATATACTCTCATGGACCCCCGGAATGTAACCACGAACAGCGTCCTTCGGTTTCGACCGCGGCACATAGCGGTCGCTGCCGTCCAAGGGAAAATGGGAGGCTGGGATGCGGGCATGGAGTACCGGTTCGTCGGCAAGATCGAGGCCATCGACGAGCAACTTGTCACCCTGGCGAACATTGTCGACGGCGACAAGCGTGTACCCGTCCATGTCCTTGATGTCCGGGCTTTCCGTACACTGACCGACCTCGGCATTCCCGCACGGATCGGGCTCACCGTACGGAATGTCCTGAACTACCAGTACGTGGAATTGGTCGGGAACATGGCTCCTCCCCGTACGTATGTTCTGTCCATTGACGCTGCCTTCGAATGAGCGATGCCGCAGTCATTTGTCGATAGCCACGCACATCTCTTTTACGAGGATTTTGCGAACGACCTGGAGGACGTGCTTGCCCGAGCCCGGGATTCAGGAGTGATGGACATCGTCGTTCCCGCAACAAACGTCGTCACGTCCGAGCAATCTCTTGCGCTTGCTCAACGGACGGAGCGAGTTGCGGTCGCTGTGGGTATACATCCGCATGAGGCGGGGAAGATGACCGATGAGGACCTTCAGCGCATCGAAGAATTCAGCCGCGCTCCCGAGGTGGTGGCCATCGGGGAGATCGGACTCGATTTTCATTACGATTTTGCCCCCCGGGACGTTCAGCGGGCCAGGTTTCGGTCACAGATCGGGATCGCTGTTCAGGAAGACCTGCCGATCATCGTGCACACGCGGGAATCCATGGAGGAGGCGGTCGACATCGTTGTGGAAGCGGCGAACGCATCGCCGGGGTGGTGTGCCGGAGGTGCAGATGGCAGACGGGGCGTGTTCCATTGCTTCACCGGAACGGCAGAGCAGGCGAAGCTGTTGTTTGATGCGGGATTCTACGTCTCGTATCCCGGTATCCTGACGTTCAAGAATTCACCAGTCCTCGGCACGTTGCGCGAGATCGGGCTCGATCGCGTTCTACTGGAGACAGACGCGCCGTATCTGACGCCTGCGCCGTTTCGTGGAAAAAGGAATGAGCCCTCGTATCTATTGTATACTGCGCACAAAATGGCGGAGGTCGTTGAAACGACGGTGGACGACGTTGCCGCGGTGACGACCCGAAACGCCCGAACTCTCTTCGCTCTTCGATAACAGATGCCCGACTACCCTTCGCTGTTCGACATTCTCGGCCCGATCATGATCGGACCCTCGAGTTCACACACCGCGGGTGCAAGCCGCATTGGGTCGATTGCCAGACAACTCCTCGGTGACACTCCGGTCAGGGCAGTCATCACGCTTTACAATTCTTTTGCGAAAACTCATAAGGGACACGGCACGGATAAGGCGATCGTCGGCGGAATACTGGGGTTTGGCCCGGACGACGAGCGCATTCGGGATGCATTCGATCATGCGAAACGAAGCGGGTTGGCGTGGGATTTCGCATTTGTCGGCGATCTTTCGCGTTTTCATTCGAATACCGCTCGCGTTGGACTGACGGGGAAAGACGGTGGCACGATCGAAGTCGTTGGCGCGTCCCTGGGAGGTGGGAGGATCAAGATTCAGGAGATCGAGGGATTCCCTGTGGACTTCCAGGCGCAGCTCCATACCCTTGTCGTGATCGCAGAAGACATCCCCGGGAGTATCAAGCAGATTAGCGGAGTGATCGCGGAAGAGGGAGTGAATATCGCAAGCATGTACGTTTCGCGGACCGAGAAAAAGGCGAATATGGTCATCGAGCTCGACCAACCGATCACAGCCTCTTCCATGGAGCGGATACGAACGCTCACCTGGGTGCAGTTTGTCCGACTCGTCAATCCGATTGTCGAAGGAACTTCGCGGTACGAGAAGTGAAGGAAGGAGAATCCATGGAATTCCAATTGTTGTCGGAAATTGCAGACTATTGCCGGTCCACCGGCAAAGACATGGCCCAAGCAATGGTCGACTACGAGATGAAGCACAGGGGCGTGACGCGCGAGCAGGTCTACAACAACCTGAAGCGCATACTTTTGGTGATGGAAGAATCGGTCGAGCAGGGACTCACGCAACAGGTGATCTCCCCAAGCGGAATGTTGGACAATTGGGCGAAGAAGATCCATGACGCGAATGTGAACACTCTCGGTGCTTCGCTCAAGAAGGCAGTTGCGCGTGCTGTGGCCGTCGGCGAAGTCAATGCATGCATGGGAAAGATCGCCGCCGCGCCAACGGCAGGGTCAGCAGGGATCATGCCCGCCGTGCTGGTTACCATGATGGACGAACATAACGTCCCGCGCCAGCGTCTTCCGGATGCTTTGTTGGTCGCATCGGCGGTCGGCCTCATTTTTGCCAAAAATTCCTCCTTCGCAGGTTCTGAAGCGGGGTGCATGGGAGAGACCGGAAGCGCAGCTGCCATGGGGGCGGCGTCGATTGTGTATCTTCTTGGAGGGACCACCGAGCAGATTCTCGAATCCGTCGGCTTCGCCCTCAAAGCGTCCATGGGGCTGGTCTGCGATCCAGTTGCAGGGCTTGTGGAAGAACCCTGTACGACGCGCAATGCCGTTGGAGTAGCGAATGCATTTGTATCCGCTCAAATGGCGTTGGCCGGACTCAGAAGCCTGATTCCCGCGGACGAAGTGATACAAGCCACACGTGAAGTTGGCGAACTGATGTCGCCGCGATTGAAGGAATCCGGCCAAGGTGGACTGGCAAATACGAAGACGGGTCGCGAGATTCAGAAGAGAGTATTCCGAACGGAGCCGCAGAAATGACGCTGCGTCGTACAGTTCTCAACACATTAACATCAGTCGTTGTGACAACGACTTCGGTCGTTGCGGTATCGCAATCGCCTGATTCGCTGAACCGGGAGGCGTCCTACCTCCAGGACTTGCGGCTGTCGGGTGACGGCAGGCTCGCGAACCTCCTGCGAGATCCTTCACCCCGAGTACGAAAAGCCGCCGCCATCGCGGCGGCAAACATCCAGGATTCAACTCTCCTCCCGGTTGTCGTGCCCCTTCTTTCGGATCCGCAGGTAGAAGTTCGCAGGGCAGCTGCCTTTGCGTTAGGCCAAATTGGAACGCGCGCGTCATCCGAACATCTTCTAAACGTGCTCCGGAACGAACGGGATCAGGCAGTGTTGAAAGCCGTGATCGACGCACTGGGGAAAGCAGGAGGGCAGCATGAGCTCGATCTGTTGGTCGCCGCAGCGGAAAGTCCAGGATTCCGTGCTCGACCCGAAGATATCGCAACGGGAATCGCCCGATTTGGTATTCGGGGCATTCGAGGAGAACGTGCAATCTGGTGGTGCTTTGCGTCTTTACAGCATCGATTCGGAGAAGTGCGATGGCGGGCTCTCTATGGGCTGTGGCGGATGGCTCCACATGCGCTCATCGAGGCAGAGTGCGCACGGCAAAAGGATCTTCTCTTGAATCTGACGCATGATCCGGTCGCGGATGTTCGCTTCAATCTGGCGGTGTTGTTGGGCCGGATCGAAAGTCAGGACGCGCGGGATGTCCTGGTGTCTCTGGAGCGGATGGAAGCACGGTCAAGGAAAAGGGATTGGCGTGTTGACGTCAACACCGCCCGCGCACTGGCTGTTCATGGCAGGAAAGACAACGACGCCGCCCAAGCATTTCTGCGGATATTGTGGAGGAATGACGACCACACACTTTCCGCCGCCTGTCAGGCCTTGCACAACGGCCCCCGGCTCGTCGGAATTGAATCTTTTCAAGAATCGCTCCAGGTTCGGTTGCGGTCTTTGATTCAGGATGAACGGCGTCCGGAATCGATCCGCGGGGATGCGGCGATTGCCTATGTTCGCGTTTCGCCAGGTCATGCGGGATATATTCTGGAAATGCTTCGAACCCGGGGCACCGACGATCGACTCGCGCCGAAATTGCTGGACGCTCTGTCGCAGGCGCCGGGCATAGCCGGCTTCCAGGAAACGAAAGCGCTATTGGCTAGCCGAAACGTCCAACTTTCGATGGCAGCTTGGGATTACCTCCGACGCTATGTTCGGACGCCGGCGCTCGACACGATAGCTGCGGGAATCGATGAACGCAGCGCTTTGGGCCGCGATTTGTTCACCACACTGTGCATAGCACTTCGTCGGGATGACATGGGCATTACAACGGTCGTCAGCACGCTCGCGTCGGACAGCTCGTTTGTTGCGCTCATCGAAGCTGGAGGGGTCAAGGCGGGCCTGGTTGATTCCCTGTGCGCCGCGGTAGACCGATTACGAAGTCCTATGGATGTTGAGGCGCAACAAGCGGCGATACAAGCGTTAGCCTCCCTGGGCGACGCACGGGCGATCCCTGTGCTCGAACGTGCGTTGAACGACGCAGATAGAACAGTCGGGCAGGCAGCAGCTGCGGCTTTGAAATCCCTCACGAGAACGGACTACAGCTCGCGAGTGCCGCCGGCGAGTAAAGCTGTGTACACAGACTTTGACTGGAAAACGCTGACCTCGCTTGGTGGAAGGCCGCGTGCAATCATGCATACGTCCAAAGGAGAGATCACTGTTGAACTTCTTCCCGAGGACGCGCCGTTCACTGTGCTGAGTTTTCTTCGCCTTGCACGAAAAAAATTCTATGACGGCTTGACTTTTCACCGTGTAGTGCCGAACTTCGTCGTACAGGGAGGCGATCCTCGAGGGGATAGCTGGGGCGGACCTGGTTACTCGATTCGCTCAGAAGTCTCGCTCGTCGGTTATGAGAGGGGTTCTGTTGGAATGGCCAGCGCAGGGAAGGATACGGAGGGAAGTCAATTCTTCATCACACATGCTCCCACACTTCATCTTGACGGAAGATATACCATTTTCGGCAAAGTGGTCCGGGGAATGGACGTCGTCGATCGACTCCAGATCGGAGACAGAATTCTTTCGGTCACCCTGCAACGGGACCGAGCTCGCTGATCAATTTGGCTGATGTTCGCGGTACACCGACAGGTGTTCCGGGTCGAATTCCCCTAGTTTCTCAAAGACGCGGGGGTCGTGATACGTCTTGAAAGCGTCCGCGATCTCCCGATTCTTCGTGTTGAAGAACTGCTTGACGAGTACCGACAGAGGGTTGAGCGTCCGCCGCACCCGATAGATCTTCTCGATTGAATTCAGCATGACATTTAACGCTTGTTGCTGGTCCCCCCCCAGATTATCGATGCCGTCAAAATGGTATGCCGTAAATGCCTCCTTGATGACGGCATACTTTGGATTTGACAACTCTTCCGCAATGGCATAGCGGCTGTAGGCGGACAATTGCTGCTGCCATTCCCCCCCAAACGACGTTGACGCCCCTTGTTGGCAGATGCTGAACGCCTTCTGAAAATACGCGGCTCCAGCGTTGAGGGTGTACGATTCCAGATCGAGCCCGATGATCAAGTATGCGTAGAAATCGAGGAAATCTGTCAGCGGGTCGAACACGAAATCGTCCTGACGCATTCGCTGTCCGGGGATGTAGATGAACTCCCATTTCTCATCCAGGAGGCGAAGGACGGGTGTCGCTTGCTCCGTTCGTTCGTCGTTCACGTAGACTGGTCGCTGACTGCCGATAAATGCCTGGACCTGGTAGCGGTTTTCGCCGGTTTGGGCTTTGAAAAAAATGTCGATGTTGCAGACGATCTTTTCGCCCAACATGTCCTCGTTCGTGAATCGTGTGCTGTTGATATATCGTTCGACGTCAGCCTCAAAATCCTTGAGATAGTCGCGAACGGCCGAGGAGATGGCTTCTGTTTTGACCGTGACGTCACATTGAAGTTCCTGCCCAAGTGAGGGGGCAGCGGCGAACAGTATGATAGCCGCACAGATCGAGGTATAACCGCTTCGCATCATCGTATTCGAATATACCAATTCGAGAAAGGACGAGCAAGCATGTCGCTCATCATACTCGTTTTCATTGCGATCTTCACGATGCCGCATGAAAGCCGCGCGCAATGGGACGCACGTTCGATCGCTCTCGGAAATGCATTGCTCCAACTTCCCGGGAAGGTACTCGTTGGACCTCAGAATCCAGCGGGACTTGCCTGGCTCAGATCGGCGGAAGGGGTTCTTTCCATAATGCCGGCCCCATATGGTGTGCCCATATTGCGCCGTTTTGGAGCATCCGTGGGAATTCCGTTGTCCGTCCTTACTTCATCGATATCGATCACCGGCATGGGAGGGGAATTGGCGAGGAGATTTGAGGTCCGCGGCTCTGTCGGCTTTCTCACAACCGAAAACATGGGGTTCGGCGCCTCTCTCATAGCCGAACAATGGACGTTCGCCCGTTACGGCAGCAGGCGGACGTTGTGTGTGGATGTGGGGGCGATGATGAGAACAGAGGAACTGTCCATCGGCGCTCGCTCTTTGCTTCGGGCAGTCGAACCACGCGGCAGTGGTTTGCTAGAATCGATGACTCTCGGCGCGGCGGTGCATCCTTCTGGCCGAATAACACTCTTGGCTGAGGCGGAACAAGCAGACCTGTTTCCACTGGGCCTGAGATACGGCGTGATATACTGTCCGGTCGAACCCCTGGCATTGTACACAGGATGGTCGGAAGTTCCAGACCTCCTTTCGGGTGGAGTATCGGTGACTTTTGAAGGATGGGAGGTGATCTATGGAGGCCAATGGCATGCTGAGCTCGGGTGGTTCCATGCGGTCGGCATCGCTCGGAGAATCAAGGAGTAGCGGGCGACATCGTGGACGGCTCCTGACATATTGTGTGGTCCTTTTCGTCCGGACACAAACGTTTTCACAGGAGTCGGCCACGTCGTTCATTGACGATGAAGACGAATTCACGTCTGCCGCTGCGGCGGCAGAAGAGCTCGAACGTCTCCGGATCGAGCCGCTCGATCTTCGGCATGCGACAATAGAAGACTTGATGCTGATCCCTGGGATCACACGGCGGGCGGCGGCTGCGATCGCTGCCGGCGTGAGGTCGGGGAGAATCGTTTCGCTTGACGATGTCGACCGAACATTTGGCGTTCGACAAGGGACAGGCGACCTGTTGCGACCATTCATCATACTAGCCCCCATTGTACCTGTTTGGGAAGCAAGATCGAGAACGATCATGACAGGATCGCGCCGGAGCATCGGAAACGCGGCACACATGCGCCTTCGACAACTGGCGACATGGAAACTTGCTTCATTCAACGGTGACCGTAGAGGAAGTGAATTTGAACTATCATCTGATCGTTCACTGAAGAGTGAGAATCCAGCCTTTTCTCTAACAGGCTTTCTTCGTGCATATCCCGAGAATGCGTGGGAGGTTGGAGTGGGATGGATGCAGGTGAGAACGGGAATGTCGCTTGGTCATTCCGGTTCGCGTTCATCTCTCATGGAGCCCGCAAGTTGGAATCGGTCGTTCAATGGCAAGGCACAAGTACGAAGTATGTCGCGTGCCGACGGACAGTCCAACATCCGGGGATTCTCATTAGCACGATCTTGGGAGAACGGAAGTCTACTCTCGGCACTTGGAACTTCTTCAGACAGGGAAACGGTCCGCTCCGTGCTCACTTCTGAAATGGGCTTCGATGCATTTACGTCTCGAACCGCTTTTGTGTACGAGAACCGGTATTCGCGAAATGGGGTGTTCATAGAATCAATAGGATTTGGAGATTCATCCACAGATGTTGCGCTGGAAGCACAACTTCCATTGAAAGTGAAAGGTGCGCCGTCACTTGCGGGTTTTGCCTCGCTCGACGCGACCAAGAGCCTGGAGTTATCCGGTCTGGTCCGAATCCTCCGTGGCACGGGGCGCATCGATATTCCGTCCGCTTTTCATGGCGCGCGACCGGAAGAAGGGGGTTCTTTCGGAATGCGGGGGCGGCTCGGTTCATCGTGGTCCGTTGTCGGCATGTTAGACAGATTCCGCATGCTTGACCCGGCAAATTCGGAAGTCGGTTGGTCATGTGGGAGCGGAGCCATGGTAGCCGTAAGCATGAGGCCGATACCGCGTTCCGTGGTCACCGCGCAACTGCGGCTGACGGAACGAAGGGTCGCGACCAGGGAAGATGGATCGTTTGCGTCGGCAACCGAGCGACGAAAGCGCTGGGCCGTTCAGGCAAACCTTGGGACACCGACGGGAATTCATTGGGCCGCCGGAGTACAGGCAGAGAAGAAAAGCGGAATTGCCTTTTCCGGAAGCAAGCGCGGTTGGTATGTGTGGACGGAAGGAGGCTGGCGCGGCGATCACGTTCAAGTCCTCGCTCGGTGGGTCATCCATCATATTCCGGAACACCTGACCATATATGGTTCCTTCCCGTCATCGGCCGGGTCATTTGGTAGCGTACCGATCGCCGGGGAAGGAGGGGGACTCGGTGCACTACTGTCATGGGAGTTCTCATCCGCCGCGACGGTTTCAATCTCCATGCGTTCCCTCTGGGGAACTGAAGCGGGTCCCAAAGGGACCACGTACCGGAAGGATAACGCCAGCCTTCAGGTCGATGTACGCATGTAATGTAGGACTCAGAGGTGAGATCCTTTGCCCTGCATATTGAAACTTCATCATCATCTTTTTCGTTATCTTCCTGTTACGATTATTCTGTCGGATTGTGATCCAATACCATTTTGGGAGAGGAGACCGCTATGAAAGTGCTACAAACCATTTTGCTGACGATTACGGTGGCGGTTCTTGCCTTCGCTGAAGGACCAAAAAAGGCTGAGAACTTCACGCTTCAGGATATCAACGGTAAGAAACATTCCCTCGTAGATTACAAAGACGCCGAGGCGATTGTGGTCATGTTTATAGCGACGCAATGTCCGGTGTCGAATGCCTACAATGAACGCATGGCTGCACTGCACAAAGACTATCAGGAGAAGGGAATCGTATTTCTGGGAATCAATTCAAATAAGCAGGAGTCGATCGAGGAAATCAAAGGTCATGCCGCTGAACACGGACTGACCTTTCCGATCCTCAAGGACCACAAGAATGTTATTGCGGACAAGTTTTCCGCGTCCTTCACTCCGGAGATTTTTGTGCTCAGCGGCGGGCTTGACATTCTGTATCATGGACGCATAGACGACAGCCAGCGCGAAGCACGGGTCACGACGAAGGACCTTCGGAAAGCACTTGATGAGATCCTCACAGGAAGACCAGTGACGACGACTGAGACGAAGGCGTTCGGCTGTACGATCAAGCGGGTCAGCTGAGCGAATGATGCAATTCATCTTTTGGATTGCGTGCGGGCTGATCCTTCTTACGGGTAAAGGCCAGCCCGCAGTCGTTTCCAGGCAGCAGACGTCGGCTGCGATAGAGGTTCGGCCGATCGACGCCAACACTTTGAACATTCTTCTGCATCGGAGGAACGGCCGCGTCCTGATGCTCAATGTATGGGCCACGTGGTGCGTGCCATGCGTTGAAGAATTTCCCGACCTCGTACGGTTGGATGCATCGCATCGCACCAAGGGAGTTGACGTCGTCACGCTATCGATCGACTACGAAGACGAAATCGAATCCAAGGTGAAACCATTCCTGCGGAGGATGAAGGCGGGAATGCCGGCGTACGTCAACGCATTCGCGAAACAGGAGGACTTTATAACCGCGCTCTCGCCCGAGTGGAGCGGCGCAATTCCCGCGACGTTCGTGTTTGACTCGTCTGGTTCGCTCCGCGAGACCCTTGTGGGGAAGCAATCTTTCAAGAGCTTTGTCACCGCAGCAGAAAAGGTTCTTCGGAAACGGAAGTAACGGGGCCGACCTGCGCAATCGCAGAGTTTTTCGTACATTAAAGTCATGCACACTTTCGGGAAAGGCACAACTGTTGTTGTTGCGATGAGCGGCGGCGTTGATTCATCGGTCGCCGCAGCGTTGCTTGTGGAGCGCGGATGCAACGTCATTGGCGTGACTATGAAGACGTACGATTTCGAAGAGAGTGAGCGAGCTGCCGCAAATGAGACCAGCTGCTGCGGACTTGGTGCGGTCCATGATGCGCGAATGGTTGCGGCTTCTCTGGCCATACCTCATTACACCGTAGATTTCCGGAAGGAATTCGGAGAAGCGGTCATCGGTACGTTTGTCCAGGAATATCTCAGTGGACGCACGCCAAACCCGTGCGTGATCTGCAATCGTGAGATCAAGTGGGGCGCCTTGCTTCGCAAGGCAGAGGCGTTAGGCGCGCAATGCATAGCAACGGGTCATTATGCGCGTGTGCGGTATGACGAAGATCGAAAACGACATGTGATCTCCCGTGCCCGGTATATCCCCAAGGACCAATCGTATGCTCTGTGGGCGGTGACGCAGGAAGCTCTGGCAAAGACGGTGTTCCCGATTGGAGAACTTGCGAAGCCCGAAGTTCGTGAAGTTGCTTCCCGGCTTGGACTCCGAACCGCGAACAAGCAGGAAAGCTTCGATATTTGCTTTGTCGAAGACAACAAGTATGACCGCTTCCTCAAAGATCGTGTACCAGATCTCGGAGCCCGCGTAGCAGGTGGTGAAATCGTCCACAACGGTTTGGTCATCGGGCGGCACTCCGGATATCCGTTTTACACTGTCGGGCAGCGCCGCGGCATTGGTGCGCATGGCGTGCGCATGTATGTAACGGGCATTCGGCCCGAGACGAACGTCGTTGACGTCGGCCCCGACAGGGACCTTTGGAAGCGATCACTCATTGCTACAGATGTATCTTGGAGCGGTGTCGCCGAATCGTCCGGACCGCTGCGCGTCCGGGCAAAAGTCCGGTACAGCGACGATATGACCGATGCAACAGTGACGCCGATCGATGCGCGCAAGGTGCGGATCGACTTCGATTCGCCCAAGCGTGCAATAACGCCGGGCCAATCGGTGGTATTCTACCTTGACGACGATCTCGCCGGCGGTGGCATCATCCGCGAAGTCGTCGCCTGATTTCTTCACCTGCGGCGTCCAGAAGCCTGCATGTTTGCAGGCTTTTTTTGCGCCGTGAAGAGAAACTTTCCACCCCCTCGTTCGTTTTTCTCCGTGACCGACAAGCAACGTGCGCCCGATGACTGGACAGTTGTCCAGGCCGTTCTTGCAGGGAAACCGGGCGCCTTTCAGACCCTAGTCCGTCGATACGAACGACAGGTCGCGAACATCATCTACCTGTCGCTCGGAAATCGTGAGGACGTTGAAGATCTAAGTCAAGAGGTCTTCCTCCGGTTGTATCAGTCGTTGCCGCGTCTCAATCCCCAGCGTTCGTTGTTCTCCTGGATCTACAGGATCACCGCGAACCTCTGCATCGACGAGATCCGCCGAAGAAAGATCAAGCGAATCCTTTCACTGGAATTCCTTATCGATGAAGGTCGGTCACTTGCAGAGATGGGCGGTCGTGTCCACGCTCCCGATCGCATCCTGGAAGACCAGGAACGGCGGCACGCGATCGTCCAGGCACTTCAAAATCTTCCGGCCGACCATCGGATCACGATCGTCCTCAGGGAATACGAAGACCTTTCATACGAAGAAATAGCCGATGCGCTTCAGATCTCTGTTCCCGCTGTGAAGTCACGTTTGTTTCGTGCGCGCGAACGGCTGCGTGCGCTCCTCGAACCCCACCTGCGAGGCGGATCATGAAACATATTCCCAAACAGGAATTGCACGGCTTCCACGACGGACGATTGTCCGCCGAACGTGAACGGGAGATCGTGCTCCATATCTCCTCCTGCAATGCATGCAGGATGGAATCGGAGGACCTTGCACGGATCCGCTCTTGGATCTTGTCTGCGGGGGACGTCCGTCCGCACTCGTCCTTCGCCGGTGATGCTGAAACCCGCGCCTATGACACTGAACAACTTGAGGGTCAATGGCTTGGCATTGAAAAAGTCGCCGCCCGGACTGTGCTCGTACTGTCGGTCCTTGTGGCCGCACTCACTGCGTTCTCCATGATTGCGTCTCCGCCGGCTTCGGCGTCCGTTGACGCAGTGTTGAATGACGACCGGCAGGATTCTACTGTTGTGCAATTCATGGTCGAACACGAGATCTCCCGCGATGAGGCCCTTGTCGCGGCCGTCACGAAGCAGGAATGACACTTATGAAACCAAAGACCAAAACGTTGGCGTTTGTATTGATGAGCTTTATTCTCGGTGTTGCGGCGGGAATTGCCATCGACAAATCCAGTCTCTCAATATTTCGGACAAAGGGGAGCCGCATGAATGCGACGGAATTTCGCGATCTGTTCCATCGACGTATTGAGCTTCAGTCGCACCAGGTTGCGATCGTCGATTCTCTCCTTGACGCGTATCGAATGCGCATGAATGTACATCGCGAAAGGATCCTCATTGTGCGGGATTCCCTTCGAACGGAGATCCGAAAGGTCCTGACAGACCGGCAACAACAACTGTATGAAGAGTTCAACCGTGAGATGGGATCTCGGGATGGAAGGGCCGATTCTACACGAACAAAGCGTTACTAAGGGAAAGAACCGAGCGAACATGAAGAAATATCTTATCATTTCAGTGGTCGCCGTCGTCCTTATCGGGGCGGGATACATGCTGCAGAACGGCAGCGATGCCGAAGCCGAGACCACGATCGGACAAGTCACTCGTATTGAGCAGATCGCCAGGGGCGACCTGAATCTTGTCGTCTCGGCGAATGGCGTCGTTCAGCCGATCAACAAAGTGGAGATCAAATCGAAAGCCAGCGGCCAGATCGTTGAACTGAAGTTCATTGAAGGACAATACGTCAACAAAGGAGAACTTCTGCTGGCACTCGATCCGCGAACAACGAAGAACGACCTGGAGCAGGCGCGGGCCGACCTGGCAGTTGCCGAGGCGAACCTGAAGCAGGCGAAGAACAACAATACACGGGCGAAGGAGCTGTATGAAAAGAGCCTCGTCTCCGTTCAGGAAAAGGACCAGGCGAACCTCGAATACGTACGAGCGCAATCTCAAGTGGTGAAGGCGAGGGCTGCGACGGCATCGGCGGAAGAACGCCTCGCCGACACTCGCATCATCGCTCCTATTTCGGGTGTGATCCTGACGAAGAATATCGAATTGGGCATGATCATCTCATCCGGTGTCTCGAACGTCGGGGGTGGAACGCTTCTGGGGACTATTGCGGACATGAACGAGGTCTATGTCGAAACCAACGTCGATGAAGTGGATATTGGAAAAGTCCGCGAAGGTCAGGAAGCAACGGT
>MHAK01000088.1 GCA_001802945.1 Ignavibacteria bacterium RIFCSPLOWO2_12_FULL_56_21 | reverse complement strand
ACTGAGGCTTTCCTCGCGGAGTTGAAGCCGACATTATAAGAGTTGTCCACGAAGCACCACGAAGAGAAACGAAGGGACACGAAGGGATTAATGTGATATGGGGATGGGGCCGAATCTTAAATCAAAAGATGTGATCACGAAGGTACACGAATACATTGTAGAGCATGAGCACGAAAGAACACGAATGTGGTTTGTTTTATAAATAACTCTTCGTGCCCCTTTGTGTACTCAGATCTATGAAGTCTTCGTGTGACTTCGTGGACAATTCCTTTCGCCAAGCTATTCAACTTGTCTAGCGGGCCTTCGTTGCCTACTAACATCTTATTCATCGCCGCGTTTGAAACGCCTTTCATCCGCAAGGACCTCGACTTTCTCCGGTCGCAATACCGTGTCACTCCGCTAATCGGGCACGGCCTGCTTCAGGCGTTTCGCATTCTCCTGGCCGTTCCTCGTCACAATGTCATATTCGGCTGGTTCGCTTCCGTATACACGTCGATCGGCATCCTCTGCGGCAAAGCGTTCTTCAAGCGGACTATTGTTCAGCTTGGCGGCGTGGACATGGCAAAGGAAGAGCGGATCCGTTATGGGATCTGGACAAGCCGCTGGAAGAGCGCCATCGTTCGAACTGCCATCCGAAACGCGCATGTCGTGCTCGCGGTGGATTCATCGCTGATGGATGAGGCGCGTATACGGTCCGGGTATGACGGGCGAAATCTTGCGTGCCTGCCGACAGGGTACAACGCGGATGTCTGGACGCCCTCCGGACCGAAGGACAAGCGGGTGCTGTGCGTAGCGTCCGCCCCGACGGAAGCGAGGCTCGCGATCAAGGGCGTTGACATCCTTCTGACGGCCGCGCAGATGCTCCCGGAGGTCAAGTTCATCGTAGTCGGCATCGGTCCCGATATCATACAGACCATGCAGGGCTTTCCTAACGTGGAAGTCCGGGGGTGGGTGGAACAGGTCGAAGTGCTCCAGCTCATGCGTACCTCGTGGGTCTACTGTCAGCCTTCACGCCGAGAAGGTCTTCCCAACGCGTTGTGCGAAGCGATGCTGTGCGGGTGTATCCCGGTTGCAACCGCCGTCGGCGGCAATCCCCGCGCGGTTGGCAATGCGGGGTTGCTCGTTCCGCCGGACGACGCCCAAGCGCTCGCCAACGCGATCAAGACCGCGCTCAGCCTCTCCGACGAATACAGCCGGATGGCGAGAGAGCACGTCGTAAAGAATTTTCCGACGAGTAAAAGAAACGAAGGACTTAAAGAGTTCATTGAAGGACGAGTTGGTTAATTCAAGGAAGAGCTCGTTTCCGGGATGCGGTATGCGGTAAGCGGAATGAGGAATGAGGAAAGAGCCAATCGCAGAGGACCAACTGCCAACCCTTAGCCCAGACTACAGACGCTCTACGCAAGTCAATCCGCAATTCGCAAACATGTCCCGAGCGTAGTCGAGGGACCAAAATCCGAAATCAACAATGCCCTCCATCATTCAATCCGCAATTGCTTAGCGCCATTGGCTCGCCTCGGCTCTAACATACGCTCACTTTTTCTCTCAGAAGTCGCCCGCCGGATCCTCGGTTTTCTCGCCGTCGCATACATGGCGCGTATCCTTGGAGTGAGCGGATTCGGAACGGTGATGATCGGTCTGACCGTACTCTCATACGTCTCCCTTGGCGGAAGCGCCGGCATACATGTGTTCGGCACCCGGGGAGTCGCGGCAGGCACGCTCGAATTCTCTCCCGGAGAACTGCTCGGCGCCCGGCTCCTGAACACTGCCGTCGCTTACGTCCTTGTCGGACTCGTTACCGTGGCCTTTGTCGCCGACTCGCCCCTCCGGATGGTCATCCTGGTGACATCCGCTTCCGGATTCATTACGGCCCTTTTTCTGGAATGGCTGTATCAGGGCAAGGAAAGAATGTCGGAGAACGCGATCGCGAGAACGATCGGGGCCGGCGTGTATTTGGCGGTCATTGTGTTCGGCGTCCGCACTCCGGACGACCTGCGCACCGCCGCATTCGCCGCGATCGCAGGAGACATCGCTTCGACCGGTTTCTTGCTGTCGCGATACATCCAGGAATTCGGTCCGTTGGACATTCGCATTTCCTTCCACCAATGGATGTCGCTGATGCGCAAGGCATTGCCGTTCGGCGCCGGCTCCCTCCTCGGGCATCTCAGCACGAACTTCCCCGTCATTGCGATCGGCATCATGCTTGGCAGTGCCGATGCCGGCGTCTTCTCGGGAGCGAACAAGCTCGTCTTCTTTCTGTTGATGATCGACCGCATTCTCGGAACAGTCCTCCTGCCCGCCTCAGCACGGCTCCACAGTGCATCCCGTGAGTCACTGCGCAGTGCGCTTGAAGAAACACTCCGTTGGATCGTGATCCTCGGCCTTCCCTTGGCTGTCGGCGGGACGTTGCTCGGCTCGGAATTGGTCGTGCTCGTCTACGGCAATGCCTTCGCTTCTGCGGGTCCCGTGTTCGCAGTGCTCATCTGGTATGTTTTTCTGACAATGGTCCACACCGTGTACACATCGGGAGTGATGGCGGCGGGTGGTGAGATCCGGTACCGGAATGTCATGATTATGAGCGCGGCACTCTACGGTATAACTGTGACGGCAGGGACGGCCTTCTGGGGAGTGATGGGCGCGGCCGTCGGCGTGCTGGCTTCCGAAGGCATCACAGTCATCGCCATGCGAAACGCCATGGAAAGCGTCTGCGATCCTGTCCGACCCGCCCGGTTCGGAAGAACGGCCCTGGCAGCGTTCACGCTGGCTGTTGTGATCCTCCTGCTTCCGACCTTCCATGTCCTCGTAACGGTGCTGATCGGCTGTGTGTCCTACGCACTTGCGCTGATGACATTCCGTGTCGTATCATGGAACGACATGAAAACTCTTACACAGCGCATCATATGAGACTTTGCATTGGCATCGTAGGAAAGCCGACCGGCTGGGACCTGCTGCTCGAACAGGAAGGCATCCCTCACGAGCGCGCCCACGGAGCACTCACGGCCGAGAATTTCAGCGCCATCGTGGTGGGCGAAGGGACCGACGACAGGGAAGTGGAGATGGTCCGACAGTATCTGCGGTTGGGGGGCAGTGTGCTGTGTCCGGCCCGCGTCGACGCCCAGATTCGCGGAACGACGAGTGAACACCGGTACATCGAGTATGTCGTGAGCGGAACGGACGAGCCTTTCGCGGGCTCCGGACTTGTGGACGTCCGGTCACGGTGCGGAATCCCCTGGAATGCGAACGCCCTGCGGTCGGAAGCCGCAGCCGCAACCGCATTCTTCGGTACGCATGAAGGGGGACACGTCATCGTCCTTCCGTTCGATGCGGCAGAACTAGCATTGGATGAGCGAAGCGCGCGGAAGTCATTCGTGGCGCCGAACGAACGACTGCCATTCGAACGGGTCTCCGCCGTCGCAAAAAATGGTGTGCGGCGGATCGTCCGATCTGCCCTTGAACACCTGCACCGCGTGCGGGGCCTGCCATACGTGCATTTGTGGTATTATCCGGAGAACGCACCGAGCGTGTTCGCGTTCCGGATCGACACGGACAGGGGTTCTGCCGGGGACATTGAAGGCCTGTTCGATTTCCTGCGCGCAAAACGCGTACAGGCGTCGTGGTTCGTCGATGTCGGAAGCCAGCAAAATTTCTTGTGGCGGTTCGCACAGATGCAGGGACAGGAGATCGGTCTGCATTGCTACGAGCATGCGACGTGGGACGATGAAGTACGGAACCGGTCGAATATTCTCAAGGCGCGCGAATTGATGAAGAACGCAAAGCTGGGAGCGGAAGGATTCGCTGCCCCTTATGGCATTTGGAACAGCGCCCTCGGGCGCGTGATCTCGGGTTTCCGTTTCGAATATTCCTCCGAATTCGGTTGGGACTACGACAATTTCCCCTCCTTTCCCTTGATCGACAACGATCGCTCGGTGTCCCTCCAGATCCCGGTGCATCCCATCAGCATTGGTTCTCTGCGTCGACAGGGATACGATCAGAACACAATGATCGCCTACTTCCGTCGCATTGTGGACGAAAAGAAGGCGATGGGGGAGCCCCTCCTGTTCTACCATCATCCCAGGAATGGACACCGTGAAGTGTTGTCCGACCTGTTCGATCATGCGACCAGCGGCGGTGTGCGCCAAATGACCATGCGCGACTGGGGCCGATGGTGGAGGACCCGTTCGACGGCCGGACTTCGCGTCGATCTGAAGGGACAGACCCTCCGCATCGATACGGGATCCGCGCGGCCAACTGCCTGGCTCCGGATTGCGTGGCCGGACGGACGCGAAGCGCTTCAGCCCGCGGAGCCCACGATCGACTGCGCTGCACTCGCCTGGCAGCAGGCACGTACGTTGCCGGATGAACCGGACGACATCGAACGGATCCGGAAATTCAATTACCGCATTCCGTTGACCGTTGCGGTCGACGCCATCGCCTCGCTCCGGAGACGACGGTGAGGGTTGCCCTCGCAACGCACCAGGCGACGGCAGTTCTTCGGGGAGGACCGAGAACTCAGCTCCTCCAAACGGCTTCTGGACTGCGCCTGCTGGGGGTCGACGTCCGATTTCTCGATAACGTAACACAATTGCGCAAAGAGGACGTCGACCTGGTCCACATCTTCGGGGCCGGCATTGCTACATTCCATCTCGCCCGAGCGTTGCATCAGCAACGTATTCCGACCGTAGTTTCCCCCATTTACCTGACGCGAAGGTCTCCGGCAGTCGTGCGAACGATGATCGCCGCAGAACGGATTGCGGGGAAGCTGTACCGCGGATTGTTTTCGGAATACGGAATGGTGGCGCAGATGTGCGAATGGGCGGTATGTGTTGCGCCGAACACGGAAGAAGAAGCAGCTTTGTGCCGGAACGCGTTCGGAGTTCCATCGGAGAAGATCGCAGTTGTGCCCAACGGAGTGGAAGAGAGATTTCGAACAGCCACGCCGGATGCGTTTGTTGCCGCGTACGGCATGCGGGACTTTGTGCTGAACGTTGGCCACATCGGTCCGGCGAGGAAGAATGTAATGCGCCTTGTCGAAGCAATGGGGCGGATCGACCGTCCAGCGGTTATTATCGGTCGGATTGAACAAAGTCCTGAAGGGCGGGCGATCGTTGAACGCGCATTCCGCAATCCGAGGATCCGGATTCTGGACCACATCGACCACGATTCGGAGATGCTCGCTTCGGCCTACGCTGCCTGCTCTGTGTTTGCGCTCCCTTCACAATTTGAAACACCAGGGATAGCAGCATTGGAAGCTGGACTGGCGGGGGCAAACATCGTCATCACGCCGTACGGTGGAACGAGGGAGTATTTTGGAGAGATGGCGGAATATGTTGATCCGTATTCAATCTCCGACATCCGACGCGGCATAGAGAAGGCAGTCAGCCGTTCCCGTACTCGCGGACTCTCAGATCACATTGCATCCCATTTTCTTTGGCCTCACGCAGCGCGTCGAACTGTGGAAGTTTACGAAAAAACTTTGCGCAGCTAATCGACGTCGACCAATTTTCCGTATATTGATCTTCACATTTCACCTCATCCCTCATCCCGCATTACCCATCACCTGACTCTATAATCATCAAAGGCTCTTCTTGCCCAATCTTGTAAACGTTCTTTTTGTCGGCGACATCAACGGTCGTCCCGGCCTTACGCTTCTGCAGAAGCTCCTGAAGCAGTATGTGCAAAAATACGACATCCATTGCTGTATCGTCAACGGCGAGAATACGGACGGAGGGAAAAGTATCACGGCGGAACAGGCGAAGGAAATGTTCGACCTGGGAGTCCACGTCATCACGACAGGAAACCACATCTGGGACAACTGGAAGGTCAAAGCGCTTCTGTCCGAATCGAAGAATATCCTCCGTCCGCTGAACTATCCGAAGGACAATCCCGGTTACGGCTTTACGATCGTCGACCTGAAAGAAAGGGGACGGCTTGGTGTCATCAATCTCCAGGGGCGCACGTATATGCAGCCGCTGGACGATCCGTTCAAGTCTGCTGACTGGGCGCTGAGCAAGATCGCCAACGAAACGAAAATGGTGCTGATCGACATGCACGCTGAGGCGACAGCCGAAAAAATGGCGCTTGGATGGTATCTGGACGGGCGCATCAGCGCGCTCGTCGGCACGCATACGCATATTCCCACCGCAGATGCGCGCATTCTCCCCGGCGGCACCGCCTACATCACCGATGTCGGCATGACCGGACCATACGATTCTGTCATCGGCATGAAGAAAGAGATTGCCATTAAACGCTTCCTCCATCAGACGCCGTACAAGTTCGAGTTGGCGGAGCACGACGTGAGACTTTGTGCGGTGTTTATACAGATCGATGGTGAATCCGGGAAAGCCGTCAAAATAGAGCAAATAATCTTTCCGGGGTTTGCGTAATCCGGACGATTTATCGTCCGGAGGAGTAAAAAAAGGAAAAAGGAGCGGAGGGCATAGTCTACACAGTGAATATTGAACAAGAAACACAGATCATGGAATTGGAAAGTGCGGGTGTAGAGCAACGAGCGGCCTTCACCAGACGCCTTCTTACATCTCACTTCCTTGTTTCTTGTTCATGATTCGTTCTTTGATCTAGCCCTCCGCATCTTCATCATCATGGCACTCATCATCGACGGCAAAAAAATCGCTGAATCCATCCGCGCCGAGGTGCGCGCAGAAGTTGAGGAGATAAAGAAAAACCGCGGCCGGCTGCCCGGCCTTGCATTCATCCTGGTCGGCGAACATCCGGCGTCGCAATCGTACGTCAAAATGAAGGGGAAGGCGTGTAAAGAGGCTGGATTCAATTCGCTGACGGACCGGCTGCCCGCGAACACGACAGAAGAAGCGCTCCTGGCACGATTACGTGAATTGAACGAGGACCCGGCAATCCACGGCATCCTGGTGCAACTTCCGCTGCCCAAGCACATGAACGAATCCCGTGTCATCGCGGCGATCGACCCGCGCAAGGACGTGGACGGTTTTCATCCGGTGAATGTGGGGAAGTTGATGATCGGGGAGGAGACGTTCGTTCCCTGCACGCCTGCGGGAATTCAAGAACTACTGATGCGTTCCGGGAATGATCCTGCCGGTAAGCATGTGGTCGTCGTGGGCCGCAGCAACATCGTGGGCAAACCGATCGCGAACATTCTTCTGCAGAAACGGGCCGGAGCGAATGCGATCGTGACCATTGTTCATACGGGCGCGGCCGACATGGCGCCGTATCTGAAGAGCGCCGACATTCTTATTGCAGCAGTGGGAAAACCGGAATTCATTCACGGTGAGCAATTGAAGCCCGGCGTAGTCGTCATCGACGTCGGCATCAACCGCATTCCGGACCCAGGGTCAAAAACGGGGAGCAGGATCGTGGGTGACGTGCATTTTGAGTCGGCCGCGAAGGTGGCGAAAGCCATCACACCGGTCCCGGGCGGGGTCGGACCGATGACGATTGCAATGCTAATGAAGAATACGCTGAAGGCGAGGAACCTCATCGAAAAGCGATGAAGGATTGCGGAATGCGGAATGAGGATTGCGGATTAACGAGGTATAGGGCTGATCCCCAGTAGAGGAGGATAGTTTCTTGCAGACGATCGAGTACTTGTTCGATGGGATGTGCGGGCGGACAATAGGAGGTAGAGGTTCCTTTTCGAAGATTTATTCCAGCTAATCCGCAATCCGCAATTTACTGGGACTTCCCCGTCCCCCCCGCCCTATACCACCTCACCTGCACTTTTTCCAGTGTTGCCAATCCTTCCGGTATCGACGGTTCGATGAGGGGCAGAAACGCCTCGATCTTCTCTGCCGAGTCGACGATCTCGATGACGATCGGAAGGTCGGTTGAAAGACGAAGCACTTTGGCGGTGTGTAGTCGACTGTGCGCACCAAAACCCTCAAGTCCCCGCAGAACTGTCGCCCCGGCCAATCCGTGCTCGCGTGCTTGCACCACGATCCATTCGTGAAGAGGTTTTCCTTCGTGACGGTCGCTCTCGCCGATCAGGATCCGTAACAAAACGCCCTCTTTTGGCAGTACCATGGCTGACCTCAGAGATACCGTGTGACAACATGTCCCGCCCATACGAAGGCGAGACCGAACATGAGCTGGGCAAGAGCATTCGTTGTTCCTGCCAGGAAATCACCCTCACGCAACAAGGCAACCGTCTCATAGCCGAACGTCGAAAACGTTGTGAACCCGCCGAGAATGCCAATGAACAGAAATGCACGGATGTCGGACGAAAACATCTGACGCTGTTCTGCCAGTCCTCCCAGGAATCCAATGAGAAAACATCCCGTCAGATTCACTGCCAATGTTCCCCAAGGAAACATCGACGACTGAGCGATCCGCTGAACCCAGCCGCCAAGCAGATACCGGCCTGCACTTCCAAGAAATCCACCCATGCCAACAATCAAGGCAGTTCTCATAGGGGCGTATGTGTGATTTGATGCTCGCTATTTGACATTTCAGTCACATATTCCTCAGCTCCCCGCGTGCTCAACCGCTGTTCCGTCCAGGATCTGACGCACTCGTGCGGCTAAGATTGCGGGGGAATACGGCTTCTGCAGAAGGGAGATCCCGGGGTTCAGGATTCCATGTTCCGAGATCACGCTCTCCGTGTATCCTGACGTATACAAGACCTTCGTCGCCGGACGGAACTTGAGAACCTGCTCCGCAAGATACCGCCCCGACATCTTCGGCATGACTACGTCGGTCACCAGAATATTGATGATCCCTTTGAACGTCGTCGCGAACAGCAACGCCTCTGGACCGTTTGCCGCGGAGAAAACCTTGTATCCGAGTCCCCGGAGTGTCTCGACGCCGATGTCTCGCAGCATGTGCTCGTCTTCGACGAACAACACGGTTTCGCTCCCGCGCGGCAGTTCCGTATGTTTGTCTTCCTGGACAGCCGTACCGAATTCCTTGACTTCGGGAAGGAGTACCTCGAACGTCGTTCCCTTGCCCTTCACGCTGTTCACCCAAATCATCCCTCCGTTTTGCTCCACGATGCCGAGGCACGTGGAAAGTCCCAGTCCCGTGCCGCGGCCTTGCTCCTTCGTCGTGTAGAACGGTTCAAAGATATGCTTCCGTACGTCGGCCGGAATGCCGGTGCCGGTATCCTGAATGGACATCACCACGAAGTGTCGTCCCGTCGCATCCGTTCGAAGTCGCGGATCGCCGTCGTTCAGCATGACGCGCGATGTGGTAATGGTGATCGTCCCGCCGGAGACCATTGCGTCGCGGGCGTTCACGGCGAGATTGACCAGCACCTGGTCGAACTGGTTCGGGTCGATCTTGACGCGTGGAAGATTGCGCCCGGGCCTGAAGACAAAATTAACGTCTTCGCCGATGAGGCGTCGGAGCATCTTGTCGGCGTCCTCGATGACCGCGTTGAGCGATACTATGCGGGGCTCGATGATCTGTTTGCGTGCGAAACCGAGGAGCTGCCGCGTCAGATTGGCCGCCCGGTCGCTGGCCGATCGGATGTTCTTGAGATATTCCGAAAGTTTTTCGTTGTTCTCGGCCAGCTTGCCCGCCATGTCGGTGTAACCCAGGATGGCGGAAAGATAATTGTTGAAATCGTGCGCGATCCCTCCCGCAAGCCGGCCGATGCTCTCCAGCTTCTGTGACTGGAGCAGACGCTCCTCGAGAAGTTTCCGGTCAGAAATGTCACGAACCATCGTTACGGCAAAAGGCTCGCCGTCGAGCTGGATGATCTCCGACGAAACGAGACATGCGTGCTCAGTACGGTCCTTGTCGAGCAAATGCACTTCGAGGTTGCGCACAGTTCTGCTATCCGTCAATTCGCTCCGGAACCGGAGTTCGTCTTCGGAGTCCTTCCACATGCCGAGCTGGCGCGGAGTTCGTCCGATCGCTTCGGCGCGGGTATACCCGATCATCCGCACAAATCCGTCGTTGACTTCCTGAAATTCTCCCGTGGGGATCCGGAGGATCGCCATGGCATCCTGGATCGACCGGAATGCCATCGCGAACTTGTCCTCCGCCTGCCGCAGTTCCGTGATGTCGAGCGCCGTGCCGATGACCCGTTGGGGAATGCCGCGCGAGTCCACCTGAACTTCGCCCTGTCCGACCAGTGTCCGCACTTTTCCGTCCGTCCGGATGATGCGGAATTCCGTCTGCGGGATCACGCGCGTTTCCATCGCCGTCCGCATGATCGCGTCGACAAGCGGCCGGTCTTCGGGATGGATTCGGTCAAAGGAGAATCCGGAATTCGTGCCGACGGCGTCGCCGAAGATCTTTGCCATCTCTTCCGAACCGCTGGTCACATTCGTAGGAAGGTCCCAATCCCATGTGCCGAGATGCGCCACCTGCTGTGAACGGGCGAGCAGCGCTTCTTTTTCCCTCAAGTCATGTTCCGCGCGGAGACGCTGCAGGGCTACTGCAAGCTCGGTGGCGATCGTGACAAGCAGTCGCTCATCGTCGTCCGAAAAAGCGTTGACTTTGGCGCTTTCCGCGTCGATCACGCCGATGATCCGATCGGCGGTCTTAATGGGGACGCAGATCTCCGACCGCATGTTCGCAGTGAGAGCGATGTAGTTCGGATCGCGAAGCGTATCGTTCACGCGTCGTACTTCGCCCCTCTGGGCCGTCGTTCCCGCTACTCCCTCTCCCACGCGAATGTCGGCAATGGAAGCTCCCGGCGCATTGATGCGGAACGAAGGATGGTGACGCAGGAGCTTGCCTTCATCATCAACCAGGAGAATGCCGAAATTGTCGGGATAAAATGTCGTGCCGACGATCTCCGTGACCCTGCCGATCAGCTCGTCCGGCGTCTGCGTCTGCGTGCACACGAACCCTATGTTGCTGAGGGCCCCCAGTTCCTTGACCTGGCGCTCCAGCGAACGCTGCGTCTGAATACGGTCGCTCACGTCATTGATCATGCCGACCAGTCGAACCATCCGGCCGGAGTCGTCCGCAAACGCATGGCCGATGGACGACATCCACCGCAGCGTCCCGTCCGGCCGAACGACGCGGAATTCCACGGGACGCAATTCCCCCTGATCCTCAAGCACGAAATCGACCGACCGCCGCACGAATTCCCTGTCGTCCGGGTGTACAAGGCTCAGGAATGTTGCGAACGACCGGCCCAAAACATCGGCCTCGACGCCAAACACGCCGGGGGCGGTCTCCGACCACACGATGTCGCCGCTTTCCAGATTCCAGTCCCACGTCCCCACCATGCCGGCGCGGATCGCCATGCGAAGACGCGTAGACACGGCGGAAATGTCGAGTTCCCGTTCGCGTTCCGTGGCAGATCTGTGCGCCATCAACAGGAGGATCAGCAGGCTGCCGATGACGGTGAACGTGAACGGTACAGAGATCGCGTCGAACGACTCGAGATGGGGTATGTTGGCGTAGGGCAGAATGAAGAGGATGGTCGTCACACCGGCGGCCACGATGAGAGTTTCCCAGACGGAGAAAAAGATGGAAGCGATGAGCACGCTGAACAACATGAAGGACAGCATGGCGCGCGGCTCGGGCATCGTCCCGGTTGCGGTCATGGCAATGATGACGATCGGAAACGTGAGGATGGTCGATCCGGCCGCGAACCGATACTTGCGAGTGCGCGATACTCCATAGCCGGCAAGAAGGAACAGATAACCGTACCACGGCGGATGAAAAGGAGGAGTATAGATCGACCGTACGATGTCATGAGTGCCGAACAGCAGGATCAGCGTCAGGAGGGCAGAGGAGAGGAAGTACGCTTCCCGGCGGTGGGCGGGGCCCATCAATGACGGATGCGGGTCAACAAGCCAGCGTCGCAGCCGGCCGCTGAGGCGGTCTATTGTAAGTTTTCGAATCAACGACATGTGGTGGGAGGCAAGGGAAAAGTTGAATGGTGAGATCGATTTATGCTCGTTGAAGCTAATGAGCTTGCAGATGGACTAAGACTATGGGAATGACAAAATATGCCAGGCTCATGCCTCCGATCGCCAAACCGGCGATTGCAGCTACGCTCCACATCGCCATTGAAAGCTCCGCATCTTTTTTCTTCGCCGCCCGCACAGCCATATAGACAGCGAGCGCCCCGAAGAAAAGTCCGAGAAATGAGAGTGTGCCGAAGACGATGAGAAGGATTCTATCCATGAAGGATCAGAATGATGGCTTAGTATACGAAATATAGTATGCAGTATGCACCTGCAAAAAAAATCCGGACCCCAACCAAGATCCGGACTTTCTTGTTGTGAATCGACAATCGAAAATCGGCAATTGTCAATTCCCTAATCCCTCACTACCTATTTACCTACCTCCTCACATATTCTCCATCTTCTTCTCTTCCTTCTTCTCTTCCTTCTTCTCCATTTTCTCCATATGCTTTGCCGCTTCGATGGACGTCACCACGAGCTGTTCGCCTTCCATCTTTCCCGTGACTTTGACATAGATGTCGCTTTCCATCTCGGCCTTTTCCAGGAACGCCACGGCCTTCGTATCAGCATCTTTCGTGAATTTCACGTACTTCCCGCCGGTCACAAGGCCGTAGCCGCTGGCTTTACAGTCGTCCATCAGCGCACAATCCACAGTGTGTCGCTTGGCCTTCGCCTCACCCTTATCCCCCGCCATCTTCGAGCCGCACTTTGCATCGGCAAGGTAGCCTTCCCACGAGGCCGACTCCATGGCCTTTGATTCGGCCTTCGCCGGCTTCTTTTCTTCCGTCATCTTCTTTTCCTGTCCGAACGCCGTCCCAAACGCGACTGCAGTCAGGATGAACAGTACTCCGAACTTCTTCATGGAAATCCTCCTTTGAATTTGGATACCTAGTGGTGTGGAGACTCGTAGAACGCAATTCGCTGTGGCCGGGTTCCCGTCCGGCCCCTCCGGCGCGCCGATCACAACCTCATGATACATGCACGAATTACGCGGCAGGCACCTCTGTCGGCGGTGCCGAGATCCTCTCATTCCTGCCGGCCGGCAAGGTAATGATAAACGTCGTTCCTTTTCCCGGTGTGGAATCGAAAGAGATCACTCCGCCGTGCTGTTCCACGACCCGCTTTGCGATCGCAAGCCCCAGACCGGTGCCGCGCGCTTTTCCGTGGGTGACGAACGGCTCGAAAACGGCCGACCGTATCTCCGCAGGTATCCCCGGGCCCGTGTCCTCGACCGAGAATTGCACGATGCCGTCCGTTCGACGTGCGCGGAGGACAAGCGATCCGCCGTTCTGCATCGCATCCTCCGCATTGTTGACAAGATTGATGATGCTTCGCTGGAGTCTGTCCGGATCAATCACGCAGGAACCGCTCTCGGGCGGGTCAATGGCCAGCGTGATGCGGTTGCGCTCAAGGTGCGGGCGGACCTGCGACTCGATGCTCAACATGAACTCGCGAATGTCGACGCTGACGAGCTGCAAATTCGATACGCCCTTGGCGAATTCCAGAAGTTCCTGCGTCATCCGGACCATGCGATCGAGAGAATCGCGCACCAAGCGGAAGATCTCCGCGCGGCGCTCTCCTGCGAGCGTCGTTTGCGTTTCAAGCATGTGGAGCCCGATGGAAATATTCGTCATCGGGCTCCGAAAATCGTGGATGATCCCGCTGGCCATCTGTCCCAGCGTGGAGAGACGCTCCTTATTGATCAGCTCATCGCGCGCATCTTTCAGCTTGTGCTGCATGTCCTCGAACGCTTCGGCCAAAAGCCCGAATTCATCCCCTTCGAAATCCTTGCGGATCGACAAATTAAGATTTCCCGCGCCGACTTCCTGAGTAGCATCCACTAGTCGTTGGACCGGCCGCGATACGAACCGCCGGAAGATGAGCGTGCCGAGCGCCGTAACGAGGACGGAGAGAACAAGGAAAATGATCACGGACCGAATGGCGTTCGTGCGGATGGTTGCCACTGTCTTTCCGATCGGCAACTCCATCGACGCAGCACCGAGTACTTGTCCGGGACGGACCTCATGACAGGAAAGACATTTTCTCTCGGCGATGAACGGCTGGATGATCCTGAGGCGTCCGCAGGACCAAAAATGGGCTGGAATGCCTCCTTGTAACGACGTCAGTCGTACGTCGCTTGCCCGATCTGCTTCGGAGGCATGTTGTTGAATGTCGCATGTCATGATCCACAGCGGTTCGGATTCCCCGTACACGGTACTGACGTATGCATCCGATGGCGCACTCGTACGGCGCTCCCGGTCTTGCAGCTTCATAACCCGCTCGTTCGTCAAGTACTCTTTCTTCAGGTGGAGGCTGTCGAGGCGGAACAAGACCCGAATGTTTTCGAGCTCGCCCGGTGCGTTGATGGATCGAAGATACGCATCGTCCACTTCCTCCTGCGTTTGCATCATGTGGACAAGGGAGTTTTTGATGAGGGTTGCCTGCGACTCCGCGGCAAGCTGAGAAAGCTCGAGGACCTGTCGTTCCTCGAATTGATATGTCGTAAAGACCACGGTGCCGAACATGACCATCAGCAACGGCGCGATGATGACGAAGACTTTCAGGGAGATATGAAGGTTCTTGAACATCAGAGCAAGGGTAAAGATTGGACCGCAAAGATTCAAAGGGTAGAGAATGGACGCAAAGAAAAGATGACTCAATTGCCGAAGTACCTATTTCTCTGCGTCCGCTATTTTCGTCCCTGCTCCTTCGCGGTTTCCTCGATCAAGTGGCACTTCACTTTTGTACGATCGGCTTAAGCCGCGCCAGAAACTCCTCCGGCGGCACGAACCCGACGATGCGCGACCCGCGCTCCTCTACGCCGTCCCCGCGCATGAACACAACGGTCGGCACGCCGGCGATGTCGAATTGTTTGCGGAGCTGTTCTGCTTCGGGAGAATCGAAATGCGTGAGGTCAACCTTGATGCGGCGGACGTCCTTCGTGCCATCGATCACCTCTGCGTTCGTGAAGGTGTTCCGGTCGAGCTCAAGGCACGGGATGCACCAGTCTGCATAGAAATCCATCACAACGGGCTGATTGTTGTCGCGCGCTTCCGCAAGGACCGCGGCGGAATACGGCTCCCATGTGATGCCGGGAGTTGCGAGCGAGCTGGCTGTCATGAGTCCGAACACAATGCACACGCCGCCAAACGCCCACTGCACGCGCTGCAGGCCCTTTTTCCCGCGTCCGGAATGATCGAGGAACCCAAGATACAGCCCGCCGAGAATGAGGACGACGGGAATCACCAGTACCGAATGCCTGGGAGCGATCGCAAGCAACAGGTAGAATAGCGCTGCACCTGTCAGGACGACCCCGAAGATTCGCTCCACCCACACGAGCCACGGCCCCGAACGGGGGATCTTCCCCAGCAGACCGGAAAATGTTCCGAGGATGAGATACGGAAATCCGAGTCCCATCGAAAGCGAGAAAAACGCCTGGAAACCGAACATCGGGTCGCCCTTTGAGCCTACCAGTGTCAGCAGCGCGATCACTGGGGGACCGGTACACGGAGCCGCAAACACGCCGACAACGAGTCCGGAAAGATACAGCCCGATCAGCCCCGTACCCGTTTGTCCACCCAGCCGGCTTGTAAGCCAATACGGCAGTTGAAGTTGGTACAATCCGAATGAGCTCAGGGCAAGCCCGAAGAGCAGCAACGCCACTGCACCAAGCACCCATGGGCTCTGGAGCCATGAGCCGAATAATCCACCGCTGAAGGCCGCGGAGACTCCGAGCGCCGTGTACATCGACGAGATCCCGAGAACATACACGACCGCCTTCAGAAAGACGCGCGCCACATTCGTGTCCGACTGGCCGCCAAAGAGGGAGACGGTGACGGACAACATGGGATACACGCACGGCGTGAGATTGAGTGCAAGTCCAATGAGGAAGATCGCAAAGAAAGCGACCGCGGATCCTTCCCGCTCAAACAGCCCCGCCAAATCTCCCTGCCCATCGTTCGGACGTTCGTAAACCTCCGTCGACATAAGGCTGAACACCTCGGCATTCGCCGGCGTTACGGAGGTTCCTGCGGAGGCGATGGTGAGCGGCACAACGACTTCCACCCGGGACGGCGCGAGACAGACCTGATCGTTGCAGGCCTGAGCGGTCAGCGTGCCGGTGAGTGTGTCCGCACCCGGCGCGATCTGTTGCGAGAATCTCAGCGTCAAAAAGACGACCGCACGGCCTTCATAGACGTCGATCGGCTTCTCCGCGAATTCGAACTGTACAGGATGCCCCTTTGGATACCGGACATCGGCAACGATCACGCCTTCGCGCGCCTGTACGGCAAATTCCGTTCCGATGAGATAATCGAACGTTGGTCGGTGTGCGTTTACATGCCACGGTTCTTTGATATCCAGGACGACTGCAAGCTGGATCGAGCCGCCGGCTGGAACAGCATCTGCCGAAAGGTACGTGGAGACATCGACCTTCTCCGCCGTGGACGCGGGTTGTCCGAATGCGAAGACGGCGGGAATGGCAAGGAAGGAGACAAGAACGGCGGTACGACGCATGATCTTTCGAATCACAAGAGCGCTTTGAGTTTGGCTGTCAGGGCGTCCTTCGACAACATCCCAACGTGCTGATCGACGATGTTGCCGTTCTTATCAATGATGAATGTTGTCGGTATCGCTTCGATGCCTCCCCATGTCCGCGAGACTTTCGCATTTCCGAGAACGACAGAGTAGGAAATCTGGTAGCGCTTGACGAACGGGGTTATATCTTCCCATCCCCCTTCGTCCAACGACACCCCGATGATCTCGACTCCTTGCTTCCTGTACCGGTCGTACACCTCCATAAATGCCGGGATCTCGGCGCGGCAAGGTCCGCACCAGGTCGCCCAAAAATTCACAACAACAACTTTCCCTTTGAGCTTGGCAAGGTCGACGACAACTCCTTCCGATGTCTTTAGTGAGAGACCTGGCGCCCTCTTCTGACTTAGAGCGGATGCGTGGAACAGCACTGCGGCAAGGAGCGTAATGGCCGCGACACTTCGATGCATGGTATGTCCTTTCTCGGAATGTGTAGAGTATAGAGAAAAAAGGAGGCAGAGAAAAGCCGTCGGGAGCAGTTCGTTGCATTTCCCTCCAAAACTCTCTATTATGACGACTCCCTTTCACCCTTCCCCTTGAGTGCGCCCGCTCCAGTATGTCATAGGCCTCGACGGAGGCGGCACCAAAACCGCAGCTGAACTCTGTGACGCCGCCGGCGGGGTCCTCACCTCCGCCATCGGAGGTCCTTCGAATTTTCAGGTCATCGGAGTCGAACAGTCGGCGAAGACCATTCTCGACTTGGTGGAGACGTGCTGTCACAGTGTTGGATGCACGATCGGTCAATTGGAATCGATTGTGGCAGGGCTGACCGGCGCCGGAAGGCCGGGAGACCAGGCCCGCATGGCTGAGGCCATCAAAGCCGAATCAGCCCGCCGCGGTTCACCTTGTAAAGATGTTCGTGTCGAAAGCGACGCCCGCATTGCGCTGGAAGGCGCCTTCGGGGGACAACCGGGCATCATTGTCATCGCCGGAACAGGTTCTATCGTGTTCGGCAAAGATGCGGCCGGTATAGTTCACCGGTCGGGGGGCTGGGGACGCATCGTCGGCGACGACGGAAGCGGTTTTGCGATAGGCCGCGACGCTTTTCGCGCGGTCTTTGCAGCCATCGACCGACGAGGGCCGGCAACCGCACTCTCAAAGAAACTGCAGAAAAACGCCGGATTGGCCGATTCGGATGCTATCATAACCGCTCTATATAAAGAGGGGTTCGATGTGGCTTCCATCGCTCCCATGGTGATGGAAGCGGCCAAGGGGGGCGATCACGTTGCGCGCATCGTTTTGCGAAGGTCGGCGGACGACCTCGTCGGCCTTATTGCACCGGTTGTCCGCAAGCTTCATGCGAGTTCCCTCAAACGATCCCCTTTTCCGCTCGCATTTCTCGGTAGTCTTCTGACCAACAAGAACTATTATTCCGACCGCGTTCGGTCGCTTTTGCGGACCGAACTGCCGTCCGTCCGCATACAGGCACCCGAGGCACCCCCCGTCCACGGCGCCGTGCTCATTGCGCTCGACGGCATCCGATCATAGATCACCTTCCGAAACCAATGTCCCGAATAACTGTCGCTCTGCCGCACTCGCTTCTTCCCTCGTTCTCTTCTACGCTCCGCCAATTCATCGAATCTCCGCTTGTGGTAAAGGTCTTCGTGCTGCACGCGGGGGACTATCAGAGCGGCGACCCAAAATGCGAAGGCATTCAGACCGACGCGTTGACGTCGGGAAAAACACTCAACGGCCTCTTCAAGTACTTGCGAACGGAGTTTCTGCTGTTTGTTTCGCAATCGCACGAACTCCAGCTCGGACAGGCGGCTCTCGAGCGGTTCGTCGACGTCGCGCAACAGACCGGTGCCGGGCTCACGTACGCAGATTATCACGAGATCAAGGCCGGACAGCGGTCCGAGCATCCTCTCATCGATTACCAGCTCGGAAGCATTCGCGACGGGTTCGATTTCGGGGCGATGATGCTGTTCACGGGTCGTGCCGTCCGCAATGCTCTCGCAACGTACGGCAAGGTCGCCAACGTTGAGCGAGCCGGGCTCTGCGACCTGCGGTTGAAGGTCTCGGCCGACCACCCGGTCGTGCACATTCAGGAATACCTCTATACGAAAGTCGAGTCCGACCTGCGCAAGACGGGCGAAAAGCTGTTCGACTATGTCGACCCTCGCAACCGGGCGGTTCAGGTAGAAATGGAAAAAGTGGCAACAGAGCATCTCAAGAATATCGGCGCTTATCTGCGTCCGAAGTTCTCCCGCCTTCCCAAAGACACGGAGGAGTATCCGGTCGAAGCGAGCGTAGTCATACCGGTGCGCAATCGCGAAAAGACGGTTGCAGACGCCGTCAACAGCGTATTGCGCCAGCGTACGCAATTCCCGTTCAATATCATTGTCGTGGATAATCATTCGACCGACCGGACCGGCGACATCCTGCGTGAGCTTGCGCGCGGGAATTCCAAAGTGGTCCATCAGATCCCGTTACGCCACGACCTGGGAATCGGCGGCTGCTGGAACGAAGCCGTGCTTTCCGCTCAATGCGGCAAGTATGCGGTTCAACTCGATTCGGACGACCTATATAGCGACGAAACTACCCTTCAGCGCGTGGTCGACACGTTCCGTTCGGGGAACTTTGCGATGGTGATCGGCTCCTACCGTCTTGTGGACATGAACCTGCAGGAGCTCCCGCCAGGCCTCATCGACCACCGTGAATGGACTCCGACGAACGGTCGGAACAACGCGCTCCGCATCAACGGCCTCGGTGCGCCCCGGGCGTTCAGGACATTCTTGCTGCGACGCATGCTCCTTCCCAACGTTTCCTACGGCGAAGATTACGCCGCCGCGATCAGACTTTCCCGCGAATACCAGATCGGCCGCATTTACGAAAGCCTTTATCTTTGCCGGAGGTGGGAAGGGAATACTGATGCGGCTCTCTCTATCGAACGGGCAAACCGGAACGATATCTACAAGGACCGGATCCGGACGGTGGAGATCATGGCACGGCAGCAGCTGAACTCAAGAAAAGGAAGAAAACCGGCCAAAAATAGATCATTTCGTTGAAACACGTGAGGCAAGATCAGAAGATTCACCCACAAAGGACACGAAGATATGATGTGAATTCATTTACTCTTAGTGTCCTTCGTGGGTAATCTTTCAATGAGGCATTCGCATTGAAGATTCGTCCCTGGTCAGAAGAAGATATTCCCGGGATCCGCAATGTCATTTGGACCACCTGGCTCTCCGCATACAGTTCGTTCATTCCAGAAAAGGACCTGAAGGTCTGCTTCGACGAATGGTACGGCGAGGCGGCCCTCCGGAACAATCTTTCCGATTCATTGGTGGAGGGATCCGTGGCGGTCGAAGGGGAGAACATCCTCGCGTCTATGCGTTGTCGCTGGAGTCCGGAGGAGAACCGCTACTTCGTCGGTTCGCTCTACGTTCTTCCGCACGCGCAAAACCGCGGACTGGGGCGGCTCTTGATGGCGCATGCGGCGAAGTCGGCATCAGTCCGCCATCAGGACCGTGTCTGGCTCGGCGTTATGGTGCAGAATGTTCCGGCATTCGAATGGTACACGAAGCTCGGCTATACGGTGTCGGAACGTCAGCCGTTCAGAATGGGGGAAACAACGGTGGAACATTACATTGGCTCGATCGCCGTCGAACGGCTCGTGAAATCCGGGCAAAGCACCAAGCCCCAAAAACCAAATCACGACTAAATCACGCATGCCCGCGTGAGAACGGCGGAGTCAAATTCCAAATTGCGGACGCCAGACTGTGAGCATGCCTTCGGCTTGGAGCTTGTCTGTTCCTCATCGACCATCGCCTGCCGGCAAGTGGCGCTTGTTTGCGATTTGTATGTTGTGCACTGGCGCCGTCGCTCATGATTATTGCTGAGAAAGTCTTCAGTCGCTTTGAACCCGGAACCCCGGGAAGGTCGCTTCCCGACCTTTGCCGTGCGCTTTTGCTGCAACAGCAGCAAGCATGGCCGATGTGTCGCGAAGGGATTGCCTCGCTTGCTGCGGTGGAAACGCGCGAGGTCGCCGCCGCCGGCTGGTCCGCCTTGCTGCAGTTCAATCCGCGGCGGATCGTCAGCACAGGCGCCAAGGTCGACGCAGCGTCCATCGGCGCCCGGCCATGCTTCCTGTGTCAGCAGAACCTGCCGGCCGAACAGAAAGGGATATTGTACGGGAACGACATCATGATCCTGTGCAATCCCGCTCCGATCTTCCATCAGCATTTCACGATTCCGCTCGTCGAGCATCGGCCGCAGGAAATCGACCCGTATATCGAAACGATGCTCGGCATGGCGCGCGACCTCGCGCCCGCATTCACGCTCTTTTATAACGGTCCGAAATGCGGTGCGTCGGCCCCCGATCATTTCCATTTCCAGGCCGCGCCGGCGAACGCTATCTCCGTGGAACGCGACGCGGGCGTCGTGAAGCGACGCAAACTTCTCAGGCAAGATGGACATGTCTCGTTGTGGACGCTCGACTTGTACGGACGCACGGTGTGCGTGCTCGAATCGCGGGATGACGGTGAGCTGGCTTCGTCGTTGCGGACGTTCCTGCGCGCATGGGGCGACGTGCTTCGGACGACCGAAGAACCGATGATGAACCTTCTTGCTTCAGCACACGACGACGTGTTCCAGATCATTCTGTTCCTGCGCAGAAAGCACCGGCCCGACGCGTATTTCCGGGAGGGCGAAGAGCGGCTTCTCATCAGTCCTGCGGCCGTCGATATCGGCGGAGTGGTCGTCACGCCGGTGGAAAAGGATTTTCGAAGCGTGACGGGTGAAACGATCGAAGGGATCTTTCGCGAAGTGTGTGAAGAGCCGTCCATCCTCAGGAAGATCGTGGAGCGCATGTGATCGACCGAGAGCCTGTCATTCATGTCGGTGTGATTCAAGGGGCGCAAAAGGTGCGCGGTGAGATGCGCGGCGTCTTCCGCACATCGGGCGGGAGGGATGTTCGCGGCCCCATCGAAGTCTGGGCGGAGGGGGTGACGGTCTTCGTGCGCGACGAGCACGACGCGATCGTCGCCACAGGGTCGGACGTCATTCTCCGCGGAACCGACGAAGGACGATTCCTTCTTCATGATGTGACGATCGGCATTTCCTTCCATTGGGAGAGGAAAGAAGACCAGGTGTTCGAAGGAAACCTGAGTCTGATCGCGTTCCCGCCGGGGCACGTGACGGCCGTGAACATCATCGGGGTCGAGGCGTATCTGACCAGCGTCATCGCCTCTGAAATGAGCGCAACGTCTCCCGAAGAGTTGCTCAAGGCGCACGCGATTACGTCCCGTTCCTGGCTGGTCGCGATGCTCGAACGGGAACGTCGCGAGAAAAAGGATCCCGGAACTTCACGCCGGTCGAATGAAACACCCGACGAGATCGTCCGGTGGTATGACCGCGAAGACCACGCGCGGTTTGACGTCTGCGCCGACGATCATTGCCAGCGCTACCAGGGTGTAACGAAGCTGCTCTCGGCTGCTGCGGTGAATGCCGTTCAAGCGACCCGTGGACAGCTTCTTATCCACGGTGGTGAGGTATGTGACGCGCGGTATTACAAGGCGTGCGGCGGAAGGACGGAAGAATTCCGGAACGCGTGGGAGGACGTGAGCGTACCGTACCTCCACAGCGTCAGTGATGGGCCGGTACGGCATCCGACGTTGGAAAAAGAAACAGAGGCGGAACGATGGATGACATCGAGTCCGGATGCGTACTGCAACACGACGGACGGCAACATTCTGCGCCAAGTCCTTCCCTCATTCGACCAGGAAACGACCGACTTCTTTCGCTGGAAGGTGGAATACTCGAACGATGAGCTCGCAAAGGTGCTTCTCCAAAAATCCACCATCGATTTCGGTTCGATCAGCGAACTTATTCCGCTGCATCGTGGACCTTCAGGAAGGATCACGAAGCTCAAGATCGTCGGTACAAAGCGGACGGTGACGGTGGGGAAGGAGCTGGAGATCCGAAAGTGGTTGTCGAAAAGTCATTTATACAGTTCTGCATTCGTTGTGAAAAAGGGGGAGGTGCGGGAGGGGGTCCCGTCGAAATTTGTGCTCCACGGGGCAGGTTGGGGACACGGTGTCGGCCTCTGCCAGATCGGCGCCGCCGTCATGGCAACAAAGGGCCTTTCGGCCAAGGACATCGTCCTGCATTACTTCAGCGGTGCAGAGCTGAAGAAACTGTATTGATGCCGCAGTGTGTGAGCGGTGTGTTGCAAGTCGTGAGTCGTTCACTGGTAATCGACAATCGAAAATCGCAAATCGAAAATTGCATGTCCTACCTCCGTTGAACATCTCTCGGTGAAGGCTTTGGAAAACGCAGCTAATCGACAATCGTCAATCGACAATCGAAAATCACCCCGCTCTCCCTGGTACTGGATTCCCACGCTCTACTTCGGCGAAGGCCTGCCCTACGTCATCGTCATGACGGTTTCCGTCATCATGTACAAACGGCTTGGCTTGTCGAACCAGGACATTGCATTCTACACTTCCTGGCTTTACTTGCCCTGGGTGATCAAGCCGCTGTGGAGTCCGGTGGTCGATATCCTGAGGACGAAGCGGTTCTGGATCGTCGCCATGCAGCTGCTCGTTGGAGTGTCGCTGGCGGGCGTTGCATTCACCATCCCCACGACGTCGTTCATCCAGACGACACTGGCGATCTTCTGGCTCATGGCTTTCAGCAGCGCCACACACGACATCGCCGCCGACGGATTCTACATGCTGGCGCTGAACGACAAGGAGCAGTCATTCTTTGTCGGCATCCGGAGCACGTTTTACCGCATTGCGAGCATCTCCGGACAAGGACTGCTCGTCATCCTGGCAGGATATCTTGAGCATGAGGGAATTCTCGGACTTGGCGGCAATATCGTCGCAGCCTGGTCGATCACGTTCTTTGTGATCGCGGGCCTCTTCATCCTTGTGGCCGTGTATCACCAGTTCATTCTTCCGTATCCCGCCTCTGACGCATCTGTCGGAACCTCCGGGTTCGCAGGATTCGTGAGAGAATTTTTCAAGACATTCGCGGCATTTTTCACAAAAGACAGCATTGGCCTCGTTATTTCCTTCCTGTTGCTGTTCCGACTGGGCGAAGCGCAGCTTGTGAAAATGGTCTCGCCGTTTCTCTTGGACGGCATGGAAAAAGGCGGTCTCGGTCTGACGACGGAACAGGTCGGGTTTGTCTACGGGACGATGGGGATCCTTGCGCTGACGCTGGGCGGATTGTCCGGCGGATTCGTTGTGGCGAAGAAGGGGTTGCGTTACTGGTTGTGGCCCATGGTGCTTATCATTCATCTTCCCGACCTTGTCTTTGTGTATCTGTCGGCCGTCCAACCCTCATCCCTTTGGGTTATTACTGCGGGCGTGGCCGTCGAACAATTCGGGTATGGCTTCGGCTTCACGGCCTATATGATGTACATGATCTACGTTTCGCGCGGGTCTCACTCGACCGCGCATTATGCGTTGTGCACCGGTTTTATGGCCATGGGTATGATGCTCCCCGGCATGGCAAGCGGTTGGATCCAATCACAGCTCGGCTACGTGAATTTCTTCGTCTGGGTGTTCCTGGCGACGATCCCATCCTTCATTCTCGCGCGCCTCGTTACGATCGATCCTGAGTTTGGCAAAAAAGGAATTTCTTAACGCAACCACCTGAAAGCCTGTCAACCATGCACAACCGTCAGTTCGGTTCTTTACCTCTGTTACTCCAATACTCCATTTTTGTTCTCCTGGTTTCGCTCCTTCCGGGCCTCGGTTGCACCGGCGCACGGACCGCGTCCGAAAGCGTTCGCGAAGTTGATCCGGCATGGGTCGAGCACACCCTCGCCAGCATGACCCTCGAAGAAAAGGCGGGCCAGCTTATTCACGTGTGGTTCCAAATGCCGTACTACGCGAGCGACGCGGAGGATTGGCTAGAAATGGAGCGGCTCGTGCGTGAGCGGAAGATCGGCGGGTTCATCGCTTCGATCGGCGACGTCTATGAATATGCCGTCCAATGGAACAGGATTCAAAAGATGGCCAAGACGCCCCTGCTGATCGCGGCCGACTTCGAATGGGGAGCGGGCATGCGTGTTCGCCGTTCCACGTCATTTCCCCGCGCCATGGCCATCGGCGCTACGCGCAATCCGCAGTATGCATACGAGGCGGGACGCATCACCGCCGTAGAGGCACGGGCGCTTGGCGTGCATCAGAACTATGCCCCAACGATCGACGTCAACAACAACCCGAAAAATCCAGTCATCAACACGCGAGCCTTCGGTGATGACGTGAAAATGGTGACCGATATGTCCGTGGCATTTGTGAAGGGAACGCAGGACGGAGGCGCCATGGCAACGGTGAAGCATTTCCCGGGTCACGGTGATACCGACGTCGACACGCACCTGGGACTCTCCACACTGAACTTTCCAAAAGGCCGGCTCGATTCGGTTGAACTTCCGCCGTACCGCGCCACGTTCAAGGCGGGAGTGCAGTCGATCATGGTCGGACATCTTTCTGTCCCCGCCTACGATTCCGTCGCCGGCGTTCCCGCAACCGTATCGCCCCTGATTACCACGCGATTGCTCAAAGAGGAGCTCGGGTACGAAGGACTCATCGTGACCGACGCCATGGTGATGCACGGCGTAGCAACCCGCTACCATCCTGCGGAGGCGGTCGTCCTCGCTATAAAGGCCGGCATCGATCTTGTCCTCATGCCTGTTAATGCCGATCTCGCCATCGACGCGCTCGTGGCGGCGGTCCGTCGCGGCGAGATCACAGAAGCCCGCCTTGACATGTCAGTGCGCAAGCTTCTTGCCGCCAAACAGAAGCTCGGTCTTGATGTGAATCCGTTTGTCGACATCGAAAAGATCCCGGGGATCGTGAATACTCGGGAGCATCAAATGAAAGCTCTCGAGATCGCGCGCCATGCGGTGACGGTGCTCGGCAATGAGAGTGGCGTTCTCCCCTTTTCAAAGGCGGACACCCTGAATATGGCCGACGTCGTCATTACCGACCAGGAGAGTTCCAACGACGGACGTTCGTTCGACAGGGAATTGCGCAGCCGTCGTCCGGGACATGTGGATCTTCTCCGGATCGACCCGGCAAGCAATACCCAGGAGTACGACTCGGTCTTCACAAAAGCCTCGAGAGCTGATATCATCGTCGTGCAGCTTCACCTCTACACACGCTCGGGGGCGATGACCGGTTTTGTGGATTCGACGCAAGCAAGCCTCGTCCATCGCCTCGCGACTCTGGGAAAGCCGATGGTTGGTATCTCGTTCGGTAATCCGTATGTCGCCATGGATCTTCCGCGGTTCAACGCCTACGTCTGCGGATATTCCGACGCAGATGTGATCGAGCAGGCCATGGGCGAAGTGCTGTTCGCAGAGGAGCCGGCGCTGGGAAAGCTGCCCGTCGATATACCGGGCGTCTACGCGTATGGTGACGGGGTAACGTACCCGAAGATGTCGTTGAGGACCGGACTTCCGGAAGAAGTGAATATGTCCTCGGAGAAATTGCGCGCCGTCGATGAGATCATGACCAAGGCCGTTCGCGATTCCGCATTTCCAGGGGGCGTTATCCTCGCTGCAAAGAACGGCGTTGTCGTCTATCATAAGGCATTCGGCGGCATGGACTACTCGGTGTATCCTCAGGCGGTCACGCCCAACACGATCTATGACCTCGCGTCGGTCACGAAGGTGATCTCCACGACAAGCGCTGTCATGAGATTGGTGGATGAGGGGAAAGTGTCGCTCGACGACCCCATCGTAAAGTATATTCCGCAATTTGGTCAACGGGGAAAGGAAAGAGTCAAGCTGTACAATCTCCTCGTCCACAACAGCGGACTCCCCGCCTGGCGCAGGTTCTACGAATTCTGTTCCGACAGGCAGTGTGTCCTCGACTCTGTGTTCGCCACCCCCCTCATCTACACGACCGGCGATTCGATGATTTACAGCGACCTCGGGCTGATCACGACCATGGCGGTGATCGAGAAGGTCACCGGCGTTTCGCTCGATCGATTCGTGGATTCGGTCTTTTTCAAGCCTCTCGGGATGCGCACGACGATGTACATTCCGAAAGAGAGATTCCACGACCGGATCGCGCCGACAGAAGTGGACACCTACTGGAAGAAGACGGGAATTGCGGTTCGGGGACGCGTTCATGACGAGAATGCGGCGACGCTCGGCGGAGTCTCGGGTCACGCCGGACTCTTTTCTTCCGCCTCCGACCTCGCCGTGATGATGCAGATGCTCATGAATGGCGGCACGTACGGCGGCAAACGATACATCCAGGAAGCGACCGTCCGCCGTTTTACGACGCGCCAATCGGAACGAAGCAGCAGAGGTATCGGCTGGGATACAAAATCGAGCGACCGGTCATTCTCCGGACGGAAGACGTCCATGAAGACCTTCCTCCACACGGGCTTCACTGGAACATCTGTCGTCGCCGACCCCGAGAACGGCATGATCGTGATCTTGCTGACGAACCGCGTGTATCCTACACGGGACACGAACAAGATTGCCCGCGTGAGGCCGGCGGTGCATGAGGCGGTGTATGGCGCGATAAAAGAGTAGACCGCAAAGGGGCAAAGGGAGAAAGAGAGGACGCAAAGAAAGATTCGAACTGGCAGAATTCAAGGCAGTTTTTCTGCTGCTGTAATTTCCATACCTACATCGTAGAGGGGGGAATATGGAACCAAACAATTATCACGCAAAGTGAATTCGTTCTACATCTTTGCATCCTCTCATTTACACTCTGCTCCTTTGCGGTTAATCTTTTAAGACAGCCAAAAAACCGCTATCATAGGCATCATCATTCACTCCCCTAGACCATAGGCAGCATCATGTCCATCCCTAAATTCAAGAACGAACCCCTGACCGACTTCACCAAGCCGTCCAGCCGTATGGCCATGGAAGCCGCTTTGGTGAACGTGCGTGCAAAATTTACGAGAGAATATCCGATCATCATCGGTGGTGAAGAGGTACTGACTCCGGAAAAGATCACATCCTACAATCCTTCCAATCCCTCGGAGGTTGTCGGAACGTTCCAGAAAGCCGATGTTCCTCTTGCTCTGAAAGCGCTGGAAGCGGCGGAGTCCGCGTTCCAAACATGGCAATTTGTCGACCACAAAAAAAGGGCCGACTATCTCTTCCGCGCTGCAAAGCTCCTGCGCAAACGGAAATTCGAATTCAGCGCCGTCCTCGCGTACGAAGTGGGCAAGACGTGGCCCGAGGCAGATGCGGATACAGCCGAAGCGATCGATTTCCTGGAATTCTACGGGCGTGAGATGCTCCGTCTGGGGGGACCGCAGCCCGTCGTAAAAGTGAAGGGGGAAAAAGGAGAGCTGCGGTACATTCCTCTCGGCGTAGGCGTCATCGTCCCTCCATGGAACTTCGCGCTCGCCATCCTCACCGGCATGACCTCCGCCGCTGTCGTCGCAGGGAATGCCGTCGTCCTAAAACCGTCCAGCGATTCTCCGCTGAACGGTTGGATGTTCTTTGACCTCATGCGGCAAGTCGGACTCCCGAAAGGGGTTATCAATTATGTGACCGGACCCGGCGGCTCGGTCGGCGATGCGCTCGTCGCACACCCGAGAACCCGATTTGTCTCGTTCACCGGCTCCAAAGAAGTCGGCGTCCATATCAACGAGCTGGCGGCCAAGGTTCAGCCGGGACAAAAATGGCTCAAGCGTGTCGTTGCGGAAATGGGGGGCAAGGACGCCATCGTTGTGGACGATCAGGCCGACCTTGAAGGCGCAGCCCAGGCGACGGTCGCCTCCGCGTTTGGTTTCCAGGGACAAAAATGTTCTGCCGCCTCGCGTGCGATCGTTGTGGAAAAGGTCTACGACAAGTTCGTCGATCTGGTCAGGAAAAAGACCGAGGCGCTGAAGGTGGGACCGGCATACGATCCCTCGAACTACCTTGGTCCCGTCGTCAACAAGGGGTCTCAGGAAAAGATCCTTTCGTACATTCAAAGGGGTGTGCAGGAAGGGGGAAAGCTTGTGACGGGTGGCGCAAAGGCGACGGGGGATGGTTATTTCATCCGTCCGACGGTGATCGCCGATGTCAGTCCCAAGGCGACGATTGCTCAGGAAGAGATCTTCGGTCCCGTACTCGCCGTCATCAAGGCGAATGATTTCGATCAGGCCCTCGAGATCGCGAACGACACCGAATTCGGTCTGACAGGCGGAGTGTGGACGAAAAACCGGAAGAGGATGGAAAAGGCGAAGCAGACGTTCCACGTCGGCAATTTTTACATCAACCGGAAGATCACTGGGGCGTTCGTCGGCGTGCATCCGTTCGGGGGCTTCAATATGTCGGGAACGGATTCGAAGGCCGGAGGGCATGATTATTTGCTGCTATTCTTGCAGGCAAAGTCGATCGCCGAAAAGACCGGATAACTTAAGGAAAAGATGGTCCCACGAAGTTCACGAAGGAAAATATTCATGAATTCTCTCTTCGTGTCCTCGTATGTTGCAACTGAATGTTTTGGAAGCGTTCTTAGTCGTACGAATCGTTCATTGACAACGGGAGCGGGAGACAGATTCGTGTCCA
>MHAK01000087.1 GCA_001802945.1 Ignavibacteria bacterium RIFCSPLOWO2_12_FULL_56_21 | reverse complement strand
CAACTCTATGGAAATACGATGAGCAACACCGACGCGGCGTATCCGCTGTTGATCAAAAACCTTATCCCGGCAGGTCTCCGCGGATTCATGCTCGCTGCCATTGCCGGTGCGGTCATCAGTTCGCTGGCTTCCATGCTCAACTCCGCCTCAACGATCTTCACAATGGACCTGTACACGCGGTATATGAAGAAGGATGCGACCCCGCAGCGTGTCGTGCTTGTCGGAAGAGTGATGACGGTCGTGTTCGTACTTCTCGGATGTTTCATTGCGCCACAACTCGGCGACCCGAGATTTCAGGGGATCTTCACCTATATCCAGGAGTTTCAAGGTTATATTTCGCCGGGAATTCTGGCTGCATTCGTCTTCGGATTTCTCGTAAAGAAGGCGCCGCCGGCGGCCGGTCTATCCGCTTTGATCACGTGCGTCCCGATCTATGGAGGACTTCAACTGTTCTTCGGTGAAATTGCATTCCTGAACAGGATGGCCATCACGTTTGCTTTGGTCCTGCTCATCATGACGGTGATTACCGTGATGAAGCCACTTGCGCAACCCGTGGTGCTCCCGCGACGAGCAGAATTCGACATGACCGCGACGCCAAGAGCGGTCTGGTTCGGAACTTGCGTGGTAGCGATTACCTTGGCACTCTACGTCGTCTTCTGGTAAAACGATTGTTCTTCCGCCGGTTTGAAAAGGGATTGACATCCAGTCACGCATCCTCTATTCTTATGCAAAAGAGTCTGATTTCATTCGCCCGGCACCGCGTCTTCGGGCCCCACTCCCTCAAAAAAGGAGACAGTTTATGCGAACAGAAGTCGGCCGACCCGAGTGTTTTCAGACTCGCGCAGGTTGCGAAATCCCCCATCCGAATTTTCCTTCACAAATTTCAAAGTATCGGAACCTAGCACTCGCGTGCGGTCTCCTCTTTGCGGGCACGGTTCTGTGTGTCGGTCAGACACACGACACCTGGAGGACGTTGGAGTCGTTCGCGCACGGCGTAGATCGGGAGATAGTGGTTCAGGCCCAGCGCCATGAGGTCCGCGTCATCAACGCCAAAATAGTTGAAGGGTATTTCCGTTATGCTCTTACACTTCTGTGGCAACCCCCAAGGGGAACCACCGTTGAAGCAATGCGTGAAAAGTATGGGGTCCTTCGGAGAGTCCTCGTTCTGCTCTCTGATGGAAACGTGTACCAATTCGATGTCTCATACGATACGCCAACTGTGGTCACACTCCTTGGAAGGGCTCCAGGCACTGAGCAATGGCAACAGATCGTTGGAGACGCAATCTATGTTGTGACGAGTTCAGGGAATGTTTACGTTACAAGAAATGATGGCGGGTCTTTTCAGATCGACACGGTCGGGCTCAACGGCGCTTTTGTCAATCACATCGCGCTCGATTCCACTCAGTTCGTGTATGCCGGAACCAAGAAAGGGTTGTTCAAGCAACATCCGGATTCAAGCATCTGGCACAGGATCGACTCTCTATATGCTTTGTCATTTGAACAAATCATTTACCCCGAAATACTGAGGGTTCATGTCGACAGACGAAACATCATCTTTGCTAATAGTCCATTTCGCGGCACGTTCGTTTCTGGGATTGATGAGCGGTATTGGAGTCTGAAAACCAATGGCATCGGCACCAGCCCCGTGTCCGATTTTAGCGATGACGCACGTGGAAATGTCTTTGCAATCACGTCAGGGTCTGAGGGGAGAATCTACAGGACCGCCGATACAGGCCGCACATGGATTCGCATCGATACATCGCTCTTCGGTCTGAGATTCGACCCGAGAAACTCGTTTCCATTCATGAATCTCGACGGCGACAGTACGATCAGACTTGCGACATCCTACGGTGTATTGTTTTCATCCGATGAAGGTAATTCGTGGTCCGAACAACTCGACGGCTCTCCGTTTGCCCATCACTATGCATATGTTCGATTGGGGAGCCGGACTGTTATCTCTACAGAGAGCGGCCTGTACTATCGCGAGCCCACGGACACTGGTTGGACCAAATCGTTCCCATCCAACGGATTTCTCGGTGGACTCTTGCCACAGAGAGATGGATCGGGCACTCTCTATACAACAGGAGAAGCTCCGAACCTGTCCACCGTGTCGATGTTCTATAAGAGCACAGATCAGGGGACAACGTGGTCGCTGGATACTTCCGGATACAAAAAACTCGTCGCCGGAGGGATATTCTATGTTGATGAATCCGGATATCAACACTATGCGGTTCAGACCGATCTGGGTTTCCGCAAATTCAGCAAACCGTCCGGAGGCACTTGGGATCTGGATACTGCCGGGATCAGGTCTGTTTCCTCTCAGGACAAAGCAAATGCGATTCTTTCAGACAGGATCGGCTCGGTCTATTTAGCGGGTAAAATCAGCGGCGGGACCATGTGGAAACGGCCGATGTCCGGCGGGACATGGTCTCGCGACACTGCCGGACTTGGAACGCGAGTCCCGGAATTCCTTACGGTCGACAAGCAAGGGAACCCTCTCGCAATTGTTGCGGTCGAGTACCCGAAGCATGCAATTTTCAAAAGGACTGCCGGCGTCTGGACCCGCCTTGCTCATCCTGTATACGGTCCCTCAGCGTCGAGAATATCGGTCGACTCCTCCAACGCGGTTTGGGCGTCACTGTATAACGACCCCAACAACCTGTTGGGTGTTCAGGAGATCCGAAATCGGGGGGTCCACGTCACCACCGATAATGGCGTGAGCTGGTCAAAGGTGGGTATTGACAGCACGGTTCTCCTCGGGCTGGTTTCGTATGGCGATACAACGTATGCGCTTACGCAAGGCAGAGGTCTTTACGCGTTGACAACTGCGGGGGTGCTGTCACACATTGATGAAGAGCTGAAGGCCGGGTCGCTTCGGTTTGAATTACTTCAGAACTACCCAAATCCCTTCAATCCACAAACTTCGATTCAGTATTCGCTGCCATCGTCGGGAGATGTACGGCTCGAAATATTCAATATTCTCGGACAACGCATCGCAATTTTGAACGATGGTTATCAAAGTGCAGGTACGCATGTAGTTCGATTCGATGCCGGGAAATTCGCGGGCGGCATTTATTTCTATCGACTGACTGCCGGACCGGTGACGTTGATCCGTAAGTTGGTACTCTTGAAATAGTCCGGAAGCAAGGCGGAGGAATGTTCCCCCGGATCCAATCAGGGAGTGACCGACATGAATGATCTCACAGAAGCGAAAGGAGTAGGGATGTTGCTGACAGTGAACAACGAGCGGATCACCGAGCAGCAGATCGCCGATGAGATCGCCCGCCTTAAACCGAAGCACGACGAGATATTTTGCGACCTGGACGAGGCCGAACGCGATCGGCAATTGCGTGAGTGGGCAACCGAGAACATCGTTGACAATGTGCTCTTACGACAGGCGGCATCACTTCAGTTCGCGCCCGTCAAGAACGAGGAGCTCCACAAGGTGTACGGCGATGCCATACGGACGAACGGCGGCGAAAAGGAATTCACTGCGCGGATGAGTTCTCTGGGATTGGATCGCGAACAAGTGCTCAGGGACCTTGATCTCCAGCTTCGGACGGAAAAGTACATTCGCTTTCTTCACCAAGATGTGCCGAAGCCTTCGGAGAACGAGGTTCGCGAGTTTTACGAGAATCACCTCCTGGAGTATCAGATTCCGCAGCTTGTTCGGGCCGGTCACATCGTCGTGTATGTGAATGAATCACGTTCTTTGGAAGAGGCTGAATCGATCATTTCGGAGATCGAAAAGAAACTTTACCAGGGAGCTTCTTTTGAAGAGCTCGCAAACGCACAGTCCGACTGTTCCGACAATGACGGCGACTTGGGGTGGTTCCCCAGGGGGGAAATGGTGGAAGAGTTTGAAAACGCCGTCTTTGCATTGAAGCCTGGAGAAACCAGCGGTATCATTCGTACGCCGTTCGGCTTCCATATCGCCAGGGTCTACGACGTCAGACCCGCACGAGTACAGCCGCTCGACAACGTGCGTCATCTGGTCGTCGAGCGACTGATGTCGGAAAAGCAACAAGCAGCCGACGAAGCTGCGCTCGATGCCCTCCGCGCAACCGCGATCATCTCTCGGGCAGACCACCCGAGCCAAGGACAAGGCTAAAGAAAAGATATCCACCAAGAGCCACGAAGTCACACGAAGACAAGAAATATTCACCACAACTTAGTGCCCCTTAGTGTCCCAGCTCTTCCTCGTCTTGGTGGTCCTTCGTGGGATAATCTTCTACGTCGCGCTTCTCCCATGGTACTACGTTTGAAACAGTTGAGTTCGCTCCTCATAAAGCCCTCCGGACCGGATTGCAATCTGGATTGCTCGTATTGTTTCTACCTCGAAAAGGCAGATCTTTTTCCGAAGGCGATCCACCGCATGTCGCTCGATACACTCGAGTTGCTCTTGCGCCAGGCCATGGAGCAGAGCGGTCCACGGATCACCATCTCATGGCAAGGAGGCGAACCGACCCTCATGGGTTTGCCGTGGTTTGAAAAGGCAGTGGAATTCCAAGAGAAATATGGAAACGGAAAGACCGTGGGGAACGGTCTCCAGACGAACGGACTCCTGCTGGACACACAGTGGGCCCGATTTCTGAAAGAGTATCGGTTTCTCGTCGGTCTGTCGATCGACGGGCCTGAACATGTGCATGACAAGTATCGTCTCACGCAAGGTCGCAAGGGATCTTGGCATACGGTTGCCGAAAAGGCATCGCTGCTCATGGAAGAAGGGGTCGAAGTCAATTCGCTGTCCGTGGTGACTGACTATTCCTCGCAGTATGCGGAAGAGATCTACGAATATCTGAAGTCTCTCGGGTTTCGACACATGCAGTTCATTCCATGCGTGGAAACGGACCCGGTCGACCGGACAAAAGCGGCAGCATACTCCGTTTCGGCCGAGGCATACGGACGATTTCTCGTCGACATCTTCGATCTCTGGAAGCGCGATTTCGCGGATGGAATGCCGACGGTTTCTATTCGCTATTTTGATTCAGTGTTTCACAAGTATGTCGGTATGACGGCTCCCGATTGCACGCTCGGTCGCACATGCGGAACATACGTCGTTGTGGAGCACAACGGCGATGTGTATTCGTGCGATTTTTTCGTTGAACCGTCATGGAAGTTGGGGAACCTCGCGACTGACCGGTTGGTGGACATGCTCAATTCGGACCGGCAAAATGAATTTGGGAATTGGAAGGCCGATCTGCCGCAGATGTGTCAGTCCTGCAAGTGGCTCCGCAATTGTTGGGGTGGATGCACGAAGGACAGGATCCGCGACCCGCAGGAGACCGACCCAAATCATTTTTGCCGGTCGTATATGATGTTTTTTGAGCACGCCGACGGAGACCTCACCGAGCTGGCGCATCAATGGCGATCAGGGAAGTCCAGCGGGATCAGAGCGGAACCCGGGCAGGCTGCTCCGCAGATTCACGGTACCCAAAGCCGTTTCAAGAACTCGCTCACAGAAATGAATTAGCCACAAAAAGGCACAAAATGCACAAAATCGACTTTTGTGATTTATGTGCATTTTGTGGCAAGTATTAATGAGACTGCTTCTAGTCTAAGAAGTCAGAGTAGGCTTACGAGGTCCCCTGAATGATGTAACCGCGAATGGATGCGAATTCCTGAGGCAAACGAACTCACAAGCGAGAAACGAACTATGAACAGAAGAGAATTCATGCGAATCGCCGGTGTGGTCGCCGCCGGTACAACTGCTGCACGCGAGTATGCGCTGGGGAGCGGACTCCTGTCGCGGACTCTCCTTTCCGCCGGAAAGCCAAACATACTTTTCATACTCGCCGATGATTACGGGACGAACGAAGTTGGTTGTTACGGCGCCGACAATTATAAGACGCCGAATATCGACCAACTCGCACAAGGGGGTATTCGGTTCACCCACGCCTATACGCCATCACTGTGCGGTCCTTCCCGTGCGACGATCTTGACAGGACGATATGGATTCCGTACGGGGGCCTCGAATCAGGCTTCGACCGGCCGCATGAGTCCCTCGGTTGAGACAATGATCCCCACCGTGCTCAAGCATGCCGGATACGTCACCTCGTCGATAGGGAAGTGGGGACAGCTACCGCTTGGTCCGGGTGATTTCGGTTTCGACGATTACCTTAGGTATAGAGGAAGCGGAATCTATTGGAACACACAGGCGAATGGCCGTACATATGTTGTGAACGGCGAGACCAGGGAACTGCACGACAAAGAGTATATGCCCGATCTGATGCACAAGCATCTTGTGGATTTCATCACCAAGCACAAGGACAAGCCGTTCTACGTGTATTATTCCCTGTCGCACATCCACGGCGAGATCCTGCCAACTCCGGACAGCGTTTCGGGGAAGAGCGATGATTACACGGACAATATCGTGTACATGGACAAGCTCGTCGGCAAACTGACGGCGGAACTTGACCGGCTCGGGATTCGGGAGAAGACACTCATCGTTTTCTTTGGCGATAACGGAACGGTTGGCGGACGCTCACAGCGCGCAACCATTGGCGGGAAGACCATCAGCGGCTCAAAAGGATCGATGCTTGAAGGGGGAAGTCTCGTGCCGTTGCTCGCGAACTGGCCAAAAACAACACCGGCGGGAAAAGTCTCCGACCACATGGTCGATTCAACCGACTTTCTTCCGACCTTCGCCGAACTTGCGGGAGCTCAGCTTCCTGCGGGAAAGATCATCGACGGCCGGAGTTTCGCGCATACGCTCCGTGGCGAAAAAGGGGAGTCGCGGGAATGGGTGTTCATCCAGCTTGGCTCGAAGTGGTATGTCCGGGATGCCGGATGGAAGTTGACACAGTCGGGAGAACTGTACGACATGAGTGAGTCACCGTTTACGGAAAAATCCGTACCAAAGGACTCGAAAGACGCTGCTGCGGTTGAAGCGCGCACGCGATTGCAGGCGGCGCTTGACAGACTGAATCCGGCTGGCGGCATTCCGGACGACGGAGGAGGGAAGAAACGACCTGCGAAGAGAAAGCGCAGGAAGTAATGCTGCTGTCCGCACTCGAGGCTGATCGAACATATGTTGTCCGGCGAGTTCTCACGTCGACAGCGCGGGAGTACAGATGACGCGAAGCGAATCCAGCGGTCGGTCAACTTTTACTACAGTCTGCATTTTAACGGCGATCATTCTTGGCGTGCTGTTCGCCTGTAAGCGGCAGGTTCCTGAGCCGGAAGATGACACCCGTGTGCCTTCGCCTTCGTTGGCAAGAGACTCAGTCATCCGTTCAATTCTGGCGCGAATTCAGCCGGACAGCATTCGCGCCACCGTCGAAGTACTCCAAGGATTCGGAAGCCGATTCGCGCTAGCGCCGAGCCGGGATTCGGTCGCCGTTTGGATCGAGGAACAATTCCGTCGACGCGGATTCGACCAGGTAGTTCGCGACTCCTTCCTCTTAAGTTATGCTTTCCGCGGTCATCTCACCGAAACGTGGCAGAAGAACGTCGTGGCCACCTTCAGAGGATCAAACCTCCCCGGCTCCACGATCGTCATCGGCGCACATTACGATTCCGCCACGCGACCAGATGACCCGTTGGTCACGACGAACGCTCCCGGAGCCGACGATAACGCCAGCGGTACTGCCGCTGTCCTCGAAATCGCCCGGGTCACCAAGGTAGCAGGGTGGACGCCTGAGATTACGGTCAAGTTCGTAGCTTTCGCAGCCGAGGAAGTGGGATATATGGGGAGCGAAGATTATGCAGGAAAAGCCAGGGCCGCCGCCACGAATGTCCGGCTGGCGATCAATCTCGATGTCATTGCCTACTCCGGTGCTCCGTCGGAAGGTGATTCTGTCGGGATCAGCTACTATCCGGACTTCCCGAATGTCACAGTTGTTGCCGCTTCGATCGTGCAGAAGTTCACCGTTCTTGTTCCGAACAACATAGGGTATTTGGTCTCAGACGATTCTCGATTCGTAGCCTGGGGCTACCCGGCTGTTGGCTTCATAGAAGACTTTCCGCTGTCTCCCTACCATCATTCTCGTGAAGACGTCGTCACCAACTGCAATTTTGAATATTGTGCAGAAATCACGAGAGCGGCGTGCGCAATGCTGGTGCAGTACTCTTTTGCCGATAACAACCTTCCGTAGCACTTTAAGGTCCGCTGCAAAGCCATCGCAATCACTCTCGCGATGTTTCAGACGTCCGGCCGTTCATTCTGTGACGGTGAGAGAGGCGTTCTTCCGTTTTATCAGATACCGTCGCACACCGGTCGACACCAGAACCAGCAGAATCGACGGCAGCCAGATCCAGATGAACTCCGACCTGATGACTCTCCATCCTTCACTGCTGAAAAAGTACGTCAGTCCGCCGATCGGTGACACTTCGAGCGGTCTCCAGGGAAAGAAATAACGCTGGTTGCTGAACGGGGAGAAGAAAGCCACGCCCAGGCCGCCGTTGGACAACGCGTCAGAGATGGCGTGCGAGAGCGTAACGAGAAAAAAGAAGAGGGCGTATCGCCACCAGCGCGGCGTGAATCGCCCGACATGCCGGAAGAAGAAATATGCCACAAGCACACCAAGAAACGCCGCAAACAGGATTGAATGCGACAGTCCTCTGTGGCCGAGGAGATGGCCATACGGGACATCGAAATAGAAAGCAATGACGTCGCCGTCGGGGAGTACTGAACAATAAACGGCCAAAAGCCAGAAGTTGAGCGATTCTTTTTCAGCAGAATACGCTTTTCCGAGAGCGATGGACGTGACGGCGTGACCGAATATTGACGACATCCCGGTCTCCTCGCATTGTGGGTAGTCTTCCTCCGAGAACCGGGAACATAGCATTAGTATCAGGCTTCTGCAAGAGCGTCCATCCGAGACTCGAGGCGGTCGGGATGGGAAGAATCGCGGCGCAATTCGATATTTTTGATTTGGCGGGCCGCAATGTGGCGGTGCTGATAGATGTGGAGGAGAATAGTGTGCTCAGGCGCCGGAAAGGGGCACCGCATACGAATAAAGTGATCTTCCGAATGCTTTCTCAATTTTAGGACAAATGAGAGCCGGTCGAACGCCTTGGTTGACAGGCTCTTGTCATTCTGTGCGTTGCGCTTGACAACCATCCGGAGAAATCCCAAACTTCAGATTGTCGACCGCCTGTGCCTGACGACCAAACTCCTGTGCGCACCACCCTCCATACTGAGCGGCCGCTCCCTTTATTTGCAGATGACGCGGATCTACCTGCTCTTTGCAGTATCACTCTCGGCAACTGTTGAATCTCAAACCAAGTGGTTCAGGTACCAAGGCAACCCTGTGCTGAAGCTCGGGCCCGACGGATTCGATGTACGTGCTAGTATCGCGATGGTGGCCGCCGGCGACGCGATCGCAGCTCCCGCGGCACGATACAAGGTCTTCGGTCAGAACCGACTCCTGCTGAAGGATACGGTGGTCGGTCAGTCAGTTGCGACCGGAGTTTACTTCTCTCGTATCGTTGCGGGTGGATACACCCAATCGAAGAAAATGTTGACGGTTAAGTGAGTCATGTGGGAAATTCTGTTTAGGCTCAAACGAGCGAAGGTTGTGAACCCCACTTTACTCTGTGCGGGCTTGATGTCATTCACCACACCCATCGTCGAGTGCCAATCCAAGGGGTACGTGAGGAAGGTCCCGCAAGGTTATAAATCGATTCAACTTGCCATACAAGCTGCTGGAGTCGGCGACACAGTTCTGATTGACGAGGGACTGTACTATGAAAACGTCCAGATCAGAAAAAACATCACGCTTGCGAGTCGCTTTGTCATCGATGGTGACACATCGCATATTTCGAAGACCATCATCGACGGTAGTCGGCCGAAGGACATCAATCGAGGCTCCGTCATTATTATCGAAGGAGCAACTGACACGTCATGTGTGGTCTCGGGCCTCACGATCCGACGCGGAACAGGAACGCGCGTTAATAACAAATATTGGAAACCCTCGCAGATGCTATGCGGTGGCGGTGTCGTTGTGTTGAGCAAAGGGGCCTGGATTCGAAACAACGCCATCATCGATAATCATGTGTCCATGCGAGATTCCGTTGAATTCGTGAGGGGCGGCGGTGTGTTTCAGATGCTTGAGATGGCGTCAGCCACCGGTCTACTCCTCATCATTGAAGAAAATGTCATAAGGGGAAACACGGTTACCGGAATGGTCGGAGGCGGTGGAGGTCTTGATTTATCGTCCAACGCGCGCGTGCGCAGGAACGAGATTGTCGGGAATTATGTGAATGCGGGCATACGTGGCAATGGGGGAGGCGTCGTACTAAGGCTGTATCAAAACGACTGTGTTATGATAGAAGCAAACCTCATCACGGGTAACTTCGCGCTTCGGGGCGGCGGTCTCTCATTAAGTGGCGAAGATCCCTGGGACGATAGCAGAGTTACCGTTGCGAACAATATTATCGCACACAATCAAGCTTCTGAGCGGGGAGGTGGCATACATGCGGAAGCGTATATCTTCTTGCTTATGGCGCACAACACTATCGTCTCGAATTCGGCTGGAGCGTTAGGCGGTGGCGTAAGTCTTCGGGGCCCTAGATCCGATGTCGTGAATAATATCGTGTGGGGCAATCGACCAGATCAAATGACGACATTTTTGGAGGACCATATTTGTTACAATCTCGTTCAAGGCGGTTATCCCGGGTCGGGCAACTTTTCGGAGAATCCGCAGTTCGTCGAGGGTGACACTCGATATCATCTTTCGCCATCGAGTCCATGTATTGCTACGGGTCTGGATTCGCTCATCGTGTTCAATCAGGTGATAGACCTGCCTCAGCGGGATTTTGACGGATCGCATCGCCCCAATGATCGCAGCAACAGACCCGATGTGGGCGCATTGGAGTCGTCATTCTCTCCGGGTCCCTCCGCCGAGCGAGTGTGGGGTTATCAGAAGGACCTCGAGGCCCGGTCGGCTTCTCTCACAATAACTCTGCGTCAGACAGGATATCGTATCGATACATTACCCGATTCAATGATCATCGAAAGAGGAGTCATCACGCCGACAATTCGATGTAAAGGAAAGGATGGGGTCAAGAACGGGATTGGAGAAATGCCCCATGTGATCCTTCCGCCGGGAGAGAATCTTTTGGAAATCGAAATCATCCTGGACGACGTGCCGCCCCCATACCCACTCAAGGGTTACCAATTGAGTCGAATGCTGATGACGAACTTCTTTCTCAAGGGCGCCGATCAAAGAATGAATCAAACGACCGCCTCTCGGTATGATCGGTACGTAAACCTCAAGCCAGGTTCATACGAACTCGTCTTCAATCCTACTGATGGAAATCAATATTTCGATTCCCGCAACGAGTTTTCCATTCCTGTCACTGTGCTCCCGCCCTGGTGGCAGCGTCCATGGGCGGTTGGCTTGTATGCAGTCACAGTACTTGCCATCGCGACGGTCGTGCTCAGGGTGAGGTTGGGTCGCCTGCGACTTCAACTCAAGCTTTCCCGGGCAGAATACGAAGCACAACAACTTGCAGAGATCGACCGCATGAAGTCCCGTTTCTTCGCCAACCTGTCTCACGAGTTCAGGACTCCGCTCACCCTCATTCTCGGCCCCGCGGACCAGCTCGAGATATCGGAACGGGAGGTTTCGCGAAGGGAACAACTCAGCCTCATCCAACGGAACGCACAGAGACTTCTTCGGATGGTGGATTCACTGCTTCAATTTGCACGCATTGAGTCGGGCACAATCAAGCTCCGCGTCTCACTGCAGTCCGTTCCTGAATTGTTACGCAGGATCGTTTCCTCGTTCTCAACCGCCGCAACAAAGAAGGGCATTTCTCTTCGGGTAGAAGTTGAACCCCCCTCGTTTCAAGGCTATGTTGACCGGGAGAAGATCGAGCACATCGTCGAGAATCTCCTTTCAAACAGCCTTAAATATACCGACGCAGGAGGAACCATCGAACTTCTTGCTCGACGGGACGGTACAGACCTTATCATAGTGGTGCGGGACACGGGCAGAGGCATTTCGCCCGAAAACACTCCGCACGTCTTCGAGCGATTCTATCGGGCAGATGGATCACACGAAATCGAGGGGACAGGCATCGGCCTTTCGTTGACGAAAGAATTGACGGAACTGCACAACGGTAAGATTTGGCTTGAAAGCACTCATGGCGTCGGAACGACAGTTACCGTACGAATTCCACTCTCGGGATACCGGGAGGAAGACATTCAGCACGACGTTCCGAATGAAGGTGCAGGGCGAAGAGCAGAGGAAACGGAGTGCGCTGTTCCGGCGCGGACCCCGAACGGTGAACACGCTGAACGGCCGATCGTGCTGGTGGTGGAGGATAACGAGGACGCACGAAGATACATTCGTTCGAGGCTGGAAACTGAATACGAAATCGTCGAGGCGGCGACCGGCCGTCAGGCATTGTCGCTTGCGCAAGACAGGATACCGGAACTCGTCGTCTCGGATGTCATGATGCCAGAAATGAATGGCTATGAGCTTTGTCGCAGGCTCAAGGCCGACGAGAGAACGAGCCACATTCCGATAATTCTCCTGACTGCCCTCGGCGATCGATCGGACAAAATAGAAGGCCTTCAAACGGGTGCGGACGATTATCTGGTGAAGCCGTTCGATGCGAAGGAACTTCTCACCCGTGTCACCAATCTGATCCAAATGCGCGAGCGATTACGGGAAAAATTCGGTCAGGGTGTGGTCCTCAAACCGGGCGAAATCGTGGTGGCTTCCATGGATGAT
>MHAK01000086.1 GCA_001802945.1 Ignavibacteria bacterium RIFCSPLOWO2_12_FULL_56_21 | reverse complement strand
CTCTTTTCTATGCGCATATACGTTCATCAGCAATCCCGCCATCATCATGTCCGCAACCAGGGCCGAACCTCCGTACGAAAGGAACGGCAACGGTATGCCGATGACCGGAAGAATGGCCATCGCCATTCCCACATTAATGAGAATGTGGACCGCCAACACGCTCGCAATGCCGACGGCGAGTATGCTCCCAAAACGGTTGCGCGACTGGCCAGCCGTTCGTAATGCGCTGAACAACATCAGCGCAAACAATCCGAGCACAAGAACGCCGCCGAGGAACCCGAATTCTTCTCCCGGCACGCAAAAGATGAAGTCGGTCCATTGTTCCGGAATGTAATTTAACTGAGTCTGCGTTCCGTGCAAATATCCCTTGCCGAACAATCCCCCCGACCCTATAGCGATCTTGGATTGCAAGACGTTGTACCCCGCCCCAAGCGGGTCGGCATTCGGGTCGAGGAATGTGGCGATTCGGCGCTGCTGGTATGGAGCAAGGCGATCATAGACGATCTGCACGCTCAGTCCGATGGCTATCGTTACGCCGAATGCGATTGCAGCCGCAAAATTGTTGCTGCGCAGGAGATATAGCACAAGAGCGCTCAGCGCAACGGCGACGAGAAATTCTCCCGTGCCGAACAACGCTCCTGCCGCGACGAGTATGGGGAGAAGCACGGATACGAGAATGAAATTCGATGCGCCGATCCAGTACAGCATGGGAAGCAGCGTTCCAAAAAACACGATCGTCGTTCCAAGGTCCGGTTGCGCGAGGATCAGGCCCATGGGGAGGAGAAAGATGCCGACTCCTACGAGAAAGTCTTTCAGCCGGGCGATCGAAACTTCAGGGCGTGAGAACCAGGCGGCCAATGCCATGACGGTCGCAATCTTCGCAAATTCTGATGGTTGTCCACCGAGTGTTCCGACGGCAAACCAGGACTTCGCCCCCTTTTTGGTCGCGCCGACGATGAGCACAAACACCAGGACGGCGATGATGAAGACATAGAACGCTCCGGCAAGCCGCTGGATGGTCTTGAGGGGAATGACGAAACTCGCGATCATCGCCACGAACCCGACCCCGGCGAATATGGCCTGCCGCGGGAACGAGTTGTTGATGTCGAACGTCGCAGAATAGATCGACAACAATCCAATCCCCACGAGCGCCAACGCGGCGATGAAGATGCGAAGGTCGAAATATTCTTTGAATGAGTTCATAAATGAGGGTCAATGAAACAAGTCAAACGGGCCAAATTCCAAATCGACTGGAGTTAGCGTTGTGTGCTAACTACATGTCGATTTGCGAATCCCGCCGCTGTGTGGCGGGACCACTAAACATGCCAAACGAGCCAAACGATCCAAACATGCCAAACGAGCCAAACATTCCAAACCTGCCAAACGAGAAGGCGACCGATAGGCCATCATCTTTCATCACACTCAGTAATCAGCACCGAACTCTCCCCGACAAACCTTCTGCCCACAGCTTTCTCCATACTCCCTACTCACGAGGCTTTCTCCCCAATGACGCCACGCTCTTCACTGAATCCACGGTAGACTTCTTTATCCTCGGTAACCACACTGGTCTATCGACGTGTCCCTTCAAATAGTGCTCCATCACATACCCGGCGATGGGTGCAGCAATTGTTCCGCCAAATCCGGCATTCTCAACGAGCACGGCGATAGCTACCTTGGGCGTGTCGGCAGGCGCGTATCCAACGAACCATGCATGGTCTTCGCCGTGAGGATTCTGGGACGTGCCCGTCTTGCCGGCTACGGGGATTCCCGGAATGCGCGCGAGACCCGCAGTTCCCCCCGGCTCCATGACGCACCGCCGCAACCCTTCCTGCACAATCGCCAGGTAGCGCGGGTCGATGCCGACCTGTTTCGAGGACGGCACGACTTCATTCATCCGGTTGATCTGCTTATTCTGAATGCCCGACACCGCGTGCGGCTGCCAAAGCGTGCCTCCGTTGGCAATCGCAGCGATGTAGCGGGCCATCTGCAGCGGCGACACGCCAAACTCTCCCTGACCAATGCCGAGACTGACGACATTTCCCTGCGTCCACTTTCCTTTCCCGTAAACGCGGTCGTAATATTCTTCGCTCGGTACAAGCCCCGATGTTTCCTCTCCCACATCGATCCCGGTCGGTTGGCCAAACCCGAAGAGATGAGAATATTCCGAGAACTTCTTCAAGCCGAGCTTCATCACAAGCGAATAATAGAAGACGTTGCACGACTTCTGAATGGAGGCGATGACTTCGGTCTTCCCGTGGACATGCAGGTCTTTGAACACCCGGTTCCCGAATCGGTATCCGCCCGTGCAATTGATGGTGTAATCGTCGTCGATGATCCCTTCCTGCAAACCCGCAAGCGCGATCAGCATTTTCAACGTCGATCCCGGCGGATACCGTGTCATTGTCGCACGGTTAAACAGCGGTTTCGATGTGTCGGTATTGAGCTGAAACCAGACGGACGCGGGCGTTACGCCGCTGAATGTCGAGGGGTCGAAATCGGGTTTGCTAACGAGGGCGAGAATGCCTCCGGTGTTCGGGTCGAGGGCGACGATCGCTCCTTGCTTTCCGGTCATCAACGATTCAGCGAACGCCTGCACGCCGATGTCAGCAGTCAGCAGGAGGTCGAATCCTTCGCGGGGAAGCACATTGCGGTCGCCCCCCTCGAGCGGTCCGATCACCTGCCCCTTGGAATTCACGGAGATAAACTCGTAGCCCTTCTGACCCCGGAGGAACGTCTCATACGAAGCTTCGAGACCGGTCGATCCGACAATGTCCCCCTGCTGATACACAGTTCCGGTACGGGCCAATTGAGCGTCAGAGATCTCCTTACAGTAGCCGAACAGATGGGCTGCGCGGACACCGTCATGGTAGACGCGTTTCGATTCCACGTCATACGTAACGCCGGGGAGCACGAACACCCGTTCTTCGACGGCGGCGAGAGATGCGAAGTCGACATCTCGGACCACACGGATGGGTGAGAATGCGGAACGTATCCGTCCCTTGGTGATGCGTTCGCGGATGGTATGTTCATCCTCACGGAGCAACGAGGAGAGCAGGGGAAGCTTCGAGGTGTCGAATTCAGCGGGGGTAACGAACACGGAAAACGACGGGCCGACGTCGACAACGAGCCGGCCGTTTCGGTCGTACATGTACCCGCGCACCGGCTCCTTGATGATCGTCCGGATCCTGTTCTCCTCGGATTTGCGGCCGAGCTCCTCGTGATACACCACCTGGAGCTGTACCAGCCGGAACACGAGCACAACAAAAAGAATGGAAAGGATGACGTTGAGTGCCGTCCGCCGGTACGGGGAGCCGAGTTCTTCGCCGCCGATCATTGCGCCCAGCTCGTATGATATTTCTGTGAGAAGGCAAACATCGGCAGAATGCCTATCACGCCCGTGTAGATCGCCGTGCCGATTCCGGTCCGAAGCGTCGCCATGAAGACGGACTGGTCCATACCCTGAAAGAAAATGCCGTAATAAATGACGTTATGGACGAGGCTGATTATGAGGATTGCCAGCAGGAAACGGTACGACCCGAGCGTTTGTTCGGCAGTGTTTTCGTTGAAGAAGTAACCCGACGCGAAACCGGCCGAGCACTTCGCCAGAGCCGCGAGCCCAAAGAACTGGGATGTGGCCGCATCCTGTACAAGGCCGATTGCAAAACCGCTCAGTGTCGCTTCCATTTGTCCCTGACGAATGCCGACGTACAAGAGCCAGGGAATCAGCAGGTCTGGCGTGAATCCGCCAACGCTGATGAGTGGAACAAACGTGATCTGCACCAGGAACAACGCGAGAGCGGTCATCCAGGATTTGACGCGGAATTCCATCAGCGTAGGCTCCGGTTCTCCAGTTCTGTTCTCGTGCTGTCGGCTTTGTAGACCAGAACAAACACCTCTTCCAATCTTACAAAATCCACGCCCGGTGTGACCGTCACGTCCTTGAATAAAGCCCCCGGATAACCTTCGACCGAACTGACGATGCCGATGCGAATATCCTCGGGAAATGTGTTGCTGAAAGCTGAGGTTTGAACGACGTCTCCCGCCATGACATCCATTGTCTTGGCAATGTTTCTCAATTGCAGCGTCGCGCCATTCCATCCTAAAATACCGTCGACCCGGCTCCTCTGAATCCTCGCACTAGCCCGGAACTCCGTGTTGAGAACGATGTTCACGGTGGCATACCTGTCGGCAACAGCGGTCACCACTCCCACCAAACCGGCGTCGCTCACTACCGGCATGAGCGCATCGACGCCGTCCGTCCGCCCAACGTTGAGCGTAAGAGTGTTCCGCTGCAATGTCAGAGATTTTCCGACTACTTCGGCGGCGATGAGTCGGTAGGACGAGCGCTGCTTCAGCCCCAACAACGAACGTAGTCTGTAATTTTCGAGGCGCGCTTCGCGCAATTGCGTTGCCTCATCAGCAAGCTCAACGTTCACGCGCCGTAGTAAAGCGTTTTCTTCCCTCAGTCCAACGTAGGAGGTCGCGAATCGGAGGCTGTTCTGCACCGACCCGAACACTACCGTGGCTATCGTGCGGATGCGTTTGACCTGTGCGTTATCGTTGAGCGCAAGGAAGATGAGGGAGAGCACAACGCAGATCACGAGGACAACGTAGTCCTTGAAGATGTAGAGGAGGTCGTACAGTCGTTGAAGCATGGGGGAGGGGAATGCGAAATTGTCAATGTTCGATTGACGATTGTCGACTCTCAGTGTAAAGCTGCGGCGCTTTCCGACATTCAACAATTGTCAATTGATATTCGGCGGTCGCTATCGCCAATCGAAAATTGAAAATCGACAATCGACGATCGACGATCAGTACCTTCTTCCCTTCAGCAACACTTTCGCATAGTGTTCCAAATTCTCCAGCACCTTTCCTGTTCCGCGAACGACAGCGGTGAGCGGATCTTCCGCGACGTGTACCGGCAGGTTGGTCTCCAATCGTAGCCGCTCGTCCAGTCCTTTCAGAAGAGCACCGCCGCCGGTCAGCATGATGCCGCGGTCGAGGATATCGGCGGAAAGTTCCGGTGGTGTCCTCTCCAGCGTCAGCTTCACACCTTCCACGATCTGGGAGATCGGCTCGTTCAGCGCTTCGCGGATCTCAACGGACGAGACCTCGGTCGTTTTCGGCACGCCGTTGACCAGGTCCCGCCCCTTGACCTGAATGGTGATCTCTTCTTTGAGCGGCATGGCAGAACCGACCTCGCATTTGATTGCTTCGGCCGTCCGTTCGCCGATCAGGATGTTGTGGTTCCGCTTGAAGAACTGAATGATGGCGTTGTTCATTTCGTCGCCGGCGACGCGGCGCGACTCTTCGTTCACGATGCCGGAGAGGGCGATGACGGCGATCTCCGTCGTACCGCCGCCGATGTCGACGATCATATTGCCGACAGGAGCGTCCACATCCAGATTGACGCCAAGCGCGGCCGCCATGGGTTCGGCAAGCAGGTGCACTTCTTTGGCGCCGGCGTGTTCGGCGGAATCGCGGACGGCCCGCTTCTCCACTTCCGTAATGCCTGAGGGGACGGAGACGACGATCCTCCGCGAAGGCACCCATCCGACGCTGATCTTCTTGATGAATTCGCGCAGCATTCCCTCTGCAATCTCAAAGTCGGCGATCACGCCGTCCTTCATCGGGCGGATGGTGCGGATGTCCTTGTGCGTGCGGCCGAGCATCTCTTTCGCTTCGTTGCCGATGGCGATGATGCGTTTGGTGTTCCGGTCGAACGCCACGATGGACGGTTCGTTGAGAATGATCCCCTTGCCCTTCATCCAGATGACCGTGTTGGCAGTCCCCAGATCGATGGCAAGGTCGGCGGAAAAGAGATTCAGAAGGCCCATGCTGCGTAATGCTATGGAAGTAAGGTGAGAATCAGATCGTCATCAGTGTAAAGATCAACCGCGAATGAACACGAATAAGAATTGGGGTAAATAGTGAATCGTGAATGGTCAATAGAAAAGCGCTCAAAAAAATCACTTCTCATTAGCGTGTATTCGCGTGGATTCGCGGTTAAATTCTCCCAAAAGAAGTCCAGCGAGACTTTCATCGGTGCTTATCAGTGTCGGAAGTGCCGCACGCCCGTGAACACCATTGCCACACCATGCTCATCTGCAGCAGCGATGACTTCCCCATCGCGCACCGAGCCGCCGGGCTGAATAACCGCGGTTGCCCCCACCTTGACGGCTTCCAAGAGGCCGTCCGGAAACGGAAAGAACGCGTCCGAGGCGACTACGCAACTGCCAAGGTCAAAACCCGCCGCCTTCGCTTTCTCCGCGGCAATGCGTGAGGAATCGACCCGCGACATCTGTCCGGCTCCGATTCCCAGCGTCCGCGTCCCGCGCGCGTACACGATCGCGTTGGACTTCACATGTTTGGCAACGTTCCAGGCAAACATGAGGGCCGGAATTTCGTCATCCGTCGGTTGGCGTTTCGTGACGACCCGCAAGTCCTCCCCGTGGATCCTATGTTGGTCGGGGTCCTGAACGAGAAACCCTCCGGAAATGCTCCGAATATCGAGTTCCCGCAGAGTTCGAAGATTCACGGCTTGACGCATGATCCTGCGGTCCTTTTTCCGCGTCAGGAACTCCAGCACGCCTGGCGCAAAATCGGGAGCGATGATGACCTCCGTAAAGATCTCGTTGATCGATTCCGCCGTTGGCCTGTCGAGGGTCCGGTTGACGCAGACGATGCCGCCGAACGCGGAGGTCGTGTCCGTCGCGAGCGCATGCTGGTAGGCTTCTGTCAACGATGATGCCGACGCCGCGCCGCACGGATTGTTGTGCTTGACAATGACGACCGTCGGGTCGTTGAACTCGGCGCACAGAAGCGACGCCGCATTGATGTCAAGAATATTATTGTAGGAAAGTTCCTTCCCATGGAGTTTAACAAATCTCTCCGGGAACTTTCCGTAGAGCGCCGCCGCCTGATGCGGATTCTCCCCATACCTCAACGCCTGAGCTTTCCGCGCGGAGAGAGACACAACGTCCGGCATGGCACTCTGCGACGTCTGCTCTCCAAGATATCCGGCGATCGTAGCGTCGTAATGCGCCATATGCTGAAAGGCCCGCACTGCCAACAAGTAGCGCGTCTGTGCCGTCACGCCTCCCCCGTTTTCCTTCATTTCTTCCAGCAGCACGCCGTAGATGTCCGGATTGACGACGACGGCAGTGTGGCGAAAATTCTTCGCTGCAGCACGGACCATGGCCGGACCGCCGATGTCGATCTGCTCGATGGCGTCGTCCAGCCGTATGTTCTCCTGAGCGATCGTTTGCTCGAACGGATACAGGTTGACGACGACAAGGTCGATCGGTTGAATGCCGTGCTCGGCCAGCTGAGCTTTATGTTGCTCCTTGCTCATGTCGGCCAGAATGCCGGCATGGATGTTAGGATGGAGCGACTTGACGCGTCCATCCAGGATCTCCGGAAAACCGGTCACTTGGGTGATGTTCGTAACGGGAACGCCGGCGTTGGAGATCTCTTTGAACGTCCCCCCCGTCGACACGATCTCGACGCCCATGTCGTGAAGCGAGCGGGCAAGATCGACAATACTCCGCTTGTCCGAGACAGAGATCAACGCGCGGCGGATCATCAAGAGAGATGCCGCCTCGCGTTTTTCTGATTTCGAGGAACTGCCGTTAGAGCCGGTATCGGTCACACTGCGATCCAGGCACGGCGTCCGTCGATGCGGACGCGCCCTTCGGAAAAAGCTTTTAAGGTCATGGGATACAACTCATGTTCGATCACAAGCACGCGCTCTGCCAGCGTATCGGGAGTGTCGTTCGGCAACACGGGCACACATCGCTGAGCGACGATCGGCCCCCGGTCGTACTCTTCGTCGACCAGATGGACTGTCGCCCCCGACACTTTTGCCCCCGACGCGATGACGGCTTCATGCACATGATGCCCGAACATGCCGTGGCCGCCGAACGACGGCAGCAGAGCGGGGTGGATATTCGAGATCCGATCGCGAAATGCCGCAACGACCGGCGTCGGCACACGTTTCAAATATCCTGCGAGCGCAATAAAATCCGCCCCAGACGATCTGAGGGATGAGAGCATCGCATCGGCGAACGCTTGATCGGAGGCGTAGTGTTTGCGACTGCAATACAACGTCGGAACGCCGCGCTCACGCGCAAGGTTCAGTGCGCCGGCATCTGAAAGATTGCTCAACAATAAACACGCGCGGGCGGGAAGAGCGCCCAGGCGGATGGCATCGAGGATTGCCTGGAAATTCGATCCGCCACCGGACGCAAAGACGGCAATATTCATGAGGTCAAGGTCCGATTCCCAACGCTGAACCGCCGGAACGGAACGAGGAGAATGTAACCATAACTCCCAGTATTTTCAATGAATTGAAAGAGTTTCTATATTCTTCAATATCGCGTCAAGGGAATGGCGGATTGCGACATTGAAGTGTAGATGTATCACAATATTGGGAGTATCTGTCATGGCCAACCGACTCGTCCTCATTCTTCTTCTTGTTACGCCGCTTGCGGCCCAGAACCAGACCGAAATTCGGTTCAGGTCCCTACCCGACCAGGTAAGGATGCGGCAGTATATGGAGAGATTGGCCGCCCGGCCGCACCATATCGGTTCAGAATACGACCGCGACAACGCGGAATGGATCCTCGCCCGGTTCAAGGAGTGGGGATGGGACGCAAAGATCGAAACGTTTCATGTCCTCTTTCCGACGCCCAAGGAACGTATCGTCGAGCTCATTGCTCCCGTGAAGTTCACAGCGAAACTCTTGGAGCCGGCGATCGCAAACGATCCGTCGAGCACCCAGCAATCCGAGCAGTTGCCGTCATACAACGCGTACTCGGCGGACGGCGACGTCACTGCGCCTCTTGTGTACGTCAACTACGGCATTCCGGCGGACTATGAAAAACTCGAGAGCTTGGGGATTTCTGTCAAAGGATGCATCGTCATCGCGCGGTACGGCGCATCGTGGCGAGGCATCAAGCCGAAGCTTGCGGCAGAAAAGGGAGCGGTCGGGTGCATCATCTACTCCGACCCACGCGACGATGGATATTATCAGGGAATTGTGTATCCAGACGGACCGTATCGCAACGAGAATGGCGTTCAGCGAGGGAGCGTCATGGACATGCCGCTGCGTGCTGGCGACCCGCTGACGCCGTTCATCGGTGCGACAAAAGATGCGAAGCGAGTGACGAAGGAACAGTCGGGACTGCTCACGAAAATTCCCGTTCTGCCGGTTTCCTACAGCGACGCACAACCGTTGTTGTCTGCGCTGGAAGGTCCCGTTGCTCCCGACAACTGGCGTGGAGCTCTTGGCATCACGTATCGCGTCGGTCCCGGTCCGGCAAAAGTACATCTGAAGCTCGCGTTCAACTGGGACGTCATTCCCATTCATGACGTCATCGCAACAATGCGCGGAAGGGAGTTTCCGGATGAATGGATCATCCGCGGAAATCATCACGACGCCTGGGTGAATGGCGCTGAAGATCCGACGAGCGGCATGGTTGCATTACTGGAAGAGGCCCGGTCGATCGGCACGCTGGTGAAAGAAGGTTGGAAGCCGAAGAGGACGCTCGTGTATTGCGCATGGGACGGCGAAGAACAGGGACTTCTCGGATCCACCGAGTGGGCCGAAGCACATGCGGACGAGTTGAAAGCGAAGGCGGTTCTCTATATAAACACCGACTCGAACGGTCGTGGATTCTTTGGAGCCGCCGGGTCGCATACGCTGGAGCCGTTCATCAACGGCGTGGCGAAGGATATCACGGACCCCGAGACGGGATTGTCGGCGTGGAAGCGGGTGCAACTACGCCGGATCTCCGAAGCCCGAACTGCGGAAGAAAGGTCCGAAGTGCGATCAAGCGAAAACCTGAAGATCGGTGCTCTCGGTTCGGGATCGGACTACACCGTATTCCTCCAGCATCTCGGCGTGTCGGCGCTGAATCTCGGCTATGGCGGCGAAGATGGAGGTGGGATCTACCATTCCATCTACGACGACGTGCGATGGTACACGACATTCTCCGACACCAACATGGCGTATGGATGCGCACTCGCGCAGACTGCCGGAACGGCGGTGTTGCGCATCGCGGATGCGGAAGTTTTGCCGTACGATTTTCGGAGCTTCGCCTCGACGGTCGGAACGTACGTCGACGAGCTCAAGAAACTCCTGAAGTCCATGCAGGACGAGATCCGCGAACGGAACAAACAGCTGGACGAAGGAGTGTATGCGGCAATTGCCGACCCCAGAGAAGTAAGCGTGGCTCCGAAGCGCGAGGACGTACCGCCCCATGTCAACTTTGCACCGCTCGAAAACGCTGTCGATGAATTGAAGGCGATGTCCGAAGCGTTTCACAAAGCTCTCGACGCCGCGAAAAAAGAAGGGAGTCTCAACGCGACAAAGCGTACAGAACTTAACAGAATGATGCGAATGGCGGAGCGAGACCTCACACATCCGAGCGGATTACCGAGACGCCCGTGGTTCCGGCATTTGGTCTATGCGCCCGGATTTTACACCGGGTATGGCGTCAAGACGTTGCCCGGAGTGCGGGAAGCGATTGAGCAGAAAGATTGGAAGGAAGCAGAAGCGGAGATAGCGCGGGCGGCGGGGGTGCTGGAAAAACTGGCAGGACAGCTCGAAATCGCCGGGAACAATGTGAAATGATGCAATCAGGTAAGAAAAGCTCTCAAAGTCAGGCGAAAGGATCTATCCGGCACCTTCTCTTCGACGTCGACGGCACACTCATCGACTCCAAACGCGACATTGCAGAAGCGCAGCTCTGGGTTTTGCAGCAACTCGGCGTTCATCGTCATTCCGTCGACGACATTTATCCGCACATCGGACGTCCTTTAACGGAGATCTTCGTAGACCTCCTTCCGCCAGAGATGCACGGACGCATTTCTGAAGCGAAGCGCATGTATATTGCACACTATCGTCCGCGTGCGCTCGATACGACGACGCTCTTTCCCGGCGTCGAGGCCACGCTTGCGGCTCTCTACGAGCGCGGCATAGGCATGGCTGTGGCAACGACGAAGTCGTCTGTGACCGCCAACCGCGTGCTCGAACACTTTGGACTTCGACAATACTTTGCTCACGTACAGGGAACGGACGAGACACCGCCGAAACCTGACCCGTATGTCATTCATCAGATCCTTCAAAAACAGAACTGGCAGGAGGCGCATGCGATTCTCGTGGGCGACAGCAAAAGCGACATCCTTGGTGCCCGCAATGCAGGCATCCGCGTGTGCGCCGTGACGTATGGCGCCTTGTCGCGGGATGCAGTGGAGGAATTGCAGCCGGATTTTATTTTGGATGCGTTTCCGGACATATTAAGACTGATCGCGGCCTGAGCTGCATTTGAAAAAGATCAAACGCCAAGAGTCCAAGGATGCCAAGGGGTTGAAATATTTTCTTAATTCACTTGGCGTCCTTGGCGTACATGCTATTCACGAGCCCTTGGCGCCTTGCCTGCCCGCCATGTTTCACCTCTTGGCGGGGCGGTCCATCTTGTTTGCAGGCCATACATGATTTTTGACCCGTCATAAAAAATCCAGCACCGAAATGAACCGTCGTCAATTCATCGCCTCCGTCGCGGCATTGCCTGCCGCCGCTCCTTTGCTCCACCGCCTCGCTGCCGCAGACCCCGTCCGCACCATGTCGATGTGGACCTATCTCTGGGACATCGTCGATGAGGGATACACCACACCGTTGGAGCTTATGAAGGAGAATGGACTGACGCACATCAGTCTCGCATCAGCCTACCACGCTGGACGATTCCTTCTTCCTCATAATCCAAAGAAGAAGGTCTATTTTCTCGAGGACGGAACGGTCTATTTTACTCCGACCGCTTCGTTGTACGGACGCATCAAGCCAAACGTGAATTCTTATGTAAAAGAAGGACACGATTTCGCGCGGGTCAGAAAAGAAGCAGATCGGCACGGCCTGGGCTTAAACGCATGGGTTGTGTGCTGTCACAACACGCCGCTCGGCACGAAGTATCCTGACATCGCATGCGTCAATGCATTCGGCGATCCGTTGCCCCACAATCTGTGTCCGTCGAACGATGCTGTGCGGCGGTATCTGCGCTCTGTCGTGGGCGATCTTGCATCCCAAGGGGCCGCCAGGATCGAATTGGAAGCGATGCAGTTTCAGGGATTCTCCCACGGAGTTCATCATGAGCGGGAAGGAATTGCGTTGACAGGGGCCCATCGCTACATGCTGGGACTCTGTTTTTGCCCCGCGTGTTTCAAGCGCTCACAGGGGCGCGTCGACCTCGTTCCTATTCAACGATTCGTTCGCAAAACAATGGAAGACGTATTTGCCGATGCCGGCATAGCGCCGTCGTATAAAACACTTGAAGAACTGCCCCAAGACCTTTTCGGGCCTCTTCAGGAATGGCGTCGTTCGGTCATCGTTTCGCTGGCGGAGGAATTGCATGAGAGCGTGAAGGGCAGGTCGACCGTTCTTCGTCCGCTTGCGACATTCGATGCAACGGCCCGGGAGATGGTCGCCATGGATGCCGGACGCGTTGCCGCCATCACCGGAGGAGTGTTGATGCCGGGATATGTCAAAGACGGACCTGCATTACGCGACCCGCTTGGAACGATGCAAAAACTGGTCGGGAAAGAAGAAGTCATTGTGGGATTTCAGGTGGGACTTCCGGAAAGCGGCGGCAAATCAGAATTCCTCAGCCGAATGGCTACGGCGAAACAGATGGGGATCCGAGATTTCAATTTCTATAATTACGGGTTCATTCCGCAGAAGAACCTGGAGTGGATCCGGGAGGCGGGGAAGAGCTGAGAAAAAGAATATTTCTCGCCCGCCTGACCGTGGAGAGCATGAAGTCCAGCGGGCAGGCAACGACGCAACGGAAGGCAGTTAGATTCGGGAAATACGAAATGCGAAATGCGCAATGCGAAAGAAGCTGGAAGGACACGCCTTAAACATTTGGATTTCTGTTGGGTTCTACAGCAGCTGATCTTTCGAACTTCCTTCGTATTTCGTGATTCTCATTTCGATTTTGCTTCTCAAACCGTCTTGGTGTGTTGTGATGTACCTGAGACCTTGGCGCCTTGGCGGTAAAATCCTGTACGCGAGCCCTACTGGTGCTTCCCAAGGATAGAAGATAAACCGCCATGACGCCAAGAAATAGATTGACGATTCCACGAACACCGATTCCATGTCCGCATCGCTCCCAATAATTCTCACGCGACTCCGCCGGCTCGGCACGCAACGAAACATCGCCGGCATGGCCCGATTCGGCATTACGTCGAAGAAAGCCTTCGGCGTCGGAGCGGGGCCATTGCGGTTACTGGCCAAGAACATCGGCCGTGACCACGCACGTGCCCACCAATTGTGGAAGAGCGGTTGGCTCGAAGCCCGTATCCTTGCCGCGTTCATAGACGACCCAAAACTCGTGACGCGCCGCCAAATGAATGCATGGGTGCGGGAGTTCGACAATTGGGCCGTGTGCGACGGAGTATGCCTCCACCTCTTTGTGAAGACGCGGTTTGCACACGAAGCAGCTGTTCGTTGGTGCGTTCGCAAGGCCGAGTTCGTGAAGCGGGCGGGATTTGTGATGATGGCGGTTTTGGCCGTTCACGACAAGGAGGCTGCCGATTCCGTATTCCGCCGATATCTTCGGGTCATTGAACGATCGGCAACTGACGAGCGAAATTTTGTCAAGAAATCGGTGAACTGGGCGCTGCGACAGATCGGGAAGCGGAATAGAAGGCTGGGAAAAGAGGCGATGAAGGTTGCCCGCAGGCTTGCAGCATCTGGAAGTTCGGCAGCTCGGTGGGTCGGTTCAGATGCCGCGAGGGAGTTTGCGGGAAAGGGAATCGGTTAACAAGTCTCGTCGTAGAGCATTTCTCATGAACTCCTCCACCTTCTCGATATTCAGCCTTCCTCCAACACGCACTCCTGAACAGACGTCCACGCCGAATGGCCGCACAGTGCGGATGGCCTCGGCGACGTTCTCCGGCCGCAACCCGCCGGCGAGATAGACCGGCACCTTGCACGACTCCACGATCTTCTTGCTGACGCTCCAATCATGCACGCGCCCCGTTCCACCCAATTCCCGCACTGCGGCATTTGGCCGACCTGAATCGAGCAATAAGACATCGACTTCTTGGGCGATGTCCAGGGCCTGTCGCAGAGATTCTTCTCCTGCCACATGAATAACTTGCACGAGTTTGATGCCCGGGAGTGCTGTACGAAGTCTGCGATGCGAGCCCGAAGGCAGTAAATCGACAAGCTGCAGTGCGGTCGTCCGACACCGATGATGTTGCTCGACGATCTCTTCTGCATCGATCTTGCTCGTCAGGAGGAACGTCGCGACGCCCGGCGGCACCGTTCGTGCGATTTCCGCAATGAGATCTTCCTCGATTGGGCCCGGTCCGCTCGGCATTGCGGAAACGAGACCGATGGCATCCGCGCCGGCACGGATTGCCAACTCGGCCTCATTCACTGAGGAAATGCAGCAAATTTTTACCCGAACGGAGGGATTCATCGCTCATTTTCCATGCGAAACATGTCAGAGAGTGTTACATTCAGAAGAACTATGGGCCACGATAGGAGGAAGCATGGACAGGTACTTGGTGATCTCGCCACACATCGAAGCTGACTGCAAACGAGCGATCGTCGCCATTGAGGCAGCGGGATTCATCACCCACTTCGACTGGGGATGCAAGGGGGGCGAACATTGCGGATGGGCGATTGTCGAAGCCGATTCCGCAAAAGAGGCTATGCTCGTTGTTCCCAGCAACAGCCGGCAGACAGCGCGCGCTGTCAAGCTCGTGAAATTCTCCCCGGCCGAAGTCATGGCAATGCATAAGCCCTAACGATCACACAAAATAGGGAGCCGGAGAACGAGATTCCATCAGACAACAGTCATCTCCCAGCGTATTGCAGAATACCGCTTTCTCAGCACTCAGTACTCAGCACTTTAGCCCTGAGTTTACCGAAGGGTCGAGGGGCTGGGCACACTCTCAGGCTCTTCATTATTCAATCCAGGAGTCTTCATGCGCCATCTTCTCCGTATTGTCCCACTTCTTCTCATCGCCGTCATGTCCGCGAATGCGCAACCCATCATCCATTACACACTTGGGATGTCGAATCCCCCCAGTCATTTTCTCGAAGTTGAATTCTCGTTGACCGGCCTTGCATCGTCCGAGCAGACCGTCGACATTCAGATGCCCGCATGGCGCACGGGACGGTATATGATCTTCGATTTCGCAGGCGGCGTCGTTGACTTCTCAGCTATGGACGGAGCGGGCAAGGCGATCGCGTGGGAGAAGACGGACAAGCAAACCTGGCGGCTTTCGAAAGGTTCCGCGACAGGAGTCACGGCGAAGTACAAGGTCTACGCGAACGAATTCAACATGCGCACACGCGGCCTGAACGACGAGCATGCCTTCGTCGATCCCGCGTCGGCCTTCATGTATTCTCCGAAACATCAGGCGCAGCCATTGACGTTGACCGTTAAACCGTACGGAACGTGGCATGTCACCACTGGACTCGATGCTGTCCCCGGCAAGAAGAACGAGTTTTCCGCCCCCAGCTTCGAATACTTTGCGGATTGTCCAATCGAGGTCGGAAACCATAAGGATATTGAATTCGATGCCGAAGGGGTGAAGCATATCTGGATGATCTTTGGGGAAGGGAACTATGATGCGCAAAAGCTCATCGAGGATGGACGGAAGATCGTCAAGGCCAACAAGGAGTTGTGGGGACGATTGCCGTATCAGAAGTTTATCTTCATGCTTCACGTGAGTCCGTCGGCAGGAGGAGGAACAGAGCATATCAACTCCACAATCATGGGGACCCGGCCGTTCACGTTCAAGAATCCGGATTCGTACAAGGGATTTCTTGGACTCGTGTCGCATGAGTACTTTCACACGTGGAATGTAAAACAGCTGCGTCCCGCCGGGATCACGCCGTACGATTTCTCCAAAGAGAACTACACCCAGGAACTCTGGCTGGCGGAAGGCGGTACGGATTTCTACGGCGGCATCATCATGCTCAGGGCCGGTATGCTATCCGCGGACGAGATCCTCGGCGAGCTCGCAGGCATGGTGCGCGACAACCGTCAACGACCCGGCAACCGGATGCAATCGGTCACGGAATCTTCTTTCGACGCATGGGTAAAATATTGGAGGAATACTCAACAGTCGTATAATACTGAGGCCGATTATTATAGTGCAGGTTCACAGGTGACAGCCGTGCTTAACCTGGAATTGCTTAAACGGACGGGGGGCAAGAAGTCGATGGACGATGTGCTCCGGTCGATGTTTGAGAAGTTCCCGCTCGGGAAAAGGGGATATACCGTTGAAGACCTCCGGTCCACATGTGAGGACTTCGGAGGAGGATCGTTCAAGGAATTCTTTGCGAAACATATTTACGGGACGGAACCTCTGCCGTGGGAAGACGCGTTGAGCGTTGCCGGACTTGTGTTGAAGCCGAAAGACGACGTGCGTCCTTCACTCGGAGTGCAGATGTCCGATGCCGGCGACCGTCCGCGCATTTTCCGCGTCTTCGCCGGAGGCGCAGGGGCCGCTGCCGGACTCGATGTGAGCGACGAGATCGTAGCGCTCAACGGATATCGCGTGCGAACACAGGATGTCATTGCCCGCGTTGGCGACATGAAGGCTGGAGACGAAGTGGAGCTTACGGTATTTCGGGACGATCGCTTGAGAACAATTCACGTGAAGCTCTTGATGCAGGCGATACCTTCGTACACAGTTACAAGAATTGAGAATCCGACCGCAACGCAAAAGGCATCATACGAACGCATGCTCGGCGTAGCATGGCCCGAAGGGGGCAAGTAAAAAAACTTTGTTCGAACTCTTGACAAAGATTGTCGGCGTGCTTACCATTGTACTGCAGACGAAGGAGATCAGTCGATCATGAAGATCACGATCACATACGTCCACCGACAGAGGAGGGAGCCTATCGCTCGTTGAGCCTGCCTTTCTCAGTTCACCCGCCATTTGCGTGAACCACATCGGACCTTTCCGCTGAATCCCATCGGCTGATGCTGTATGGGGTGGTGGCATCGTGCACCCATGAAGCACGCCGTTGCTCATATCGGGAAGGGTGTGGTGTATTCGTTCCGGACGCACGTCACGGTTCGGGTACCGATCACACGGTCTTGACGCATAGGCTCCCTACCGCTGCCGGCTTTGTCCGGCAATTCGGGAGAGAGTAAGGAGTGTCCGCTCCCACACGGAGAACTCCGCTATGCTGCGCGAACCACCGTTTTCGGCGCTCGATATGAGCGCTTCTTCACAGCTCCATCCTCAGAGCGGTCCGCCGAGTGCTGTCCTGGTACCTGCGGAACGCGGGGTCCTTGTCGTTTCCGAATCTCGAACTCCGATCAAGCAAAACCTTAGCCGCAAAAATGCGCCCCGGCCTCGCCCGAGGGCGGGCAAAGGACGCAAAGGGATTTTGCGCTCTCTGCGCCTTGGCCCGAGCGTAGTCGAGGGCCTTTTTGCGACTTCTTGCGGCTGGATCTTTTTAAACAGCCCGCACCCTGGCTCTGTGAACGGGGGGGATCATAGAGTCGGGGATGCGGGAGGGGGGAAGTTGAAGAACAACGAAAGAAGTTTCGGAAAGCAGTTTCATTTTTGGGAAGAGCACATGCAAAAGAACTGTCGATATGCATGGCATGCCAACAGAGCAATCGGCACATTATACGACACGTAGCTGGCAGTAAAAGCTTTTCTAGGGGATTCAGACAATGAAAATCTTCTCTCGAGGGACGTTTCTTCTTTTGCTCATCACTGCGCGTATTAGCGCACAGGAATCGCCGCCGGACTCCGTCACCGCTGACGCCTCGACACCGTGGTCATCTGAACGATTCACCAGGTTCGACATCCGCATGCAGCCCGACCGGTCGCTCACGTCACTGCTCTCTCTGGTTCCCGGCATCGCAACCGTGAACAACAGACTCTATGCACGGGGCAGCCGCGAAGGCGAGCTAGAGTACAGATTCGGCGGCATTTCTATACTGAACAGATGGTCGAACACTCCCGGCATTCCATTCCTTCCGGAGATGCTGGAAAACGTAACGGCCCACAACGGTGCCTACGGACCAACCCTCGGCGCTTCCGGGGGCGGAGTGATCGACATGGAGCTTCGCAACGGCGGAGAGCGGTGGTCGGTCGAGGCGGCTTACTTTTCCGACAGGTTTGCCCGCGCAGGAGAGCAATTCTTCCGCACGTCCTCGTTTGGAACTTCTGGTGCCGTCATGACGCTTGGCGGACCACTGCCGCTGGAATCGGACGTTTTCATTGCGGCCGAGTTCTCGCACGAGTCGAATCGCTTTCCCATGTATCTCGAACCGATGAGAAACGACCTTGTGTCGGATGAGTATAGCCAATGGTATAATCGGGCGGCTGGCGTTCCATTGCCCGGTCCGTTTGTGGTGGACCGAAACGCGATCCCGGGACAGTCCTCCGGGCGAAGTATCGTGCAGTTCAATCTCCGATCAGCCGCCTTTGGTCCTGCCGTTCGTGTCTTCGGAAATGTGTCGACGGAAGATCGAAAGGACGTCGATTGGCCCGGGGCTGTAACGAACTTCTTTCGGCTCGATCGCATCCCAACGATTCGCACATCAGCAACGTTCGTCGCAGTGGAAGGTTCGCATCGATTGAGCGAATCAGTGAAGTTGAACGTTCAGGTCTCGGTCTACGATCGCCAGGCCGGTCTCCGTGACCCCGATTTCGGCGACAACTGGCAGATCTTTCCGGACAGCGCCGCCAATGCTTCCGTTGGATACACCGGCTTCAGGTCGCGATACACTCCGCCCGATCCGTGGTCGACCATCCACAATTTCGTGTTCAACGACCCATCGACCCCCAACAACTCATTTTGGAAAGAACGACAGAACAGAAGGGCGATCTCAAGCGGTGCCGAAATACGCATGACTCCCGCGTGGGACGTTACCCTGCGCGGTGAAACCGAATGGTGGACGCTTCGCAAATTCTCCGTCTTAAATATCTCAAGCCTCAGGTCGTATCTCGACACTGATAAAGACGGCGACAACGATCGAACGTTTACATCGGAAATTGACAAGCGGGCTCATTGGAAACAATACGGGTTCTTGACATATCAGGGATTTGGCGGAAATATCGGATACTCCGTGGAAGGGAATGAGCTCGACGACGGTTTTGATGCACCGCGACGGCCGTCGTTCGCGGCGGTGGACGTCGATAATCGCATTGTGGATGACGCGATGACATTGCGGTTCGGCTTCCGGACTCAATGGATCTCGAACAATATCCCGACGTGGGATCCGGGTGACCAACCCAACAGCGACGGTATGCTTGGTCCTCTCTACTATCTTGACCCTTGGTATTACTACATCTTCATCAACGAGAGTAAGTTCCATTCGTCGACGGTTGAAGTCTACTTTCTGCCACGAGGAAGCATTGAAATTCGAGTTGATCGGTTCCGACTGTTTGCCGCAAGCGGCTCATACACGAACATATTGCCGCAGAACCAGGTTCAACACGACAATCTCGTTTTGTCCGGCCTTCTCAATGAAGATTCCCGGACATCGAATAACTATGGAACGAATGTCCTGTCGTTCCCCGTAAAGGCTTCGCGGACGCAGCATACGGAAGCCGGATTGGACTGGAACCTGAACGATGTCTTCAGTATTACATCCCGCGTTCATTTCAAGCACATGAAGAATCAGGTCCGCCTCGGACTTGTGACGCTTCATCCACTGCTCCGACCATATCCCTCGTGGGTAAATTCCGGCGAAAGCAAAAGCATGGGACTGGATCTGAGGCTTCAGACACACACGAATTTCGGAGCAACACTTGACTTGAGTATTGGATTCTCGCGACAGGTGGGAAACGGCTCAGCACCACGTTCCAACCAACAGGAACTGATGGGGGAGAATATGCTTCTTCCTGCAATCATGCTACCGCTTGACTACCAACGTGAGGTTCAAGTACAGGCGCAACTACATTATGTGGGACCCGAAGGATCCGTAGCAGAAGGTATTGAGCTTAAGATCATTGCCGCAGCTCTCTCCGGCGTGCCTTTCACAAAGGAAATAGAAGATTTTATCTCGTGCGGTTGCAGTTCGACCGCATGGAACGTCGGCGTCAAGTCATTGCAGAATGCCGGTACACAGAGTCGGGTGGAACCTCTGAAAGCTTCTCGAACTCCGTGGATCGGCACCATTGACCTTTCTTTGGCATACGATGTGGAGTTGGGACCCGTCACAGCCACGGTCTTCGCCCTCGCAAAGAATATCCTGAACACGAAGAATGTCATAAATGTCTATCCGACGACAGGATCGCCAACCTCGGATGGTTGGCTCACGAGTCTGTACGAAGAGTCGTACGAAAAATTTGCCGGTTATGAAGATTTTTACAGACAGCTGAATTCTTCCAACCGCTGGGCCTATATCCAAGCAACGGGAAACGACCTGTTTGGCCAACCGCGACAACTGCAATTCGGAGTCAGGATTCGTATGTGATCGTCATAAGTTTCCTTCACAGCGCGGCTGAAATGCTTCGAGTAATCGACATAGTGTTGCTCACGATACTGCTTTCCATAATTGCGCAGGGGCAACTCCGTACCAAACCTGACGTCCGCGCAGCAGAGCGCGAGATGAAATCCACCGCCACACTCAGGTACGCCGTCCTCTCGATCAATAATTTGACTTCGTGGATGCGCAGCGACGGACATTCGAATCATTCGCCCGGGGGAGACGACGGACTGACCTTCCCCGCCAAAACAGGATCGGCGATCTACCAGGACGGCATTGTCTGGGGAGGGAAGATGTTCCGCGATTCGGCATGTTCCGTCCCGTATTCTTCGTCGCAATACAATCAAAATGTTCGGGTAGGAGGAGGCACATACGGCATCGGTACGCGAGCGGGAGCTGTGATCGGCTTTGGGGCGGGTGCAACACCCGAAAACATCGATGCACCCGACGTTCGCGTCTATCGCATACGAAGAGACTATGCCTCGCTTTCGAGTTCAGATCTGGCATACGACGCCCAAGCGGTGAACGAATTACGGAGTGAGTTTCCAACAGAAACGATGATGGCTCAGGTGACAGCACAATACACCAAGGATTGGCTGGAATGGCCCGTTCACAAAGGGGCTCCGTTCATTGACAGAAATCGTGATGGCGTGTTTGATCCGCCCCCCGCATTCAATACCGATCCCAATGCTGGTCCGCTCTTCACCGTCGACAGCCTTATCGCCGGAAACTACGATGAACCTGGCATTGCCGGAGCCGACCTGTCGCTTCCGGCCGACCAGGTCCTGTGGACGGTATACAATGACTTGGATGTCTATGAAAGCATATCGTTTGCAGGATCTTTGCCGCTCGGGCTCGAAGTTCAAAAAACTGTTTGGGCATACAAGGAGGGGAGCTCAAACAGAGACTTCTATTTTCAACGTCACCGACTGATCAACAAGGGAGGAGTCGATACCTCTGATGCATCCGGCGATCAACTCGGAGCGTTTTGGGTCGACAGCATGTATATCGCCCAATGGTCAGATGCAGATCTCGGCAATGCAGGAGACGATGTCGTAGGATGTGACACGGTACGCCATATGGGATACGCCTATAATGCGAATCAAAGTGACGGAGAGTACGCCGGGTTTGGTCTGCCTCCACCAGCTGTCGCATACGACATTCTAGCCGGGCCAACAGTGCCTGCTGCCGGAGATTCTGGAATTGTCGGGCTGAGATTTCGGAAAGATGTTCGCAATCTTTCCATGACTTCTTTCTTGATCCAGCGATCATTTTTTGAAGCACCAGAGGGATATTCGGCGGTCACTGGTTTGTGGTGGAAGAGTTTGAGGGGGTATGCGGATCTCCCATCAATTTCTTCAGCCGATACATACCAGTCCTATCCCGTTGAGGTTGGCCCTTCATTCTATCCTGTGTCTGGAGATCCGGTATTTCATTCGGGTTGGCTCGACGGTATGGGGACGACGTACTCACCTTCACCGGGCGATCGACGGTTTGTGATCAGTACCGGTCCTTTCCGGCTCGCTCCCGGTGACACACAGGAACTCTATGTCGGCGTCGTTCTTGGATTGGGAAGCGATCGCGTCTCAAGCATTAGCGCCATGCGCGCTAACGATAGGGTAATGCAAGGGATCTTCGACCGCGAGTTCCAGGTTCCCATCCCGCCAGACACACCGGCAGTACGGGCCGTGGAATATGACCGAACGATCTTCCTCGAGTGGGGATCGAATGCGAGGGCCGTGCATGCAACGGAGGACAAAGTGATCGCCGGCAGGTATGCATTTGAAGGCTACACGGTCTATCAACTCCCCTCGGAACATTCAGCCCTTTCCGACGGCGTTCGCATTGCTACGTTTGACCGTGTGAACAGCGTGGGCGACATCGTCGAAGACCGCTTCGATCATACGTCCGGCTTGGTGATCCCCGTTCTTCTGCAAGCCGGTGTCAATGCCGGCGTGAAAAGGACTCTGAACATCACCCAGGACAAACTCGCCGAAAGGGCTGGCGCCTCGAACACAGCCTTGGCGAATGGTCAAGAATATGACTTCGCCGTGACCGCATACAACGTCTCAACGGCATCGGTCGCCTATCCGGTCAGCCTTGAATCCGAGCCCGTCATCTTCAAAGTCAAGCCCAGGATCCCGTTTGGGTTGCAGCCATCGCAATCGTACGGCGATACGCTTGCCGTCCGGCATGTTGCGGGGAATGGGACTGGAACCGTCATTCCCGGAGTGATCGATCCGCTCGAGGGGACGGGGGATACCTATCGTATCACATTTCAGCCTTCGGTGACAGACTCGCTGGTCTGGTCTCTGGAGAATCGAACGAAAGGTACAGTTGTGGCGTCGGCACAACGACTCGCACAAACGGGAGAAGAGCCGCTTATTGTTGAAGGGAGCGTCATGTTGGGCATCTCCATGTCGCCTGGCCCCCTTTCGCCGGCGGATACATTTGAATACACAGTGCCGGCCCCTGCGTCAGGACGCGCAGTCGAGATCGAAAGCGTCAAAAGGATCGGCGTCTTTCCCAATCCTTACTATGCCGAGATCGCCGGATGGTCCATGTACGGCGGACGACAACGCCAGTACGTGACGTTCAACAATCTTCCGCAACGAGCCGTATTCCGGATCTTCAACCTCGCCGGACATCTCGTTCGCACGCTCAGAAAGGACGACGCATCGCAGTTCTTTGAATGGGATCTCATGAATGAGAACGGATGGCTCGTAGCGAGCGGCATATACATATGTCACGTTGAACTACCGGATTTGAGTCATTCGAAAACTCTGAAGCTCGTTGTCATCCCGAGTCGGTAAGATATCTCAACATCCACGGAGAAAGCTCTCGATCATGACCCGCTTCATTCGTTGTCGCGCATGCGTACTTGCAGCGCTCGTACTTGGTTCGGCATTGATCGGTCGAGCTCAGCATTCAACCGCCAAGCATACCGCTGTCCACAATGGGGTGCGCGTTGCAGGGACTCCGTCGTACACGGCTTTGTCGATCAACAATATCAATATGTGGATCCGGGCTGACGGGCTTTCCAACAGTTCTCCCAGCGGAGACTATGGCATCCGTTATCCACGGTGGAGCGGTGACTTTATGAATTCGTCCTTCGGTCCCCCCGCCGTATATATGGATGGATTGGTGTGGGGAGGGAAGGCGTACCGGGATTCTGCCCTGACTCGGCCCGCGCCAGGACAGCTTATTCGTATAGGAGGCGGTGAATTTGTTGTTGGGACGCAGGCAGGTCGCGTGATTGGATTTGGCAGTGTAGCACAAGCCGAAAACCCCCAGGCATCCGATGTCCGGGTAGTACGCATCCGGCGGGACTATACAGAGCAAGATGGCACAGACTGGGGATCAAGTGCGATCAGGTGGGACTCAATGATCATCAATGAAATATTCCTGAACAGCGTAACAGGCACGATGTTCTTTTCTGTATTTCAGCAATATGAAAAGGATTGGAAAGAATGGCCTGTCAACAAGGGAGCGCCGTTCATCGATCGCAATGCGAATGGCGTGTTTGACCCTCCACCTCCGTTCGGTATGGCGTTCACCGCAGAAAGTCTGATCACAGGGAATTTTGACGAACCGGGGGTCGCCGGAGCGGACCTTTCCAAACCTGCAGACCAGGTTATTTGGACAGTCTCCAACGACCTCGATACAACACTGGTCCGCTCTTTTGCCAATTCGGAACCCCTCGGGCTCGAAATTCAGCGAACGATCTGGGGTTACAAAAGTCGAACAGAGAGGTTGCTGGAGAATGTCTATTTTGTCAGGTACCGCATCATCAATAAAGGCGGAGTTGACACGTCCGAAGCACTCGGGACACAACCCGGATCGTTGTGGATTGACAGTTTATACATTGGACAATGGTCCGACAGCGACGTAGGTGCTCCGGGCAACGACGTGGCAGGCTTCGATACACTTCTTTCGTTGGGCTTCACATATAATGGAGAGAAGACCGACGATCAATTCACTCATGGGTTTGCTCCGACAGCCGTTGGATATGACATTCTTGCAGGGCCCGCTCTTCTCTCTCCGGGCGAATCGGGGATCGTCGGATTTCGTCGTCAACAAAATGTGCGCAACACACCCGCAAGCGCCTTTATTTCATGGGGTCCGAGCGACCCGCTTCAAAGTCCTGAGGGAGCGTACGAAACGAACGCCGGTATGTGGTGGAAGGCCCTCCGCGGATTCCTCATGTATGGCGACATCAACTCACCCGACGTTCGCCATCCGAATGGTCCATTCATGTTCACCGGCGATCCAACGACCTTGACAGGATGGGTCGATGGACTTGGTACTCCAAACTCATGGTTTCCCGGCGACAAAAATACCTTGGCGAGTGTTGGACCACTGCAACTTGCTCCAGGTGATACGGTCGAGCTGTATGTTGGAGTCGTTATTGGACAAGGTGCCGACAGGATGTCGAGTCTTGCCGTGATGAAAGCCAACGACCGGCAGATGCAGTCTTTCTTTGATCGCGAACTTCAACCTGCGGCTCCGCCATCATCCCCTGTGGTCACGACCAGCGCGTTGGACCGTGAGATCATCCTGGAATGGGGTTTGGATCATGCGGCGATCGAGCGAACGGAAACGTCGATCAAAGGAGGCGTGTATGCCTTTGAGGGATACACGGTGTATCAACTTCCATCGGTAACAGCTCACTTGTCTGAGGCAACGAGAGTCGCAACATTCGACAAACCGAACGGAATTCGCTATGTCAAGGGGGATGTCTACGACTACACATCGGGTTTCTACGTCTCAACCCTGCTCCAGACAGGTTCCGACGGCGGAATTCGCCGGAGTCTGCGCATCGACAGGGACATGATCGCGCAGATTCAAACAGGAGAACCCACCCCGCTCTACAACGGCAAAGAATATTACTTTGCTGTGACGGCATATAATGTCAACACCGTCATCGGGCAGGTTCCTGCAAGCATGGAATCAACGCCTGTGGTGGTCCGTGTCAAACCGCGCATTCCGTTCGGTCAACAGGTTACAACAAAGTACGGCGACACACTTGCGGTGGACCACGTCGCCGGTTTGGGAAAAGGAAGCGTTGCACCGATTGTCGTGGATCCACTACTGGGCACAGGCGACTCGTACAGGCTCACATTTCAGCCGTCGGCCGTCGACAGCCTCACTTTGACAATCGAAAACTTCACGAGAAATGCGATCATCGTCAGCGGATTGAAGATGAAGGATCTGCAGGAAGTCTCCATGGGCGTCCCCGGCGGCATTCACATCGGCTTGAGTGTGGGCACCTTCAGCGAAGCCGACACGTTCGAATACAACATCCCGGCTCCTTCAGCAAATCGTGCGTTAGAGAACGAGAGCGTCAAGAGAATCGGTGTGTTTCCGAATCCGTACAAAGCCGAAATTTCCGGATGGACTATGTACGGCGGTCGACAACGCCAATACGTTACGTTCAACAACTTGCCGCAGCGGGCAGTAATAAGGATCTTCAACCTCGCCGGACATCTCGTCCGAATGTTCAGAAAAGATGACGCATCGCAATTCTTCGAGTGGGACCTTTTGAATGAAGATGGATGGCTTGTCGCGAGCGGGATATATATTTGCCACATCGATCTTCCTGATCTCGGCAGTCAAAAAGTGCTGAAGCTGGCGATCATCAGCGCGCAATAGGATATTTTAAGAGAAGTACACGCAACGCACACAAAGACAGTATTAGAGCTCCGCGTCGCGAACGCAACGTAATTAGGTGTGCAATTTCAAAAAAGATTCAAAAGTATTTCGTTGCGGACTTGAAATGCTTGCCCTACAGTGTCGTTACGGTCGTTGCGTGCAACTCTTTACCGCAGGCCCCACCGCCCCACCTCGCCGAGCACTTTCTTCCCGTCATACCGTTTCGTACCATCTTGGTCGCTATGAACCTCAACGACCTCGGTTGGATCCCCTTTTTTGAAGCATATTTCGCTCCACACCGCGAACAGGGATTCATTCCCGCACGCGTAGCCATTCAGTACCGGGACAAATACGTGATGTATGGCGAAGGAGGCGAATACCAGGGGCAAGTGACCGGAAAATTCGAATACAACGCCAAGGGGCCCGAGGACTTTCCCGCCGTCGGAGACTGGGTGGCCATTTCGCCCCCCGTCGGTGGCGGTACGGCTGTTATTCAAGCGGTTCTCGAACGTCGAACGAAATTCTCCCGCAAGGTCGCCGGCGTCAAGACGAACGAACAAGTCGTCGCCGCCAATGCGGATGTTGTCTTTCTCGTCTCAGGTCTTGACGACGAGATCAACCTTCGCAGGATCGAACGCTATCTCACTGTTGCGTACGACAGCGGCGCCCGCCCCGTCGTGGTGCTCAATAAGCTCGACCTCTGTAGCGACATAGCGCCGATTCTCGCGGAAGTCGAAGCCATCGCCCCCGGTGTCGATGTCCTCGCCGTAAGCGCTCGAACGCAGGAAGGCATCGACCGCATCGCCGCGTGCCTTGACAAGGGCATAACGGGCGCCCTCCTCGGTTCTTCAGGCGTCGGCAAAACGAGCATCGCCAACGACCTCATCGGTGAAGAACGCTACATGACGCAGGATGTACGGGAGAATGACAGTCATGGTCGGCACACGACCACACACCGCGAACTGGTCATCCTTCCGACCGGTGGATTGTTGATCGATACCCCCGGCATGCGCGAGATCCAAATGTGGGGAGATGCGCAAAGCCTGCAGGCGTCATTTGAAGACATCGCCGCCCTTGCGGCGGGATGCAAATTCCGGGATTGCCGTCACGATGCAGAGCCCGGCTGCAACGTGAAATCGGCGCTCGAAGACGGCCGGCTCGCTCCCGACCGCTATGATTCATACAAGAAGCTCGAACGCGAGATCGCGTATCTCGCCCGACGGCAAGACCAGAATTTGCAGCGACAAGAGAATGAAAAGTGGAAGAAACTGACGGCAGAACACAAGAGGTCGTTTAAATACAGAAATAGAGACAAACTTTGATGACGACAAACGTTCGAAACGAGCCAAACATGCCAAACGTACCAAACGGGCCAAACGAAACGGTGCGGCTTTTTACGCGATTGGAATGTTTGGCAATTTGGAACGTTTGGTAAGTTTCCACTCATGATCTCTTCTCTACTTCTCGGCTCATCTGGTCTTGTCGGCGGACATCTGCTTCGACTCTTGCTCTCGAGCGATCGTTACGGAGAAGTGCGGACGCTGGTCCGCAAGCCCATGGGCATAGTGCATGCGAAGCTTCGCGAAAGCGTCGTCGATTTCGACCACCTCGAGGATGCAGCAGACAAGGTCACGGCCGATGATGTGTTCTGCTGTCTCGGCAGCACAACATCATCAGCGAGTTCGAAGGAAGAATTCCGGAAAGTGGACTACACATACGTCGTCGAAGCTGCATCGCTCTCTTTGGGCAACGGTGCTTCCCGATTCTTTCTCGTTTCAGCCATTGGGGCCAATCCACGATCCCCGTTCTTCTATACCCGCGTGAAAGGTGAAGTCGAACGAACGATCGCGCAATTTCCCTTTCAGGTGGCCTGTATTTTTCGTCCTTCCGTCATTTCCGGTGAACGAAAGAATCGCCGGTTGAGGGAACAGATCGGCGTCGCCGGATTGCGCGCCTTGTCGGTCGCCCTTGTGGGTCCGGCGAAGAAATTCCGACTCATTACGGCAGAAGATGTCGCCTCGGCAATGCTGTTTGCTGCTGAATCGAACGTCACCGGCGTTCGCATTTTCGAATCGGATGAGATCCAAAAAATGGCCGCATTGGCATCGTAAAACAAACCGCGAATGGGCGCGAATGATGAAAATGGTGAATAGTGAATCGTGAAGAGAAAGACATTCACAAACGCTTTTCTATTGACGACCTTCGACTGGTTCGACCCTTCGGGTGACTCAGGGTCGCACTGAGCGAAGTCGAAGTGCGACTACGCTCACCAGAACTTCGCTCAGGTCAAGATTGACTATTCACTATTTACCCCAATTTTCATTCGCGTTCATGAGCGGTTTATCTTCTAACATTGTCAAAGGTGCATTTATGAAGCGACTCATTCTTTTTCTTTTGACGGTCTCCTCATTGGTTTTCGCCGATGAGGGAATGTATCCCATCAGCGAGATCCACAAGCTCAACTTGAAGAAGCTTGGTTTCCTCATCGACCAAAAGACGCTGTATAACCCGAACGGGGTCAGCCTGATCGATGCGATCGTCCAGGTCGGCGGTTGCACCGGATCGTTCATTTCAAAAGATGGGCTTGTCATCACCAACCACCACTGCGCATTCGGAGCCGTGCAGGCGATCAGTTCAAAAGAGAAGGATTATATCACGGACGGATTTCTCGCCCCCACCCGTGCAGAAGAGGTCTCCGCTCGCGGCATGACGATTCGAATCACGGAATCGTACAAAGACGTTTCGTCGGAAGTACTCAGCGTAGTATCCCCCGGAATGGCGCTCGCGGAACGAACGCGGGCCATCGAAAAGAAGATGCGGGAGATCGAAGCCGCCGCTGAAAAGAATAATGCGGGGAAACAGGCCGGCGTGTCGGAAATGTTCGCCGGTCGGACGTATGTTCTGTTCATCTATCAACGCATCCGCGACGTCCGGCTTGTCTATGTTCCGCCCCGCTCCATCGGTGAATTCGGCGGTGAGGACGACAACTGGGTCTGGCCCCGCCACACAGGCGATTTTTCCTTCGTACGGGCGTACGTCGCTCCCGATGGATCTCCGGCTGAGTACGCACCGACGAACGTACCCTACAGCCCCAAAAAGTATCTGAAAGTGAACGCCAACGGTGTCGACGACGGCGATTTTGTGTTCATCCTGGGGTATCCCGGCCGCACGTTTAGACATCAACCGTCTGCGTACCTGGCCTACGAGGAAAATTATCGCCTGAAATTTGTTTCCGATTGGTACGCGTGGCAGATCGCCACCATGGAAGCCGTTGGTAAGAC
>MHAK01000085.1 GCA_001802945.1 Ignavibacteria bacterium RIFCSPLOWO2_12_FULL_56_21 | reverse complement strand
AATTATTCCGGTCGACATTGAAGACGAAATGCGGGGGTCGTACATCGATTACTCGATGTCGGTCATCGTTGCCCGCGCTTTGCCGGATGTACGCGACGGATTGAAGCCCGTGCATCGCCGTGTGTTGTATGGCATGCAGGACCTCGGGCTTGCGAGCAACCGTGCGTACAAGAAAAGCGCCCGTATCGTCGGAGAAGTGCTCGGCAAATACCATCCTCACGGCGACATTCCGGTCTACGACACGCTCGTTCGTCTGGCGCAGGATTTCTCGATGCGGTACCGGCTGGTGGATGGACAGGGGAACTTCGGGTCGGTCGACGGCGACTCGCCGGCTGCCATGCGGTATACCGAGGCACGTTTGACGCGGATCGCGGAAGAGATGCTCCGCGACCTGGACAAAGACACGGTCAAGTTCGTCCCAAATTTCGACGATACGCTCAAAGAACCGAGCGTCCTTCCAGCGCTCATTCCGAACCTGCTGTGCAACGGCTCCAGCGGCATCGCCGTCGGCATGACGACGAATATTCCTCCCCACAACCTGCGGGAAGTGGTGGACGGCTGCATCGCCTACATGAAAGACAACTCCATCAGCAACGAGAAGCTGATGAAGCACATCACAGCCCCCGACTTCCCAACGGGGGGCATTATCTATGGCTACGAGGGGGTCAAGGAAGCCTATACCAAGGGGCGCGGGCGCATTATTGTTCGGGCGAAAGCCGCGATTGAGACGGTGAAAGGCGACCGGCAGCGGATCATCGTGAACGAGCTTCCGTACCAGGTGAACAAAGCGTCGTTGATTGAAAAGATCGCGGATCTCGTGACAGACAAGAAAATCGACGACATCTCAAACATTAACGATGAGTCAGACCGCGACGGCATGCGCGTGGTTATCGAGCTGAAGCGCGACGCGAACGCAGAAATCGTGCTGAACAATCTGTACAAGCACACGCAGATGCAAACGACGTTCGGCGTCATTATGCTGGCGCTCGTGGACGGTCGTCCGCAGGTGCTGACGCTGAAGGATATTCTGCGGCATTTCGTCGAGCACCGGAATAACGTCATCGTCCGCCGGACGAAGTTCGAACTGGATGAGGCGGAGAAGAAGGCCCACATCCTCGAAGGTTACATCATTGCGCTCGACAATATCGACGCGGTGATCAAGCTGATCAAAGCGTCGAAGGACGTCGAGGATGCAAAGAATGGATTAATGAAGAAGTTCAAGCTGTCGGAGATCCAGGCGAAAGCGATCCTCGACATGCGGTTGCAGAAGCTGACGGGCCTCGAGCGGCAGAAGGTCGAAGACGAGTACAAGGTGACGATTAAGCTGATCGAGCGCCTGAAGGCGATCCTGAAGAGTAAAGCACTGCAGCTTCAGATGATCGAGCAGGAATTGACGGAGCTGAAGGGAAAGTTTGGTGACGACCGGCGAACGGAGATCGTCTACAAAGCCGAGGAATTCAGCATTGAGGACATGATCGCCGAAGAGGACGTGGTGATCACGATCAGCCACAGCGGCCTGGTGAAGCGAACTCCGGTCTCGGGGTATCGACGGCAGGGCCGCGGAGGCCGCGGCGTCACGGGGGCGGGGACGCGGGAAGACGACTTCATGGAACACATGTTCGTCGCCAGCACGCACGACTATATCCTGATCTTTACGGATAAAGGGCGCTGCTACTGGCTGAAAGTGTTCGAAGTCCCGGAGGGAGGCCGCACGTCGAAGGGAAAATCGATCAGCTCGCTGATCGGAAAGACACCGGAAGAGACGATCGCGTCGTTTATCGCCGTAAAGTCGTTTGACGACAAGCACTTTGTGTTGATGGTCTCCCGCGAAGGCATGATCAAGAAGGTGTTGTTGTCGGAATTCAGCAATCCCCGCCGCGGCGGCATTACGGCTGCGAACATGAAGGGGAACGACGCCATGACCGACGTGAAGCTGGTGGACGGCAAACACGACGTCATCATCGGCACAGCGAATGGCATGGCGATCCGATTTCACGAAGAGGAGATCCGCCCGATGGGCCGTTCTGCGGCCGGCGTCCGTGGCATTCGCCTGGGCAAAGGGGACAAAGTTGTCGGCGCGGTTACACTGCACCGTAAGGGGACGAGTATTCTTGTCGCCACCGAAAAGGGATTCGGTAAACGGAGCGAAGAGGACGAATATCGCGTAAGCCACCGGGGCGGTAAAGGCATCAAGACGGTGAAGGTTACGGACAAGACCGGCCGCATGGTCGCGATCCGGGAAGTGCTCAACACGGACGACATTGTCGTCGTAACCAAGGATGGGATCATCATCCGCCAGCACGCATCAGAAGTGCGTATGGCCGGCAGGAACACGCAGGGTGTGCGGCTTATTCGACTCCAGGAAAACGACGTTGTGGCCGACGTGGCGGTGGTTATTGCGGAAGAGGAAGAGGAGAAGAAGATCGCAGCGGAGAGCGACAAATTGGGAAACGGGAAAGAAGGTGGAGAAAAAGGCGGCGACGGGAAAAACTCAAAGCAAAAGCCCGCTCCGCCGCGCGAGAAGAAGAAAAACACGAAGACACAAAGGACACGAAGGAAGAAGGGATAAAATTATTGTATTGTTTCGTTTCTTGGTGCTTTTCGTGCCTTAGTGGTAAATCTTTTCAAAAGAAAACCACGAAGGAAAAAATGATGTAATATTTATCTTCTCATTTTTCTTTGTGTCTTAGTGGTAAATCTTTTAGTCGGGGGGGTATGGAATCAAGTTCAAACGTCGAACGCGTCGCCGCAATCATTGTCGATGCGGCCGTTAAAGTGCACATAGCTCTTGGCCCAGGTTTACTCGAATCTGTCTATCAGAAATGTTATGTGCACGAACGCAGAAAGCGCGGGCTTTCCGTTGAAACTGAAGTTGCTCTTCCTATTCACTACGACGGCGAATCAGTTGAATCAGGCTTACGCATTGACATGCTTGTCGAAGGATCGATCGTTGTCGAGAACAAATCCGTTGAAAAGCTGCATCCACTCCACGAGGCCCAGCTTTTGACGTATCTTCGGTTGTCAGGACGAAGAATCGGGTTCCTGCTCAATTGGAACTCTGTCCTGATAAAGGACGGTATTAAGCGAATGGTAAATGGGTACTGATGGCCAAACAAGTAAGAACAACACAAAGTCACAAAGGACACGAAGGAAGAAATGATGCAATATTTACCTCCTCTTATTCTTAGTGCTCTTTGTGTCTTCGTGGTAAATCTTCCTTCAACACGAAGCCACAAAGGACACGAAGGAAGAGGGGTTGAAACATTTAAATTCTCTCTTTTCTTATTGTTCTTTGTGCCTTCGTGGTTCATCTTCCTTCAGCGCAGCCCACTCAAGCTGGGTACTTGACCTTCCCCCGGGTCCTACCTACCTTTCCGCACCTCATTACGACATAGAACACCCCCCAGCAGGTCGAGCGGGAGCCTGCAGTACGAAACGTTGGAAGCCTCTGGAATCGCGGATACGCGAGACAGGGGCTTTTGTGTTTTGGACAGAAGATTGGTTGATTTCGCCACTTTTTATCGGGGGGGATGTATGGAAAGGATTTCTGATGTAATCACTCGAGCCATTGAGGAGATGCGATTACGCAAGCACTCCTTCGGATATTGAGAGCGATCGTATGATGATCCGCATTGATGATGGAAAAGGACACAAAGACCGCTACACGCTTCTCGGCAAACGAACCTTGAAGGTCTTGCGCGAATACTGGAAGAAATATCGGCCAGCCAAATGGCTTTTTGAAGGGAGGGAACCCGGCAAGCGTTACAGCAGTCGAACTGCCGAGGAGGTTTTCGAGCAAGCAGTGAAAAGGGCGGGGATCAAGAAGCCCGTGACGTTTCACACGCTGCGACATTCATTCGCCACGCACTTGCTCGAGTCCGGAGTCGATATTCGCTACATCCAGAATTTATTGGGACATTCGAGTATCAAGACGACTGAGCTCTACACGCAAGTAACGACTCAGAAAATAGAACGGATCAAGAGCCCGATCGATCTTTAATACTAATTGGGTGCATTTTACGCAATGCGATGTTACGGTAGTTTTGCGCAAGCAAAGTTCTTTTAGAAGTGCATTTTGCGGCACATCTAATCAACACAGTGAGCGGTTTTATCTGCAAACCATATAATCAATAGAGGAGGTCACGATGACGGTACGCTTCTCCTTTGTCATTACTGTACTTGGAGTCTTTGCGCTGGCGGCGTGCCAGCGCGGGCCCACGCCCCTGTCCGACGCACGTCATAACCTTTGCGCGGTGTATCACCGATGTGAGAGGCTGCTATGAGAGCATCTGCGCTCGGCCTGCTGATCGTCATCCTCTTCAACATAGCGACGTTTGCGCAAAACAATCCGGCGTCGCAGATCGCCCGCCAGTGGCGGCAGCAGCACGAGCGAAGCATCATCGACGAGTTCGCCGCGCTCCTCAGCATTCCGAATGTCTCTCAGGATCGCGAGAACATTCAGCGCAATGCCGACTTCATCGTCCGGATGATGGAGACGCGGGGGATTGCCGCGAGGCAGGTCACCGTCCCGAACGCCAGCCCGATCGTGTTCGGCGAGATCCGGACTGCCGGCGCTGTGCGTACTCTTATGTTTTACGCGCATTACGACGGTCAGCCTGTGACTCCCGCACAGTGGAGTGCCCCTCCCTTCAGCCCGACGCTGCGTCGCGACGGTACGACGATTCCGCACCCGCCGGCCGGACAACCTTTCGATCCCGAGTCGAGGCTCTATGCTCGTGGCGCCGGCGACGACAAGGCCCCGATCGTGGCGTTGATGGTAGCACTCGACGCCATCCGCGCCTCCTCGATCAGGCTGAAGTCGAACGTGAAGTTCGTGTTCGAGGGTGAAGAAGAGGCCGGCTCACGGAATCTCGCGCGGATCCTCAGCGCCAACAAGGACCTGTTCTCGGGTGACATCTGGTTCTTCTGCGATACCCCCGTTCATCCCAGCCGGCGCCAGCAGATCGTGTTCGGCTCTCCCGGCTTTGGACGAGTCGACGTCACCGTATATGGGCCCCGCGTCGAACTGCACGGCGGACACTACGGGAACTGGGCCCCAAACCCGGCGCTCATGCTGTCGCGGCTGCTGGCGTCCATGAAGGATGACAAGGGCAAGATCCTGATCGCGAACTACTACGATGGCATCGTTCCGCTCAGCCAAGCCGAGAAGAGGGCGATCGCCGAATCGCCGGACATGGACGCCCAGCTTATGGAGGACTTCGGCCTCGGGAGCCGGGTGGGGGCGCCGATGAAGATCGCGGAACTCGTCACCCTTCCGGTCCTGAACATCCGAGGCATGGCCAGCGCCGGCGTTGGCGCCGAGAGCAGCAGCATCGTTCCATCGACGGCGTTAGCGTCAATGAACCTGACCTTCGTGAAGGGCATGGAGTTCGGCAAGACGGTCGAACTGATCAAGGAGCACATCCGCGCACAGGGTTTCTTTGTCGTCGACGCGGAGCCGACGCTCGCCGTCCGGAGGAGCCATGAGAAAGTGGCGATGGTCACCGCGAGCGGCGGCGCATATGGCGGACCCCGCACGCCGATGGACCTGCCGCTCTCCCAAGAGGTCATGCGGGTGGTCGACAGCGTGCGCGGCGGGGCGGTGAAGCTGCCCATGATGGGCGGCGCGGTCCCTCTGGAGGTGATCGAGCGCGCACTCGGTACGCGGGTGATCGTCATGCCGATCGCGAATCACGATAACAACCAGCACAGCTTCGACGAGAATCTCAGAATCCAGAATCTCTGGGACGGCATCGAGTTGATGGCGGCGTTGCTCGCGATGTGAGCTAAAAGGGTCAGCGTGGTGGTTCGGACGTGCGGCAGAACTTGTGCTCGTCCAGTCTGAGCCCGAGTTGTTGCTGGAGAGCGGTCAAGATGGACGGTCCGTTAGGGTCGATTGGGGAACCGGTCGCGATCGAAGGCCGTCTCGCGCGCCGCATTATGCAAGTCGCTCACTACCAATCGGGTGAACCCCAAGCGTCCTACCGCATCGAACCGGTAGGCCGCCAGTGCGTCCGGGTGGGGGCTGGGTATCCGGATTCCCCATTGACGTTGATCGAAGCGGCCTAAGAGTGGCGTCGAAGGGCCACAACTCGTCGGCTTGGCGTAGATTCGGTCGAGCTCGAGTTCCTCGAGGGGCGCGGGTACCTGCCGATCCCGAATCCTCAGCCTTGACGACCGATCCTCGATCGGGCTGCCCAACATCGGCTTGGAGCCGGCGCGCCCAACGGCCCGTACAATGAATCACTGAGGCGCGCGGCTCAAGCCGCACGTTAGGCAACATGCAAGAGCACTTCGTATATCATCTATCAGGCTCTTGTTCTTTGTGCCGCAAAACGTAATCAATATAGAACTTTGCCTGCGCATAACAAGCGTAACCACGCCGCTCCCTTTGTTGATATGGCTCGGTTAAAGCTATGGAAAGAAATAGGTGTGGTCGCTCAACAGTTTTTGCCGCGGGTTGGTATGCGCCTACGGGCGCAAGAAAATGATTTGTTGATAGCGCCCTTCGGCGTGTCATTCAATAGCGGCAAAAACTGCTGCGTGGTTACGCCAAACTGCTTGCGACAAGTCAAGACTTTTCTTCATTAATTTTTGAGGTTGACAGTTTTTGTTCTTGAGAGAGGTGACGTTTTCTTTTGTTTTGCCGCTCGTTGCGGTTATGGATTCTTCATCCAGGGCGTAGTATCCCTGGTGCGCTCCTGAGGCGATGGTAAGGGAGGACGCTCGGTCTCCCGGTTTGGGTTCTGTCCGATCCATACTTGCTTTCGCACGTTCGGCCGATAGGCCGCCGGCATATTTTCTGATTCGATCCGAACAGACCGGGAGACGCCTGAAGATGATC
>MHAK01000084.1 GCA_001802945.1 Ignavibacteria bacterium RIFCSPLOWO2_12_FULL_56_21 | reverse complement strand
CTGTGGTCATATGCGGCATTGCACAGGCGAATTCCGTGACCTCGATCGCCTTTTCAATCTCCGCGACTGCTTCCGGCATGACCTTGCCGTTCTCTTGATGCACAAGTTCCGCCAGCTCATTCATGTGTCGGTCGAGCAGGGATTTGTACCGGTAGAATACTTGCGCCCGTTCCTTAATGGGAATTGAGGACCAGGCTCGTTGCGCGGCACGAGCGGCAGAAACCGCGGCGTCGACGTCGGCTGTCGTAGATCCCGACAGCGAGGCGAGTTCCGCCCCCGAGGACGGATTAACAACCGCAGGCAGTTTGGGACCGGATGGAGGGGACCACCCGCCGGAAATATGGTTTAGAACGAGGGGTAGACCGTTGGTCCGTACAAGACCATGAATGGCGGGAAATGTAGGATTTGCGGATGCCATGGACACGTTGTTGGGTTGTGTCCACGAAGTTAGGGACTGCAAAATTGGGGAACAACTGCTGTTCCTCGATGCATCTCAAGACAAAAAGAAACCGCCAAGACAAATATCCGTCTTGGCGGGCTTGGCGGTTCCTTTTTTACACTGACTCAGTCCTCGCGTTTCGCTCTGATCGTCGCAATGACGTAGAATACGATGAGCGAAAGTCCACCGAAAACGAAGATCATTGCCGGGAAGATCGAATCATCCCAATCGAGGACGTCGTGCATATAGTTTGCCGTCATTATGCCGAGTCCACGAACACGGCGAGCAATCCCCACTTCAGGTTGCTCAGCGGATTCGGACGCCATGTTGGAAACGGGACCTTGAAATCGCCCGGTTTCACCCCTTTCTCGATCATCGTCATTTTCTCGGTGTGGCGATTATCAAGATACTTCCAGAGAATCGCGCCGACAGAGCCGAAGATGATCAACAAGACAATGACTGGTTCCATGATACCTCCTGTTGTGGGCTGAAATTGTTGTGGTTCGTAACGAGCTTTGGTAGATTTGACCTGAGAATGATGGACAAGGTTTCAGGCTATTTTGGAAACTTTTTGGGGAAAAGCCGGGTCAAAAGATTTAACCACGAATGAACACGAATTCGTTGGAGCGCTGGGACACGAAATAACACGAAGGCTGAATGAATTTTAAGCTATGTCTTCGTGCATCTTAGTGGCTCTTGGTGGACGAATTCCTTTTCAAGGGAAGAACACTGTTGTCTGAAACAGACTACGACATCATCCAAAAGGTCTTATCGGGCGACAAGGGGTCGTTTGCGCACCTTGTGGACCGTCATGGGGAAAAAGCCATGACGCTGGCCATGAGGATACTGAAGAACAAACAGGATGCGGAAGAGGCTCTGCAGGATGCGTTCATCAGGGCTTATAACGCTCTTCCCCGGTTCGAATGGAAAGCTTCGTTTTCGACCTGGTTCTATCGCATAGTGTATAATGTTTGTGTCTCGGCATTAGAAAGAAGGCCCGGAGAGGTCTTTGTTTCCGTTGATGAAGAATCGTCCGATGGGGAGAAGCTGCGGGAAGTGGAGTCGGGTGCGCCTCTCCCCGATGCGGCCTATGAATCGGCAGAGGCGCAAAAGATCGTCCACGAGGAGATCGAGCGGTTGCCCGATGTGTACGGCGCCACGTTTGCCCTGTTCGTAGTGCAGGAAATGAGCTATCAGGAGATCGTGGAGGTCACGGGATTGCCTTTGGGGACGATCAAGGCGAGGTTATTCCGTGCCCGAACAATGCTGAAGGATGCACTTGTGCGGCGTTTGGGCGAAGGCGCGGGAGTCAGGAAATCGAAGGAGATAGCGGCATGAATCATCTCACGACATCGCAACTCATGCAATTTTCCGATGGGACTGCGGATTTCGCAACACAGGCGGCCTGCTCGAATCATCTTGCAGTGTGCGCTATTTGCAGGAAAGAGGTTGAAGTGCAGAAATTGCTGCTTCTTGCCGCCCGTCGCATGCCATTGGTCGCTCCTTCAAAGGGATTCACGGGCAGGGTCATGCGTTCCGTGGTTCGTCCAATGGCGTATCTGGTCGCCGCAAGGGTTCTCAACAATCTGGGTAATGTCTTCGGAATGATGCTTGTCCTTGGAGTTGTTGGATATTTTGTGATGAATCCGGTAGTTCTACAAAGATCGCCGGAGCCGTCGGAAACATCCAAAATGGTCGACGGAGTTAAGAAAACACTGGACGGCGGCTATGCTTGGCTCAAGAATTCGATCCGTGCGTTAGGGACATTCAACAATGGCCAGGAAAAGAATGAGAACGGTTCAGAAAAAGTGTATCTCCTGATCTTCGTTGGTGTTGGTATCGTCGTGCTTGCGGACAGATATCTGCTGAAGCCGATGTTTATGAAGAGAACGTAGAGTATAAACGGTCCAAACGTGCCAAACCGTCCAAACGTGCCAAATCCCAAATCGACTGGAGTTAGCTCTTCTTGCTAACTTAATGTCGATTTGAGGATCCCGCCGTTTTGTGGCGGGACGGGCCAAAGCTGCCAATCGGTCCAGACTGACCATTCAATATTTCGGAACCACCCATTCCATCATTCCATTATTCCGCGTTCCTTTACCTCCCTCTTGACATTGGCAATCTTAACCGCTATATTAGCACTCACGCAGCAAGAGTGCTAATTACTGCTGTAAGTTCCCTTCTTTCAATCAGTTACATTACACGCTCTAAATAGGAGGTAGTTCTATGAAGCTCAAGCCTTTGGCTGACCGCGTGGTCGTAAAGCCCTCGGAGGCCGAAGAAAAGACGAAGGGCGGCATTATCGTTCCTGATACGGCGAAAGAGAAGCCGGTATGGGGCGAAGTGATCGCCGTCGGCCCGGGACGCGTTAGCGACGACGGGAAGACGATACCGACCGAAGTCAAAGTCGGCGACAAAGTCCTCTACGGCAAATACTCCGGAACGGAATTAACCGTCGAAGGAGACGAGCTCTTGATCATGCGCGAGAGCGACATCTTTGCCATCATGCCCAAGTAAGAAAAGGAGCCACAGACTATGGGTGCGAAATTGATCCACTTCAACAGCGATGCCCGTACCGCCCTCAAGCGCGGCGTGGACCAACTGGCTGATGCAGTAAAGGTGACGCTCGGTCCGAAGGGCCGCAACGTCGTCATCGACAAGAAGTTCGGTGCGCCGACCATTACCAAGGACGGCGTGACGGTTGCAAAAGAAGTCGAACTGACGGATCCGATCGAGAACATGGGGGCCCAGATGGTGCGCGAGGTTGCGTCGAAGACATCCGACGTCGCCGGCGACGGCACCACGACCGCCACCGTCCTCGCCCAAGCCATCGTTCGCGAGGGACTGAAGAACGTCACGGCCGGTGCGAACCCGATGGACCTGAAACGGGGAATCGACCTTGCCGTGAAGAAAGTTGTTGAAGGACTGAAAGAAATCAGCAAGGCGGTCGGTACTGAGAAAGAAAAGATCGCCCAGGTCGGCACGATCTCGGCGAATAACGACCGGGCTATCGGCGATCTGATCGCGGATGCCATGGAGAAGGTCGGCAAAGACGGCGTCATTACCGTCGAAGAGGCGAAGGGAACGGAAACAAACCTGGATGTCGTGGAAGGCATGCAGTTTGACCGCGGCTATCTTTCGCCGTACTTCGTCACGGATGCCGACACGATGGAGACGGTCCTCGAGGACCCCTACATCCTTATTCATGACAAGAAGATCAGCGCGATGAAGGACCTCCTGCCGATCCTGGAGAAGGTCGCACAGTCGGGCCGCCAAACGCTCATCATCGCCGAAGAGGTCGAGGGTGAAGCGCTGGCAACGCTGGTGGTCAACAAGCTTCGGGGCACGTTGCGCGTGTGCGCAGTGAAGGCTCCGGGTTTCGGCGACCGCCGTAAAGCGATGCTCGAAGATGTCGCGATCCTCACGGGCGGCACGGTCATTTCCGAGGAAAAGGGCTTCAAGCTGGAGAACGCTCAGCTTTCCTACCTCGGCACCGCCAAGCGCGTGACCATCGACAAGGACAACACGACCATTGTCGAGGGAGCGGGCAAAAAGGACGACATCAAGAAGCGCATTAATGAGATCAAGGCGCAGATCGACAAGACCACGTCCGACTACGACAAGGAGAAGCTCCAGGAGCGTCTGGCGAAGCTCTCCGGCGGCGTCGCCGTGATCAAGATCGGTGCTGCGACCGAGGTCGAAATGAAGGAGAAGAAGGCCCGTGTCGAGGATGCACTCCATGCGACCCGTGCGGCCGTGGAAGAGGGGATCGTTCCCGGCGGCGGAGTGGCCTATCTCCGCACATCGAAGAAGCTCGATGAGGTGAAGACGGACAACGCCGACCAGAAGACCGGCGTCGAGATCGTCCGTCGCGCGCTTGAAGAGCCGATCCGTCAGATCGTCGCGAATGCCGGGCTGGAAGGCTCGGTGGTCGTGAACGAGGTGAAGAACGGAAAGGACGACTACGGGTTCAACGCGCAGACCGAGAAGTATGAGAACCTGATCAAAGCCGGCGTGATCGACCCGACAAAGGTCACGCGGATCGCGATCGAAAACGCGGCCAGCGTCGCAGCTCTGCTCCTGACGACCGAGGCGACCATTGTTGAGAAGCCGAAGGAAGAAAGGGCTCCGGCAATGCCCCCGGGCGGTATGGGCGGAGACATGTATTAAGAAGCAAACATTCCAAAGCTCAAACGCCCCAAACTCGCCAAACGGAAAATCGGGGTGTTGAGAGCCAATATTGGATTGTGAGTAAAGAAAGCCCTTCCAGGGAAACTTGGGAGGGCTTTTTATTTAGTGGAATTGGACTTGACAATTTGCTGTCGTCGAAATAGATTTGGGGAGTTGAATGAAGAGGGGCAGTTGAGTAATGAGGTAGTTTAGAAGAAGTTACAGCGTGAAATTTGAGGGGAAATGGTGATCGAGCCAGGTAGGGAGATGATTCCTGACCCGGTCTTTCGCACATCTTTTCCCGTGCGATAGTTCTTCCGTTCTAACGTTCTCAAATTCTTTCGTTCATCTGTTTTTTTCATTCTTATCTTCCGAGGGGAAGCTGTTGTCTCGCCGCTCATCACACTTCGTGGGCGTCATACCTGCATTGTTGCCGGCTCTCTGCTTCGTGCCCGACTGCTCGTTTGGCTTGATCCGACCTTTCCAGAGTCTCCCGCTTACAGTGCACACCGGACGATTTCGGCCTTCGTTCCACAGGTTTCCCAACCGCGATCCCTGCCCTCACAATCGCAGTCCGTGCTCTATGCAATTGTTTTTCGTTTGCGCGTTTTTGGCGTCCCGCCGATGTTTGGCGGGGTCCATTCACAATTCACTATTCACCAACGAAGTTCTACAGAGGGGATACAGTCATGGATGCTCTCTTCTCCAAAATGGTCAAATCCGGAAAAACCACCTATTTCCTGGATGTCAAAGAAGCCAAGAACAACACGAAGTACCTGAACATCACCGCCTCGTCGCCTTCGAGGGAGGACCCGAAAAAGTTCGCCAAGCGCAGCGTTGCACTGTTTTCGAATGCGGCGGACGAATTCGTCGAAGCACTGCACGAGGCTGTTGAGCATATGAAGGCATAACAGAAAGGAGTGCAAAAAAAAGAAACCCCGGGGATGAGGCCTCGGGGTTCTTTATTTGAAACTTACCAAACGGTCCAAATGGCCAAACGGGCCAAACGAAGAGCGAGATCAGACCTCAGAATGTAGTCTCTATACCAATCTCATAATTACGAAAGGTGACCAATGAAATATCCACTTGAAGACCGATGCCGGGAGTTTGCGGACAGGACCATTATATATTGTAGGCAATTGCCAACGGATGTGGTTACACGCGAATTAGTGCGTCAACTTGTTCGATCCGCCGGATCCGTTGCGGCAAACTACTTTGAGGCAAACGAGTCATTGAGCAAGAAGGACTTCCTGTTTCACTTGCGAATCGCCAGAAAAGAAGCAAAAGAGTCAGAATTGTGGCTCTACTTTCTGCGTCCTATGGAAAAAAACTCGTCAACAAATAGAGAACTGCAGAAAGAGGCAAACGAGTTGCTCAGAATATTCACAGCTATCATCAAGAAATCGGAATGACAAAGATGTTTGGCATGGTTGGATTGTTTGGCACATTTGGAAAGTTTCGACATATGCGTTCTCTCGCCCAGTTTGCCCTTCACCGCATCCTTGGCTACATTTTACGCCTATGCGTATTCCCGAACAGACCATCGACGACATTCGCCGCGCGATCGACATCGTTGAGATCGTCGGCGGAGTGGTGAAGCTCAAGCGTCGGGGCAAGAACTTCCTGGGTCTTTGTCCTTTCCATCAAGAAAAAACTCCCTCGTTCAACGTCAACCCGGACATGCAGATCTACAAGTGTTTCGGGTGCGGAAAGGGAGGGAACGTGTTCCAGTTTGTCATGGAAACGGAACGCGTTTCGTTTGTCGAGGCGGTCAGATCGCTCGCCGAACGAGCCGGCATCACCATTCCGGAGGAAGGAAAGAACGACCCGGCGCAGGCGGAGTCCGACCAGATCTACGCTGCGCTCAGATTTGCGGGCAACCTCTTCTTTGAGCACCTCACGAAAACGGATGAGGGAAGGAGTGCCCTGACCTACTTCCAGCGCCGTGGGTTCACGGAAGAAACGATCCGCACGTTCGGATTGGGCTATTCGCTCAACATGTGGGACCATCTGCTGAAAAAGGCGACGGATGCCGGTCTCAAGCAGGACGATCTGCTGAAAGCCGGACTGTTGAGAAGGCGGGACGACGGCACGGTGTACGACTATTTCCGCGGCCGGGCGATGTTCCCTATTCTGACCTCCGCGGGACGCGTCGTCGGATTTGGCGCCCGAAAGATGCGGGACGACGACCCGATCCAGGGGAAATATATAAACTCCCCGGAAACACCCGTGTATTCGAAAAGCCGGATCCTCTTCGGCCTATCGCATGCAAAAGAGTCCATTCGAAAAGAAGACGCCGTTCTCCTCGTGGAAGGGTATGCAGACATGATCTCGCTCTTCCAGGCGGGCGTGCAGAACGTCGTTGCATCGAGCGGTACGGCGCTCACCGAGGAACAGCTTGACCTGCTCGGCAGGTACAGCAAGAACCTCGTGCTCGTCTACGACGGCGACTCCGCCGGCTCACAGGCGACCATCCGCGGGATCGATCTGGCGCTCGAAAAAGACCTGGATGTCCGCATCGTGGCCCTGCCGCAGGGAGAAGACCCGGATACCCTGGTCCGCAAGCAAGGCGCAAAGGCGTTCCGCGAGCTTCTTGCCGGGGCCGTGTCGTTTATCGACTTTAAAGCCTCGCAGTACGTCCGTATGGGGCTGTTCGCCACTCCCGAGGGAAAGACGAAGGCTGTACGGTCCATAGTCAAATCGATCGCGAAAATCCGGGATGAGCTCAAGAGATCGTTCTTCATCAAGGACGTCGCCGAGCGGTACGGAGTGTACGAAAGCATTCTGTTGAAGGAGCTGGAGCAGTGGAGAGACAGTGACAGGCGTCTGTCGAGGCCGTTCGAGCCTGCCCGTCAGGAAACACAGCCTGTGCCGGAGCCGACTGCACCGGCGGAGATTCCCGCGCCTGAACGTGCGTTGCTGAAGATCTTTCTCCTTGGTCATCGAGATGCGATGGAATACGTGCTGGCGAACTTAAACGAGGCGGATTTGGCCGATGCGCGCGTGACAACGCTTATCCATATGGTCCTGGAGTCCGTCGAACGGTCGGGCGCATTTGACGTTGCGACTGCGATCGATGCCATTGAAGACCCGCACCTGAAGGACGTCGTAACCGATACGGTGATGCGCAGGTATGAGCTGAGCTCCGCGTGGGAGGAAATGGAAAAGGAGATCGAAGCAGAAGACCCGATGAAGGTTGCACGGGACGCGGTGATGACGATCCGGCGAAGGGCGATTCACAATGCAATGAACGAGAACCAAAAGGCGCTCAAGGAGGCGCAGCGGCTGGGGGGAGACAGTTCGGCTTATCTGCAGACACAGAAGGACTTGCTGCACGCGCTGAAAGAACTTGAGAATCGGGCGTGAGCCAAAACACAAGGAAGATTCCACCCACGAAGAACACGAGGAAGCGTGAAGGTGAAATTATGATGAAGAAGGGAAGCTTTTGTGTTTTCATGTTGCTTGTCGGCATATGCTTCTTGGTGCCGGGCCTACTGAGCCAACAGAAGAACGAAGAGATCGCTTCGATAGTGAAAGAGATTTCTGCTGACTCACTTCGTCAGACCGTGGAACGTCTTGTTGCGTTCGGGACGAGACATACATTATCCGATACAAACAGTCCCACGCGCGGCATCGGTGCGGCGCGCAGGTGGATCGGTGCGGAATTCACCCGATTTGCCGCTGATGCCGGCGGCAGAATGACCGTCACTTTCCATGGAACGGTCGTACCCAAATCTGCCCGGGTGCCGGCACCGGCGAACATCGTCAATGTGGTAGCGACATTGTATCCAAAGGACCGGAATGCTCCGGGGGCTGACAGGTTGATTCTCATAACGGGACACTACGACTCGCGGGCCAGCGACGTCATGGACATCGTAAGCGATGCGCCCGGCGCGAACGACGACGGCAGCGGTACAGCCCTTGTACTGGAATTGGCGAGGGTCCTGTCGCATCGGACGTTCGACGCGACGATCATGTTCGCGGCTCTTGCTGGGGAAGAGCAGGGACTCCTCGGCGCAACTGCTCTGGCCGACGAGGCTTTCGCCAAAGGTTGGAAGATCGAGGCGGTTCTGAACAACGACATCGTCGGCAACTCCATGGGGGGAGACGGAACGGTCGAACGCTCGTACGTACGGGTATTCTCCCAGTCACTCAGTCCGTCGGACACCGGCGCGGCGTTGCGTCAGCGCGTCATGCTCGGACTCGAATACGACGGCGCCTCGCGCACGCTGGCTAGGTATGTCACGGAAATCGCGCGTCGGTATGTACCGTCGTTTGAAGCGCTGATGGTATACCGGTTGGACAGATTTCTTCGCGGCGGCGACCATCGTCCATTCCATGGGCGTGGGTTTGCGGCGGTGCGGTTCAGTGTGGCGCGAGAACATTTTGACCAGCAGCATCAGAATATCCGGATGGAAGGGGACCGGGAGTACGGAGACCTTCCCCAATTCATGGATTTCGAATACTGTGCAAATGTTGCGCGTGTCAACGCGGCGACCGCTGCGTCGCTCGTCTCTGCGCCGTCGCCGCCGACGGGCGTTCGCATGCGATCGTCGGGTCTCGAATACACAACGACACTTTCATGGAACAAGAATTCAGAACGAGATGTGGATGGATACCGGATTCTGTATCGTCCAACAACATCGAATCTCTGGGATGTGAGCACGACCGTGCAGGACACAACAATCACGCTGCCGCATTCAAAGGATGATTTTCTTTTCGGCGTTCAGGCAGTCGATACCGCCGGCAACATAAGTCTGCCCTCCATTCCCTTGCCGGGACGCTAATATTGCCATTGTCTCTGTATAACGATAAGAACTGCCTTGCTCCTCTCCCACCTTTTACGTATCCTTCCGTCCGATTTTAGCCATGAACGAACAGGCTTCAAAACACATATTGATCGTTGAAGACGAGCCGACCGTCGGTTCAGTCGTCAAAAAACGCCTGGAAAAGGCTGGTTTCTCTGTCGATTGGGCAAAAGATGGAGAAGAAGGACTCAAGCAGGCACGGGCCAGTGAATATCACCTGATTCTGCTGGATGTTAACCTCCCGATTCTGAACGGATTCCAGGTCCTCGAAGCGCTTCGTTCCGAGATGCGCACGACTCCGGTGTTAATACTCTCGGCAGACAGATTGCTGGAAGACCGCATCAAGGGTCTGAAACTCGGCGCAGACGACTATTTGGTGAAACCGTTCGATTTCGGGGAGCTGATGGCACGCATTGAAGCGATCCTCCGCCGCTCGGTCGATGCGCGTGTAAAGGTGATGCAGGTGGGAGACCTGACACTCGACATGGTCGCCAGAAAAGTACGCCGCGGACAAGCCATGCTGGACATGTCGGACATAGAGTTCCGGCTGCTGGAGTTCCTGGTCAAGAACCGGAAAAAGATTGTCTCCCGCGCCGACATCGCTCGAGAAATCTGGGGACATGAGAATTACAAAGAAACCAACGTGATCGACGTGTATATGGGCTACCTCCGAACGGCCGTCGATGCCGACAGACCGTCTGCGATCATCACGGAAACTCCCGGCGACGGCTTTATCCTCAACGCTTGAAAACATCGCCAACATCTTTCTCCCTAGTCATAGTCCTTACTCCCTACTGCCCGCGGCATTCTTGGGCCGCGCCCCCTCGCCGTACCGAGCCTATTCTTTCTCCTCTCTTCTGGGTATATTCCCTCCTCCAAGATCAGCCGTCCTTTGAACCAACGACGTTTTCTCATTTATAGGGCCGATCGGGTCGGCGATGTCGTGCTGACACTGCCGGTGGTCGGGCTGATTCGGAACACCTTCCCGGGCGCGGAGATAACGTTCTTCCTAAGGTCCTATACGCGGGAACTTGTGGCGGAGTATCCCGGTGTCTCGGGAGTGATCTTGGCTGACAGGAACGGGCGCGTCCGTCCTTTCGACGACCTGCTACTCGACGTCAGGCAAGGAGGGTTCGACGCAGCCGTACACGTGTTCCCCCGGCCTGCACAGGCGTGGCTTTCCTATCGGGCAAAAATTCCCGTGCGTGTGGGTACGGCGTTCCGGTGGTACTCCTGGCTGTATAATAGATGGGTCTGGGATCACCGCAAAACGGGGGATCTTCACGAAGCCGTCTACAACATTCGCTTGTTACGAAAGCTCGGGGTCTCTGTTCCGGATTCAGTTCGGCCGTCGTTACCCGTGCCGGCCGCATACCGACAAGCAGCACTCAACACGGCGCGACGCCTCGGCATCCTCGAAAACGATCGCGTAGTAGCGCTCCATCCGGGAAGCGGCGGTTCAGCCCGTGATTGGGACCCGTCACAGTTCTCGCAGTTGTCGCGTGAGCTTTCGGCAAAGGGATTCCGACCCGTGATCACGGGGGCACAGGAGGAGCGGCAACTGGTGGAACAGGTAGTGGCCGGATCGAACGGTTCTGCCGTGGCGGCGGCCGGTGCATTCTCATTGATGGAGCTTGCTGCATTCCTCCAGAGCTGTTCAGTCGTTGTTTCGAACTCAACGGGTCCAATGCACATTGCCGCCGCAGTTGGCACGCCGCTCGTTGGCCTATTCCCTCCGATAGCGGCGGCGAGCGCCAGAAGATGGGGACCGTTGGGAGATCGGACGATGACATTCACACCCGACGCGGCAAAATGCCCGTTATGCAAAGGAGGCGACTGTCAAAGCAATGTGTGTATGCGGCAGATTACCGTGACCGAAGTTCTCGGAGCCGTAGAAACGCTGACCTCACGGTGAGAATGAAAATCATACACGTGCCGTTCGGTGCCCCTTTCGTCACGACGCTCGATACGGTACAGCCGCATGTGTTCATGCAGAGACCTTGTACGTGATCTCAGTATTCTCGAATATTCTGGTCCTCTCTTCCACCCTTACGTTCAGTGACGCGGACGTTTCGGCGACTGCTGACAGCACCGAACAATTCCCCAACCGAAGGATCGAACAAGTTGCCTTTGGTGTGGGGGAAAAGCTTGTGTATGATGTGGGTTACAGTTTTATCACGGCAGGTGAAGCCGTATTCTCTGTCCCGAGCATGGACACCGTGCTGGGCAGAACGTGCTACCGCATTCATTTCATCGTAAACTCCACACCTTCATTCTCGTGGATCTACAAGGTGGAGGACCGGTATGAAACGATCGTCGATTCGGCAGGGCTTTTTCCCTGGCGATTTTCCCAAACAATCCGCGAAGGGGGATATCATCGCGACGTCAGTGCGGAATTCGACCAGGTGAACCACATTGCACGGACAGAGAGCGGAGTCTATCCGATCCCGCCCTACGTTCACGACGCAGTCTCGGCGCTCTACTACGCACGAACGTTCGATTTTGCCGCCATGAAGCCGGGACAACGGGTTGAACTCAAGAATTTCTCGAAGGATTCGACGTATACGCTTGCCATCCGGTTTCTCGGATTTCAAAAGGTCTCCGTGGACGCCGGTACATTCAACTGTTTCCTGATCGAACCGCTTATGAAAGAAGGTGGATTGTTCAAAAGCGAAGGGCGCATCTTGATCTGGCTGACAAACGATGATCGCCGGATCCCCGTGAAAGTGAGCACGAAGATCGTTGTGGGTTCTATCGATGCAGAACTTCGTTCCTATTCCGGCCTCCGAGGCCCCGTCACATCGCGCATCAATTAGGACCGACATCCATGTCCAGATTTACACAGATCGACCTCTCCGGTGTGCGGACGATCTCCATCGGATCTCGAAAAAGCAAGGTCACTCCAAAGGACTTTGCCCGCGTTCTTCCCGGGGACAAGCGCTCGTTGACCGCGTTTTTGGACTCTTTTCCGCGCATTCTTGCCGGAAACGACCTGCGGGCTTTGGTCCGTGACATCCTTAGGTCGAGAAAGCGGAACAAGCCTGTCATTCTGATGATGGGCGCCCATGTGGTCAAGGTCGGCCTCTCGCCGCTGATCATTGAACTCCTGGACCGCGGAGTGCTCACGCATGTAGCCATGAACAGCGCGGCGGCCATCCATGACGTGGAAACGGCGATGTGGGGCCGGACCTCGGAGGACGTGGCGACGAACCTTATGGATGGGACGTTTGGCATGTCGCGTGAGACGGGAGAGTTCATCAACAGAGCACTCGTCAAGGGAATGGCCGACGGGCAGGAAGGATATGGCGAAGCGCTCGCCAAAAAACTCAAGGCATCAAAAGCAAAGAACTCCCGCGTATCGATCATTTCGCAATGCTATGAACACGATGTGCCTGTGACGGTCCATGCGGCCATCGGCACGGACATCATTCATCAGCAGCCGTCGATGGACGGAGCTGCGACTGGGGAAATGACTTTCCGCGATTTCAAAGTGTTCGTCCACTCCGTCAAGGACCTCCGGGGCGGCGGGGTCGTTCTCAATTTTGGTTCCGCCGTCATCATGCCGGAAGTGTTCCTCAAAGCATTGACGGTTGCCAGAAACCTCGGATACAAGGCGCAGGGATTCTCGACGGCGAATTTTGACATGATCCGTCATTATCGTCCCACGATGAACGTCGTCGAGCGACCGACGCAAGGGCACGGCCGGGGGTACCATTTTTCGGGCCACCACGAGATCATGTTCCCTCTGCTCAGCGCGATGATCCTGCAGGGAGAAAGATGACGGATCGCCCGCAGTTTGATCGGAGCGAATCCGAGGGCCCCGGTCCGAGCGTTGCCGAGGGCCCGTCATACCTCGAACGCCGAAACATCCCGCCGTTGCTCTTCGCAATCATCAGCATCATCGCGGTGTTCTTCCTGTATCAGGTCGGGGGCGGGCTGCTGACGTACACCGCGCTGGGAGGCCTGGAAGTAACGCCGATGAATGTGCAGGGAGCGCGGCTGGTGACGATGATCGCGCAGCTTCTGTTTATCCTTACCCCTGCGCTCATCCTAGCGCGCTTTGTGCGCAACGATTGGCGGGCCGTATTCCCTCTCCGCCTCCCGTCGATCGCTGAGACGATCGCCGGTTTTCTCGGTCTGTTGGCGGTGCAGAGGGTCCTCGAATCGCTCGTCTTTTTTCAAAAACAAATCCCGCTTCCGGAAATTGTCCGCGCGATCCTTGGACCGATCAAGGAAATAATTCAAGCCATGATGAAGACGCTCGTGTCCGCCGATTCAACGGCAGAATTCATGTTCGTCGTCGTCGTGGTCTCCGTTGTGCCGGCGGTCGTCGAGGAATCCTACTTTCGGGGATTGCTCCAATACGTGTTCGCGAAGGCCTGGAACCCGCTTGGGGGAGCGCTTGTGACCGGTGCGATCTTTGGACTCTATCATCTGAATCCCTTTGATGCCCTCGGATTGGTTGGGTTGGGAATGTTCCTGGGGTATCTGCGGTACCGATCGGCCTCTCTCGTCCTTCCAGTTGCCCTCCACTTCGCCAACAATCTGTTCGCCGTCATTGCCATACGAATGGGTATGGCGTATGACGAGACGTTGCCCGAGTCGATCGGACAAACGCCGACGGCCGGCATTATGTTGTTGCAGCTTGTACTGTTCGGAGCCGCGCTTGCACTGATCCTTCGTTTCTACCATCAGGCGACGAGATCCGTCGTCGGGGAGTCCATGTGAGCTCATGCCCCGCCTGTAACGCCTCGTTTGCCGATGGATCGGACACGTGTCCGGTGTGCGGATGGTGGTTGGATGACGCCTCGCCGGCGTGCGACGCACATCCCGAAACGCCGGCGACCGGTTGCTGTGTCGTATGCGGAAGGCCGTTGTGTGAACGTTGCGAGGTGACGGAGGACGGCGTCCGATTCTGCGAGGTCCCTGACCATCGGGAAGTTCGGCGCGAGCGGGAGTTGCTGCTTGAATCAGAATCGGAATTCGAAGCCGACTGGGTTGTCGAAAATCTTGCGCAGAACGGCATTATGGGCGTCATGTTCTCGGCGCATGAATTCCCATCGACGCGATGGACGCCCATGCGGCGTCCCGCACGTGTCTTTGTTCAGAAGGCCGATCTTGCAGCAGCACGAGAGGCTCTTGTTCGATTTGACATCGAGAGCACCAAAGTCCCCGGAGATGCCGCATGACTTCGGAAAGTGAGTACGCAACGCTCCCGCAGCGTATCGCGGTTGCCGCGGTGGCCATTCCCGCGATCGTGTGGGTGACTCTGCAGGGGGGCTATTACTTTTTCGCCTTCGTTACAGCAGCTTCCACACTGGCCTTGCTGGAATTCTACGGCCTTGCGGCGGCAAAAGGAGCGAGTCCCCAACGGATGACGGGCCTGGTGTTTGGATTCCTGGTGAACCTTGCGTTCATCTATGAGCGAGTGCAGATCGAGGTGTACGAATTCATGCTCGAAGCAGGCCTCCGACTCGGCATGTTTTCCCTTCACCAATTCATCCTGTTTGTCTTGCTGGTGTTCCTGCTTGTCGTTGCACTCGTTGAACTGTTCCGATCGGCCGGCTCCCCCATAATGAACGCTGGAACGACGGTCGCGGGGGTCCTTCTTGTCCCGCTGTTCTTCGGGACGCTCATCGGCATTCGCGAGCTGTTTCCGTACGGGTTTCCCGCCCACAAGTTCTTCGATGTGGGCCTCCCCGGCGACGTGGAACTGGCGCGCATCCAGACATGGGGGGGATGGACTGTTGTGACGGTGTTTGCTTCGATCTGGATGTGCGATACCGCCGCGTATTTTGGCGGACTTTCATTTGGGAAGCACAAACTGTTTACGCGTGTCAGTCCCAAGAAAACGTGGGAAGGTGCGGCGTTCGGTTTTCTGGCTGCCGTTGGGACGTTCCTGCTCGGCAAGACGCTCGCGCTCGACTATTTATCGCTGACACATGCCGCGGTACTGGGCGCTTTCGTCGGAGTATTCGGTCAGATCGGCGACCTTGTGGAATCGCGATTCAAGCGGGATGCGGGAGTGAAAGATGCATCGAGCATCCTCCCCGGCCACGGCGGTGTCTACGACCGGTTTGACAGCCTGGTCTTTCTGTCCCCCATTCTCTATCTTTATATAGACTTTGTAGTGCTGTCGTAGCACGCTCTAAAATCTTGAACCGCGAATGAACGCGAATAGACGCGAATATAGTTTGTTGACGAATCCTATTGGCGTTCATTAGCGTTCATTCGCGGTTGCTTTTCAAAAATGGAATCAGAAAAGAACTGATGGCAGAGAAAGACAAACCAAAGATTCATGTGGTCACCCTTGGCTGCTCCAAGAATCTTGTCGACAGCGAGGCGTTGATGGGACAACTCCGCGTGAACAACGCACCGATGACCGGGAACGTTGATGATGCGGATACGGTTGTCATCAACACGTGCGGGTTCATTGAGGCGGCCAAGCAAGAGTCGATCGATGCGATCCTGGAGGCGGTCGGCCGAAAGAACAGAGGGGAAATCGGAAAGGTCGTGGTGATGGGATGCCTCTCCGAACGGTTCCGCAATGAACTTCGTGCTGAGATCCCGGAGGTTGACTCATATTTCGGCTCGAACGAGATGCCGAAAGTTCTTGCCGACCTTGGCGTGGATTACAAGCGCGATCTCCTGGGCGAACGGCTCCTGACGACCCCGGCCCACTTCGCGTATGTGAAGATCTCCGAAGGATGCGACAACCCTTGCTCCTTTTGCGCCATACCATTGATGCGCGGCGGCCACCGGACAAGGCCGATGGAAGAGGTCCTGAACGAGGCGCGGGGGCTTGCTCGCAAGGGAGTCCGGGAACTCATCATTATCGGTCAGGACACGACCTATTACGGACTGGATACATACGGGGAACGGCGTCTTCATGACCTGCTTGGCGGGTTGAACGCGATCGACGGGATAGAGTGGATCCGGCTCATGTATGCGTATCCGGCAAAATTCCCGACGGATCTCATCGATGCGTTTCACGAGTATCCGAAGTTGTGTCGTTACATCGATATTCCCGTACAGCACGCCAGTGATCGGGTTCTGAGGTCGATGCGGCGTGGAATTACCCAACGGGGATTGCGTGAGCTGCTCCTGACGCTCAAGGAACGGATCTCGAATGTGGCGCTACGCACGACACTCATTGTCGGTTATCCCGAAGAAACGGACGAGGATTTCCGCGTCCTCACTGAGTTCGTCAAAGAAATGCGGTTCCACAGGCTGGGCGTGTTCACGTATTCGCAGGAAGAAGGGACGACCGCCTACGGGCTTGGAGATCCGGTCCCGCTTTCAGTAAAAGAAGAGCGTCAGGCTGAGATCATGGAGATCCAGCAGTCGATATCGCAGGAACGGAACGAGGCATTGCTCGGAACGAACGTCCGTATGATGGTCGACCGGCATGAAGGGGAATTCTCCATCGGACGAACCGAGTGGGATGCGCCGGAGATAGATCAGGAGGTGTTCGTGCGACATCGCACGCCCCTTCAACAGGGCAATTTCTACGATGTGCGCATAACCGAAACAACGGAATACGATCTCTATGGCGACGTGGTTGGATCGTAGGGAAGGAAGGATCACATGAAACGACCAAGGGAATACATGCTCCTTACTCTCCTGACCGTCGCCCAGGCGGCGGCTCAGGTCGAGCTCACCGACCGGAGTCGGGCGGCGACGAACGTGTTCTCAGATGTGTTGTCCTATGCGACTTCCGATTCCGGGAAATCACGCATCGACGTCTACGTGCAGGTCCCGTATGACGAAGTGAGATTCGTCCGGAGCGACGACGGCTTTGTCGCTACGTACGACGTCGCCGTCATCATCCTCACCCCCGAACAGGAACAGGTGTGGAACCGGGTGCAAACGATCGAGGTTCGCGTCAAAGATTTTGCCCAGACGGTGTCGAACCGCCAATCATCGCTAAAGCAAATGTCGTTCGACGTCGTTCCCGGAAAGTACGATGTTCGCATCGAAGTACGCGACCCGGAAACGCGGAAATCGACGACGAGCAGGCGTAAAGTGTCGGTGCCCGATTTCGGAGCGACGCCGCTCACCATCAGCGATGTTATGCTCGTTTCCCGGCTGACGACGAACGGCGAGAAGCGAAGCATTGTCCCGAATATCTCCGGTAATATCGGAGAGAATTCGGAAGGTTTCTTCATTTTCTACGAGCTGTATGCACGTGCGGAATTGGAACCGGTACGTTTCATTGCGACCGTCGTCGACGCGAAGGGCGATTCCGTCATGGGCGTCGATCGTGCGGAGACTCCAACGTCCAGCCTGCATCAGGTGTTCATGAAATTTCCCGAATCGAAACTCGCCGTGGGTACGTACACGATCAATGTGCGTGCCTCGGCAGTCGCGACCAAGGATGGCACAAGTGCAGCGACCTCTCGAACGTTCTCGGTCAGATGGTCGGATATTCCGTTCTCGGTCACGGAGATCGACAAGGCCATCGAACAGATGCGGTATATCGCCCGGGAGAATGATATCGAACATATCCGACAAGGCACGACGCTGGAAGATCGTCGGATGAGATTCCTTGCGTACTGGCTGAAGCGCGACCCGGACCCACAGACGCAACGGAATGAATTGATGGAGGAATACTATCAACGGGTCGAATACACGAACCGCACGTTCGGTCACTATTTGGAAGGCTGGAGGACGGATCGCGGCATGGTGTACATCCGCTTCGGCGCGCCGGAGAACGTCGAACGTCATCCCTTCGAGACGAATTCCCGGCCGTACGAAGTGTGGCGATATTATAACCTGAACTACGAATTCGTGTTTGTGGACGACACGGGCTTCGGTGACTATCGCTTGCGCTATCCGAGTACGGACCTCTTTGGTCGGGATCGTCCGGACAACTGACAACATGAGGACAGCCTTGAGTACGCCCAATGTCGGAGGGCGAACATGGATCCTGGTGGCGGCGCTGTGTGCCGCCACTTTTGTTTCAGCCGCGCAAAACGGCACACTCCGATTGCACGGCGTGCGCCCTGCATTCGAAACGGAACTTCTCCAGAGTCTGCGTTCGCTGCCGGTCGAACGCGATGATTCATCGCTCATTTCTGCGGTTCGCGCTTGGTACGAGGCCAGGGGATTCCTCCGTTTCGCCGTTGACTCATTGTATCATCGCACGACCGATACGATCGACCTCTGGGTGAAAGAAGGCAAACCGTGCGTCATAGATTCGCTCAACGTGACCGGTCTGTTATCCGACTTGGAAAATGCCATGGGCGATCGCTGGATGTCCCGGATAGGTGGGCCATTCTCTCCTGCCATCCTTGAAGACGACATCCGCGGTGTCCTGCAACTCCTGGAAAGTCGGGGCCGCCTCCTTGCCGCAGTCCGGGTCGCCGATGTCAGGGAAGAGGAACGCGATGAAGCTTTTGGATATCGCATCGAGCTTGCGGTCGATCCGGGACCGGTCGTCCTGCTCGGTCAAGTGCAGTTTGCGGGAAATGTTGCGACCCGAAATTCCGCGCTAGCCATGGCCAGCGGTCTCAGGCCGGGCGTTCCGTGGACGGAAAAGGCGGGAGACCGCGCCCGAAGGTCGCTGGAACGAACCCAACTCTTCACCTCCGTGTCGGCTCCGGTCGTCACGTTGGGAACGGACCGCCGTGCCCACGTGTCGTACACCGTCGTGGAAGGGCGTCACAATTCGTTCGACGGCATCGTCGGTTACCTTCCGCCGGCTTCGGGCCGGTCGTCGGGTTCGCTGATGGGCATGGTCCAGGTGAAGTTCAAGAACCTGCTGGGAACAGCCCGACGTCTCGGAGTCCGGTGGTTTCAGGAGCGGCGGGGCACACAGGAAGTGGAGATCTCCTACCGCGAACCGTGGGTTGCCGGCTGGCCGATCGCGGCCGAGGTCGGGTTGTTCCAGCGAAAACAGGACTCCACGTATGTCCGGCAGCAATTCGGCCTCGACGTCCGGGGCGATGTGCTCGACGATATCTCCGTCGGAGTAACGCTGAACTTCTCCTCCACCACTCCACAGGAAGGATACGGCAAACGTGTCCTTTCGGGGAGCAGTGTCACTCTCGCCGGAATAACGTTCGTTTCCGACGGTCGCGACGATCCGGTTACGCCAATGAGCGGGTCGATGTTTGCCACGGATGTGCGGGCGGGCCGGAAAAAAGTGTCGTCTCCGTCCGGTGTGGTCATCGTGTCGGAGCAGCAGTTGAGGTTCGATGCCGCCGCATATGTTCGCACGGCGACCCGCCAGGTCTTCGTGACCGAGCTTCATGCGAAGGAAGTTCGCAACGGGTCCCTGGACATTGGCGATCTGTTCCGTGTAGGAGGGGCGACGTCGCTCCGAGGCTACGGCGAGGGGGAGTTCCTCGGATCGAAGGTCGTATGGGGCACGGCAGAATACCGTGTCCTTGTCGCACCTCGATCCTTCGCTTCAGTGTTTGTGGACGGTGGCGCGATCATACATCCCGCGATTCCAGGCGAGGGCGTTGCATCATCAAACGTGTCGCGGATTGGGTACGGCATCGGACTTCGTCTCGACGCACCGGTTGGACTCATCGGATTGAGCATCGCGCTCGGCAAGGGCGATTCATTCGGCGATGCGAAGCTGCATTTGCGATTGATAAACGAGTTTTGAGATGGCTTTTAGAGACAATGCGCGCGATACGATATCTGGTTGATATTCCCCCCACTCTGCACTATCTTTGCTCAACTCATCGCCCTCACGTGATCGAATGCCCCGCTCGACGCCGTTAATGATCCACATAATTCCGGGAAAGTGCGATTTCTGCGGATGCTGCGTCGGTGTGTGCCCTGAAGACGCGATCGAACTCCAGGAGTCGAAGATCTCCATTATCGACGAGCGGTGCACAAACTGCAGAAAATGCGTCTGGGCTTGTCCATGGGAGGTGATCCAATTCCATCGTGAAGGTGTTGCCGGACTTCCGAAAGAGGTCCCTCAATTTCCGAACGTTTCAGTCCCTTTCGGCGTATGAGAACTTCGTATGACGTGATTGTCGTGGGAGCGGGACCGGCGGGTTCGACTGCAGCCCGGTATGCTGCCGAAGGGGGCGCGTCCGTGCTTGTGCTCGAAAAAGACCGGGACGTTGGCTATCCGGTTCGATGCGGGGAAGCGGTCAGTCATGAAGGAGTAGTGCAGTTCATCGACCCGGACCCGAAGTGGATCGCCGCAACCGTGACAAAATTCCGACTGGTCGCGCCGAACGGCCGCTCCGTCGTTCCGAGGCTCGACGGCATCGGCTACGTCCTCGAACGCCGCATGTTCGACTATGAGCTGGCGAGGCTCGCCACTCGAAAGGGAGCGGAGGTCGTCACAAAGGCCTATGCCTACGACCTTTCCCGAAGCCCCGACGGCGTGCCGAACGGCGTCCGCGTGCTGATCAAGGATGAACACGTGGACATCGGAGCAAAGATCATTATCGCCGCGGACGGGGTCGAAAGCCGTGTCGGCAAATGGGCCGGCATCGACACGACGTGTCACATGCGTGACATGGAATCGTGCGCTCAGGTGACGTTGACCGGAATCGACGTCACGCCGGATACGCTAGATTTCTATTTTGGCGACAATGTGGCCCCCGGCGGATACCTGTGGGTGTTTCCGAAGGGGACGGACGGGGCCAATGTGGGAATTGGGATCAACGTGGAAGAGGCGAAACGGAAATCTGCGATACGGTACCTGGAAGAATTTGTCGAGAAGAAATTCCCCAATGCAGCAATGTTGACCCGTATCGCCGGAGGTGTACCGTGCGCCAAGACATGCGACCAGGTCGTGCGGGGTAATGTCATGCTTGTCGGCGACGCTGCGCACCAGGTCAACCCAATGTCGGGGGGAGGGATCATCAGCGGTATGATCGGCGGGATGATCGCCGGTCAGGTGGCGGCAGAGTCGATCAAGGCCGGGAAAACGGACCATCTTGCAGAATACGAAAAGCGGTGGCACAAACGGCTTGGCTGGCGCCATGAGGTGTTCTACAATATCAAGGAAGCCGTGGCGAATTTCGGCGATGATACGCTGAACGGCATCTGTGACAGCGCGCTTGAACTGCCGGAAGAGAAACGGACGCTTGGAGGGATCTTTCGGACCGCATTGTGGAACCAGCCGTCGATGATGTTGCAAGTGGCCAAAGTCTTCTTGTCGTAACCGTAGGGCAGAAAAGGAAAATGGAAAACAGCAAACTGAAATGAAATTGTGGTAGCTTCACGGAATACTCCTGATGCACTGCAACGTGCCATTTCCATTTTTTGTTTGTCGTTTCATTTCTCTTTGTTTCTTGCTCCTTTCAGTTTCCAGCGTTCTTCATGACCTCCCGGCTGCGCGCATATCTGGATCTTGTCCGTCCGCTTAATCTGCTCATCACGTTTCTCTCCGTCTGCGCCGCTTCCGTTATCGCCGGCGCCGGCCCTGACGATTCGTTCGCTGTTCTCGCTGCGGGACTTTCCGCGGCGCTCATCGCGGCAGGAGCGAACGCGGTCAACGACTTCTACGACGTCGACATCGACCGGGTCAATCGCCCCGATCGCCCCATTCCACGGGGCGACCTTTCCCCCAAAAATGCGTGGCATAGCTGGGTCGTATTGACAATCTCGGGTTTCGGACTCAGCCTGTTGATCGGTTCCGGACTTTGCGTGGCAATTTCTCTCGGTGCGGCCGTCTTGCTCTATGTGTACAGCTCAACATGGAAATCCACGCCGCTGACAGGCAATATCGTCGTCAGTATCATGACGGGAATGGCGTTCATGTATGGTGCAACTGCCGTCGGTGAGCCTCTGCGAGGAGCGATGCCTGCATTGTTTGCATTCTTGTCGAACATGGCGCGTGAGGTGGTCAAGGACATCGAAGACCGTGAAGGGGATGCGATGCACAAAGCTCAGACCTTTCCGGTGAGATATGGGGTCCGTCCGGCACAACTCGTGGCGTCGGTCGCGCTTGTACTGCTTATTCTTGCCACATTCGCCGCGTATTTCGCCGGTGTCTACACGACAACGTATCTCGCGGTCGTTCTCGCCGCAGATGGAATGCTCGCCTTTACGGCCGTCATGGTGTTGCGCCAGGATGCCCCGGCTTCCATGCATCGTCTGAGCGGAGTGCTGAAAGCTTCGATGGTCGTTGGCCTTGCTGCCATGTATTTTGGAAGCCGGCCATGAAGCGTCACCTCAATACCGCCGGTACGGACCTGGAACGTTCATATCGCGAGCGGGGCCTCAGTATTATCGCCGGAGTGGACGAAGCTGGGCGCGGTCCGCTGGCCGGTCCCGTAGTTGCGGCGGCTGTGGTGTTCGGTTCCGACATCGTGATCGAAGGAGTTGACGACTCGAAGAAACTTTCGCCGGAGCGCCGTGAAATCCTTGCTGCCGCGATCCGTTCGACCGCGCTCGCCGTCGGTGTCGGCATCGTATCGCACGAAGAGATCGATCGGATGAACATCCTGCGGGCAACGTTTCATGCCATGGAAATCGCCGTCCGGTCCTTAAAAGTACATCCGGACATGCTCCTCATCGACGGGAATGCTTATAGGGACACGACTTTTCCTTATGTCACAATCGTCGATGGCGACGCGCTCAGCCATTCGATCGCTGCAGCTTCCATTATTGCAAAGGTCGAACGGGATACGATCATGAAGGAATTCGATGCGATCTATCCTGAATACGGATTTGCCGCCCACAAAGGATACGGCACAGAGCGGCATCGAGAGGCTATCCGGAAGCACGGCTTCTGCCCGATCCATCGAAGATCTTTCAAAGTCCATTTTCCGACACTTCCATGATAGTTTCTCACCCGCATGCCCACGAACAGCTCAAGAGTTGGCGGGCAGGCAACACTCGCCAAACACTTGCTCTCATGCTCATTGCTGTCGGTGGATTGAGCAGTGCACAGACCTTCGTTCGCATCAATCAAGTCGGTTTTCTGCCGTCCGACCTCAAGTCGGCTGTCGTGATGTCGATGACAGAAGTGAGCGGGTCAGATTGCATGGTCGTGGAAAAGGGAACGGGAAAGATGGTCCTCAAAGCAACGCTCCAGCGGACCTCCGAATCGTATGGACAATTTCCCGATGTCTATTCAGTGGACGTCACGCCCGTCCGGAGCGAAGGCAAATATGTCCTGCATGTGAACGATCGGGATTCGGCCGAATTCAGCGTGGGCGTCAATTCCTATAAACAGTATCTCTTCCATCCGTTTGCATATCTTCGCGAGCAGCATTGCGGATACAATCCTGTCTTCGATACCGTGTGCCATACAAGCGACGGGATTGTCGTGGCCGGACCGGGGGAAGGAACCCGCGTTGATGCCGTCGGAGGTTACCACGATGCGTCTGATTATCTGCGGTTCCTCATTACGACAAGCTATACCAGCGGGATCTTGTTGATGACCTACAAAGAGTATCCAGGCCTATGGGAAGACAGAGTTGACGGAAGGGGAAGGAATGGGTCGAACGGCGTTCCCGACATTCTGGACGAAGCCCGATGGGGAGTAGAATGGATGCTGAAACTCACGCCCCAGCCGGGAGCGCTGTATCATCAGGTGGCGGACGATCGTGACCACCGGTTCTTTGACCTTCCATTCCGGGACAGCAGCGATTATGGGTGGGGAGCCGGCAACGGACGTCCTGTCTACCCTGTCACCGGAGCGCCGCAGGGACTTTTCGAACACAAGAACACGTCGACCGGCGTCTCCAACGTCGCCGGCAGAACGGCTGCCGTGTTTGCGCTTGCGTCCTGGTTATGGTCGAGAGATGGATTCGACAAGGCATTCGCCGGGATCTTACGATCCAAGGCCGTTGAATTGTACCGCATGGCCGTTGAGAGGGAGGGAAGTTCGGAATCCGTCCCCTGCCGCGCGCCGTATCGGTTCCATGAGATCACCTACCACGACGACCTCGAATGGGGGGCGGCCGAGTTGTACCGGCTGACGTCCGACAGGCGATATCTGACCGAGGCACTGCGGTGGGCGTCACTGGCAGCGGACACGTCATGGATGGGAAAAGACACTGCGCGCCATTACGAGTATTTTCCATACGTTAATGTAGGCCACTACGAGCTGTTTGAATTCGCCCCAGAGGCGATCAAGGATTCGCTGCGAGAGTATTACCGTCGTGGACTTGAAAGGGCCTGGAAAGCTTCTGCGACGAATGCTTTCGGATATGGCGTCCCTCTCATCTGGGTGTCGAACAATCTTGATCTTGGATTGATTACGCAGGGGATCTTGTATAAGAAGATGGGGGGAGGGAAGCAATACGACGCGCTGACGGTCAACGCGCGTGACTGGATCTTTGGACGAAATCCTTGGGGACAGAGCTTTGTGGTGGGCGTTCCGGACATCGGATCGACGCCGCAAGATATTCACAGCGCGGTCACAAGACTGCTTGGCATGAAGCTCCAGGGCGCGGTGGTCGACGGTCCGGTGTTTGCCTCTATTTTCGCTTCGCTCAAAGGTCTGCACCTTTCAAAGCCGGATCAGTTCGCGGCATTCCAGAGTACGTGGGGAGTGTATCACGACGACTGGGGGGATTATTCCACGAACGAGCCGACGATCGATGCAAGCGCGGCGCTGGTGTTTGTGTTGGCGGCG
>MHAK01000083.1 GCA_001802945.1 Ignavibacteria bacterium RIFCSPLOWO2_12_FULL_56_21 | reverse complement strand
CATGGGACCGAACCAATAGAAGAGCGCAGCGACCAGGAAGAAACGAGCCGAACGGCTTATCGCGGACGCAACGAAAAATGTGGCGAAGGAAATGTGAAAGGCGCCCGCGCCAATCGTGAAGACCTTGTACGGTATGGGCGTGAAGCCGGCAACGGCTATGCTGACGAACGCATTTTCTTCGAACAGCGTCTGCAAGCTCGCGTACTGGTGCTCGATGCCGTACCACTCGATGATCTTCCGGCCGAGAAGTTCGAAGAATTCGTGTCCGATAAGATAGCCGAACGTCCCGCCTATCAGTGAACCGACCGAACAAATGACCGCATACCGGAAGGCCTTTGCCGGAACGAGCATCGCGAGGGCAATCAACAGTACGTCCGGTGGGATTGGAAAGAAGGATGATTCTGCGAATGCTATGGCAAAGAGCGTCCACCCCGCCCCCGGCCGCTGAGCAGCCCCCTCCACCCAGTTTTTCAGCCGCCGAAGCGACTCGAAGATCCATTTCATGCTACTTGATCTCCAGCAGTTCTACTTCAAAGATCAGCGTCGAACCCGGCGGAATGTCCGGACCCATCTGGCGGTCGCCGTAGGCGAGGTCGGCCGGAATAAAGAACCGGAAGGTTGAGCCCACGGACATCAATTGAACGCCCTCGGTCCAGCCAGGGATCACGCGATTCAGTGGAAACGTCGTTGGTTCGTTGCGCTTGTATGAGCTGTCGAATTCCTTGCCATCCAACAGCGTGCCGCGATAGTGGACTTTCACGGTGTCCGTCGCTTTTGGCTTCTTCCCCGTACCCTCTTTCACCACTGTATATTGCAGCCCGCTGGCGGTCGTGACAACTCCCAAGTTTTTCCTGTTTGCGGACAGGAACGCTTCTCCCTCTTTCCGGTGTTCCGCAGCGCTTTGTACCTTTATTGCCTCCCCTTTCGCCATCATCTCTTTTTGGAAGTTCATGACCAGTTGTTCGCATTCCGCTTCGGAGATCACCATGCTGTCGAGCCCCATTGCCGCCCGTATGCCCCGGGCCAGCATCTGCGCATCAACGGTGACCCCCTGCATCTTGAGGTTCTTCCCGATGTCTGCGCCGAGCGCATAGGAAGTCTTTTCCAGGTCTGTCGTCGGCTTTTTGGTTTGTGTTTGGGCGACAGCTACAATGGAAAGCAGCGCGATCACTAGCGCCGTTCTCAAAAAAACTCTCTGTTTCATCGTTCTTCCTTTCCGAAAAAAGAAAGAGCAGGATGGAACTCCTGCTCTTGCTGGGGAAAGATACCGCTTTTTATGCGGAGAACAAATGGAAAATGTCACTCCTCTTTATAGAGGGTGATGCCCCAGTGATCCCGGTCCTCCGGCGGATCGCTGTTCCATTCGTTGAAGGCGTGAGAATCATCCGTAAGGTAATGCAGAACGTATTCCCCCGGCTCCAGTGTAAATGTCGTCGATACCCGCCTGTTTTTTCGGGCGCCGCCCGCCCGGTCCGTCATGTCATATGTCATTTCCCAGATCGTTCGGCCCGATTCCGCATTCTCGATCCATCCATAATCGTGCATGTCCTCGTCGTTCGTTCCTTCGCCCAAAGCGTAAATACGTACACGCTGACGTTTGGATACTTTGAACGTCCGCCGCTCGTGACGGTCATCCCGTACGCGGATGATCTGGGCAAGAATGTTCGCTTCCGCCGGTTCTTTGCCGATCGTAACACTCTTCGGGTCGAAGTCCGACCCTACGCCGCGCAAAGCGATCCCCCAAGCTTCCTGGTCGTAGGGGGGACCGCTGTTCCAATCGTCGTAGCTGTGCGAATCGTCCGTCTGATAGTAGACGATGTAGTCTCCCTTCGAGAAGCTGACGATCTCGTCGATCATCCTGTTCTTTGATGCGCCGCCGGCATGCTCACTGCGGCGGTCGTCCATCGACCACACTTTCTCACGCGATCTTGCGTCGACGATCCAGCCGTAGTCGGCCCAGTTTCTGTCGCCGGACCGTTCACCCAGCGCTGTGACATGGACCTTCATATCCTTCTTCAACGAGAATGCCATGCTCTTGAATTCGTCGTCGCCGACTTTAGTCAACTCGAGGAACGCATTCCTGTCGGGAACGCCGCCGTCGTCGACCTTCACCGCGCTTCTATCTCCCTCGGAATTCAGGAAAATAGTGATGCCATAGGAAAAGGGGTCGTACGGAGGACGATCGTTCCAGTCCTCGGGCGAATGAGAGTCGTCCGTGACATACACAAGCTCGAACTGGCCTTTGGGCAGCGTCAGTTCATTGTCCGCAAGGATGTTTTTGTATGCGCCCCCTGCCCGTTCAAGGCGTCCGCGCCGCATGTCCCACACCCGTTCCCGCGTGGCAGCGTCGATGATCCATCCATGGTCGTACAATTCATCCCTTTCGCGCCCTTCGCCGAGCGCGTAGATGCGAACGGTAACATCTCTTGAGACGGTGAGCGTTTTCTTGACGGTGGCATCGTCGCCAATGCCGGTGAGACTGAAGATGGTCTGACGGAATGGGGCGGGAGCTTTGAAGGATGAGACTGCGCCGGCATCGGACGAGGGGACGGAAATGGTGATGCCCCAGTCGTTCTTTGCGGACTCCATGAATTCATCGCGAATGTCTTCGAAGTTGTCGCCGAAGATGCTGAAGAAATTCCTTCCCCGCTTATTGTCATTTCTCCGGTCGATATTCGCCTGCGAATACGAAAAAGCGCCACTGCGCACGGTGCCGTAGGCGACGAAGTAGACCTCGTAGGCTCCCTTTTCCAGGGACACATCTTCGTTGACCGTTCGGTCGTTCCTGCGTCCCCTCGTGTTCTCATGCGTCATTTCCCACACGACCTCGCGCGTAGCGGCATCGATAATCCAGCCGTAGGCGTACATTCCCGTGTTCTCGTCGTCCATCACGAGCTCGCGGAACACGGATTTGTCCCCGCCGCCCACGGCATCAATGTGCACCTTGATATTCCGAGTGAGTGTAAAGCCTGCGCCGCGGACCTCCAACTCGGAAAAGTCTTTGAGCGTAGCGACTGCGGTGCGTTCGACCTGGGCAAAGATGACAATCGCGGCCAGGATCACAAGCGCCGCGACTCCAAGGAAGCGTCGTGTATTCTTCGTGTTCATGAGGTGGGCTCCAACTGAGTGCAATACTCTAAATACGGAGCGGGAACGGGATGAGTTGCAGTATTTTTAAGGGGAAATTCGGCTAATTCGTTGTCATTATGCGGTTTATGCCGGAATCTGCTCCGTGAGACCCCTCCTATGTACAAGAGAACCGCCAAGGCGCCATGGACGCCAAGAGCGCCAAGACGTGTTTTAGGTACGAGCTAGTCACCTAAAAAATTGCTTGGCTCCCTTTGCTGTCTTGGCAGCTTGGCGTTTTCACTTTTTCTCAGGCTATACCCTTACAGCACTCTCAAAATGCCCCGAACATCTTCAGCGCCACGACGAGCAACGCAATCGCCAGCACGAAGCGTATGAAGCTCTCTCCACGCTTTACCTGCGCCTTCGCGCTGATCCAGCCCCCCGTTGCGCTCCCCAATCCCAAGGCGATCCCCGGCAGCAACGAGACATTATCCGACCAGGCAAAGATCAGCAATGAGGGAATATTATAGACGAGCGCGATCGTCACCTTGTGCATGTTGACGAGTACAAGGCTCATCCGCGATAAGCGGTAGAGCACGGCCATGAGGAGAAAACCGACGCTGAGCTGAATGAATCCGCCGTAGATGCCGGTGAAGAAGAGGGCAACGCCGACGAGAAGTTGGCGCCGGGGACTGTCGCTCGTCAAATCCGCAGCATTGTTCTTTGGTAGAAAGAGGGTGACAATGGTAAGGATGTTGACGATCCCGACTGCTATCGTGAACCATTCGTCGCTGATCTTCACGGCAACGAGCGTTCCGATGATCGCTCCCGGTATCGCCCACAAGGCCAGGGAGAGCGACTGCCGCATACCCCGAAGGCCGCTCGTCCGGAACGAAGAGATGGCCCCGATGTTCTGGATGATGATGGCGATCCGGTTTGTTCCGTTTGCCACGGACGGATCGAGTCCCAGAAAGATCAACGCAGGGAGTCCGAGGGACGATCCACCCCCGGCTGTTACGTTGAGGAATCCGGCGCCGATACCGACGATGAAGAGAAGGGCAAATTGCCAGGCGTGTTCGATACCGATACTCCTTCGGGCGCTTGTGAAGAAAGTAAACCGCGAATGGACCCGCCAAAAGATGAAGCATGGCGGGCAAGCGCTAATGAACGCGAATGTATTGCGGTCGGACGGGTCGGGAAATCCATCAGAGCTATTCCACGCCCATTTCTTTCAGGAGGAACCCGGCGTTCCCCACATACTTCGTCACCCACAGCACATATCTGATATCGACGGCGATCGAGCGGCTGTAGGAATCGCTCCACGCATAGTCATTGATCGTCGCGTGATACGATCGATCGAAATTCACTCCTACCAGTTCTCCTTTTGCGTTCATCACGGGACTTCCGGAGTTGCCGCCGGTGGTGTCGGTATTATACAGGATCGCCACCGGAATGTCGTTGAGCTTCTTGCTCTTGAACTTTGAGTCCCGATGCTCCTTCGCAGCCGTAAGCAGCGCCGGGGGTGAATTGAACGGCTCTTCCCCGGTTGTTTTCTCGAGAACGCCCTTCAGCGTTGTTACCGGCGAATACATCGTCGCATCCGACGGAGCGTACCCCTTTAGCCGACCGAAGGTTAAACGGAGTGTGCTGTTGGCGTCCGGTATGAAGTTTTTTCCTGTGAATTGCTCTTTGACGTCGACATAGAGCGCCAGCAGCTTGTTGAGCGCACCCGATCGTCCTTGCCGGACTTCACGCAATTCCATATAGAGTGGATAAAGTTTTCGAGCAAGCGCAATGAAGGGGTCGGACGAAGCCTGCACCTGCGCGGAAGTTCTGGAGAACCACGCGTCCAGAGAATCCGGCTTCGTCAGTTCGCTCTGGGCATATGCTGCGGAGACGAAGGCCTCAACGCCTTCAGATGCGGCAGATGCGACCGGAGCAATGCCGCTTGCGGAAGGAAGTGCAGCCGCTTTGCGAAGGGCTTCCGCAAAAATGGCCATGTCCGTCGACTGCACAAAGTCGTTGTACGACCTCTTTCGAGCCGCCACAGTGGCGGCAAAGTTTTTGTCCATATACGCGCTCGAGCGTTCGGCGTCCGGTTTTGCGCGTTCGGCGGCGGCATCGACGATGGCGAGAGCCGTTGACAGCGGAAGCGACGAGCCGGGGAGGATATCCATGACAAGCTCCCGCGCGGCGTTCAACGACATTGCCTGATAGACGGCGTCGATCTCGGCAATGACGGTACCGTATGAGGTCATGCGTTTCGGGTCGGCAGCAATGAACTTCTGCAATGCCGCTTCTTCATCCCTCTTTACGTCGGTCAGATGCAATCGCGCGAACCCCATGAGTTTTCCACGATAATTCTTCATGACGTTGGCCAGGCCTTTGATGCGTGCGTCGAATTTGATGGCGATTGCACGGTCGGTCTTACCAACGGCTTCCATGGTGGCGATCTGCCACGCGTACCAATCGGAAACAAATTTCAGGCGATAATTTTCCTCGTAGGCCAGGTACGCGGACGGTTGATGTCTAAACGTGCGGCCGGGATATCCCAGAATGAACACAAAATCGCCGTCGTCGACACCGTTGGCGTTCACTTTCAGATATTTTTTGGGCGTGTAGGGGATGTTCGTCGGTGAGTAGTCCGCCGGAGATCCATCGGGAGCGACGTACGCACGCATGAACGAAAAATCGCCTGTGTGACGGGGCCACACCCAGTTGTCGTTCTCGCCGCCGAATTCACCGATGGAGCGGGGCGGAACATAGACAAGCCGGACGTCGCGGATGCGTTGATAGATGAACAGAACAT
>MHAK01000082.1 GCA_001802945.1 Ignavibacteria bacterium RIFCSPLOWO2_12_FULL_56_21 | reverse complement strand
AGAATCATCGCGCGCGCCGCGGAAATGCCGAGCGACTTGTGCACCAGATCGCGCAACGTGAACGTCATCGGATAGACAAGCGTTCCTGCGTCCATGGAAAATCCCGCGATCAAGACGATCTTGAGGCTCCCGATGTCCGAAAGCATCTGAACGGCGATGTAGGAGCCGATGAGGATGACCGCGCGATTCACGGGGCGAGGTGAATGTCTAGGGAAAGAGAAAAGAAGAAAAGATTATCCACGAAGGACCACGAAGAAGATACGAACTTATACAAGGGAAGTCGAAATGGGGACGGTGAACGGATTTGGTTGAATGGTTAAATGGCTTGTGGAGAACGGGGTTGGTTAGATGGTTAAATGAAAACAGCCAAGAAAGAAATTACCAACCATGCGGCCCAAAAGAATGCAGGTATCCCACCGCTAATCCGCAATCGACACTCAGCAATCCGCAATTTCTTCCGCTATTCCCAAGCAAAAGGGCTGCCCCATGTGCATGGAACAGCCCTTCACATGATTACATTGAAATCGATGGCTGTGAGCGCCCTTAAATGAACAGCGGCGCCAGCACCAGCGTCAGTGTGGCCAAGAGCTTGATGAGCACATGCAGACTCGGTCCGGCGGTATCTTTGAACGGATCACCGACGGTATCGCCCACAACGGATGCTTTGTGAGGGTCGGAGCGCTTGCCCCCCAGTTTTCCCGTCTCGATGTATTTTTTTGCATTATCCCACGCACCGCCGCCGTTGTTCAGGAACAGCGCCATCAAAATGCCCGTGATCGTCGCCGACATCAGGTATCCACCCACGACCTCTGCACCGTTGGCGCCGAACGCCTGCTGTCCGCCGGCATAATAGATCCACTTGAACACGAGGCCGACACCGACGGTCATGCCGACGACGAGAAGTCCGGGAACGACCATCTTCTGAAGCGCCGCTTTTGTGGCAATGTCTACGCACTGGCCGTAATCCGGCTTCACCGTTCCCTTCATGATCCCCGGGTTATTCTTGAACTGCTCGCGTACGTTGTTGATGATCGCGTAGGCAGCTTTCCCGACCGCTTTGATGGCGAGTGAGGAGAAAAGATACACGAGCACCGACCCGAGCATGGCGCCAACAAACACCTCCGGCTTGTTGAGATTGATGATCGGCTGGAATTCCGGCATGTAGTTTCGGACTTCGTCGATGTACGCGCCGAAGAGCAGGAACGCCGCGAGCGCAGCCGACCCTACCGCATATCCTTTCGTGAGGGCCTTTGTCGTATTGCCGACGGAATCCAGACGGTCCGTTCTGTCGCGGATCTCCTTCGGCTGCTGACTCATTTCAACGATTCCACCCGCGTTGTCGGTGATGGGACCGAACGTATCCATCGCAAGGATATATGCGGCGGTTCCGAGCATACCCATGGTCGCAACGGCGGTGCCGAACAACCCGGAATGCGCCAGACCCGAATGGTCGCCGAGATAGTACGCTGAAACGATTGCGGTGCCGATGACGAGCACCGGATAACCGGTCGACTCCATGCCGACGGCGACTCCGGCGATGATATTCGTTGCCGGTCCTGTCAGCGAGGCTTCGGCGATCGACATCACGGGCCGGTATCGGTATTCCGTGTAGTACTGCGTAATGTAGACGAAAGCCACGGAAGTCAACACGCCGATGAGTCCGCAGAGGAAGAAGTTGAAGTAGTATTCTCCGCCAAGCAGCCAGCGGGATGCAATGAAGAATCCGATGATGGCCAGGACCGCGGTGATGAAGTAGCCCCGGTTCAATGCCTTCATCGGGTCCTCCTGGTCGTTCGTCTTGACCGAAAGAATACCGATCACCGACGCAACGATACCAAATGCACGTGCGACGAGCGGGAAGAGTATGACGCTGAGGATCGAAATTCCGCCCGCCTCGAATGTTACCACATTCGCCGAATAGAGCCCGGCCGCCAGGATCATCGCACCGATGTTCTCCGCTGCCGTCGACTCGAAGAGGTCGGCTCCGCGGCCCGCGCAGTCGCCGACGTTGTCGCCGACAAGGTCAGCGATGACGGCAGGATTTCTCGGATCATCTTCGGGAATACCCGCTTCTACCTTGCCGACCAGGTCCGCGCCGACATCAGCGGCCTTCGTGTAGATACCGCCCCCCAATTGAGCGAAAAGGGCGACAAAGCTCGCGCCGAATCCGTAGCCGACGATCATCAGCGGAATCTTACGGACATCGCTGGTTACGCCGAGATAGTCGACGATGCCGAACAAGCCGGCGACGCCGAGCAAGCTCATTGCCACGACAAAAAATCCCGACACCGCTCCGCCTCTGAGCGCCGCCTGGAGCGCGCTGTTCATGTTCCGCGTTGCGCCGGCGGCGGTGCGGATGTTCGCGCGGATGGCGACCCACATGCCCATATAGCCGGCGGCGACAGAGCAAGCGGCACCGAGCGCGAAGGAAATCGTTGTCCAGAGGGCAAGAGCCCCCGGACCCGCAGGATCGTGCTCCGTCGGCGTCCGTACGAAAGCATAGAGAATGTAGATGAGCGCCGCAAGGGCGATCGCAAGGTAGGCGATCGTACGGTTTTGGCGTCGCAGGAATGCTTCGGCCCCTAGTTTGATCGCGTTCGAGATCTCCTGCATTTGCGGCGTTCCAGAATCACGCCCCAAAACATTGCGGATCAGGTAGAAGGCGAACAAGAGGCCGAGCACACTGATGCCCAGAATAAGGGTCAATTCCATGAGGTTAATTGGAAATAAACGTGGTGGTTAGAGCAGGAATTTGTGCGCCAATATACAACCAAATCCCATAAAATTCAGCCACTTATCTCAAAGCAGAATACCCGCAGACTTCGTCATCCCGTCGGTTCCCGACGCGGTGGATTAGTGCCCCGACTGTGCCCCTGAGAGCTGCTTCACGAGGTCTCCCACAACCGCCTTCGCGTCGCCGAACAGCATGAACGTCCGGTCGGCGAAGTACAGCTCATTGTCGATCCCCGCAAAACCTGGATTCTTGCTCCGCTTTATTGCGAAGACCGTCTTTGCCTTGTCCGCATCGATGATGGGCATGCCGAAGATCGGCGTCGACTTGTCATATCGTGCGGCAGGATTAACGACATCGTTCGCCCCGATCACGATCGCTACGTCGCACTGGTGCATGTCCGGATTGATATCGTCCATGCCAATCTGGTCGGTGTACGGAATATCCGCCTCCGACAGCAGCACATTCATGTGTCCGGGCATTCGTCCCGCAACAGGATGGATCGCAAATTTCACGGAAATGCCGCGTTTCGTGAGCTGATCATAAAGCTCTCGTGTCCGATGTTGCGCCTGGGCGACAGCCATACCATAGCCGGGAATGATCACGACCGACGATGCTTGCTCAAGGATCTGTGCCGCTCCTTCGATCGTCTCCTCTTTATATACCTTCGCCTCGCCTCCTGCTTTCGCAGCCTGAACTTTCCCGAATGCGCCGAACAGAACATTCACAAACGATCGGTTCATTGCGCGGCACATGATGATCGAGAGAATAAGTCCGCTCGATCCGTCAAGAGCTCCCGCTGTAATGAGCAGACTGTTGTCCAGCACGAAGCCCATCGCAACGGCCGAAAGTCCCGCGTACGAATTAAGAATGGAGATCACCGTCGGCATATCCGCACCGCCGATGGGAATGATCAACAGGACACCGAATGCGAGCGACATGACGATGATGGCTGGGAAGAGCAAGCCCGAAGCCGGACCGGTGGGGTTGAGAACCAGCCACACCCCAAGTCCCAACGCCGTCAGCAGAAGGCCGATGTTCACGACGTTCTGGCCGGGATACGTCACGGGACGCTGCGGGATCCACTTCAATTCCTGTAGCTTCCCGGCGGCCATAAGGCTTCCCGTGAAGGTCAGAAAGCCCAGGAGGACTTCCGCGACGATCGCCGACACACGGAACGTCGTCAATTGCTCCGGACCTTCCGAGGTCCACAAATAGAACTTGGCCACACCGACGAGGCCGGCGGCAAGTCCGCCGAATGCATGTGAAAGCGCTGTCCGCTGCGGAACTGCCGTGAGTGCAACGCGGGAAAGTGGGACCCCCACAATAAATCCTACGGCAATGGCGCCAATGATCCACAGATGATGCACAACGTCCGGACGGCTCCACGTTGCGGCAACCGCAAGCGTCATCGCAAGCACTCCCGCATAGACGCTTTTCCGGGCAGTCTTCGGGTTGTTCATCCAATGCAACGAGAAAATGAAAAGAGCCGTCGCGACCAGATAGGCAAGCTGTATGAAGTCGGTCACGGCTGCTCAACCTCCTTCCGGGTCGCCTTGAACATCTTCAACATGCGGTCGGTGATGAGGAAGCCGCTGACGATGTTCGTGACGGAGGCAAAGAGGGCGATGGCTCCGAGTATGCGAATATCTTCGGGGAAATCAGAGCCGGTGACGATAATGGAGCCAACGACCGCGATCGCAGAGATGGCATTGGTCAACGACATCAGCGGCGTATGCAGTAACCGCGATACTCGGGCGACTACGCCGACGCCGATGAATGTGGAAAGAAGGAAGACAAACACGAGCGACCAATAGTCGGTGTCGGGAACAGGGTGTACGTCTGGCGCTTCGAGCTGCACCACTGTCGTGTCCTCTGCCTGTTGCTGTGCCTGCTTCGAAGCGGCGGAAAGCCCGATGGCGACGACAGCTACGAACGCGAAGATGAAGCCGATTTTCAGTATGCGGGTCATATGTGGATTCATCGAGAGATTCGAGGATTCATTCTAGGGATCTCTTGAAAAGAGTTTCACGCCCCTCGACCCTTCGGTAAACTCAGGGTCGCCCTGAGCGTAGTTCTGGTGAGCGTAGTCGAACCAGTCGAAGGGCGACTCCCTTCGGTCGCTCGGGGCAGGCAAAGAGTGCAAAAGTCCGGGTAAAGCTCGTACGCAAAGGACGCAGAGAAAAAGGGTTTCATCTTCGTGATCTATGTGTTCTTTGTGGCCAATTACTTCCTAAATCCTTTTTCGTGCCCCTTCGCCCGCCCTCGGCCACGACCGGCGGTTCGACGCTTCGGTAAACTCAGCGTCGCCCTGAGCCTTGTCGATCGGTAGTCGAAGGGCGACTTCGCTCACCGTCCCGAGCGACTTGTCCGCCTTCTGTGTGGCGGGAGTCGAGGGACCTCGGGCGTGGCCGGGGTGGTCCAAATCTTTTCTCCACCGCTTTCACGATTCTTCTTCAC
>MHAK01000081.1 GCA_001802945.1 Ignavibacteria bacterium RIFCSPLOWO2_12_FULL_56_21 | reverse complement strand
TCTCGATGCAGTACTGTATGACAATGGTCCACTTTCAACTGGAGACACGACAAAAAGCGGCGTCGTGGCACCCGCAGGCTCGACATGGAGCGAGGTGCAGAATCCATTGAACGACACGACACAGTCGAACGCACTTGCTGGGATCGTGGGCTCCATTACCCCATTGGGTAGATTCAGAATCGCCGATGATTTTACTGTCCCCGCAGGAACGATTTGGACAATTGATAGCGTGGCCACATTTGCATACCAGACTGGGTCAACACCAACAACCTCTCCCTTCATCTTCCTCGACATGCAGATTTGGTCCGGTCGTCCGGGAGATGCGGGTTCTGTGGTTGTTGGAGGAGACACGACTACAAACCGCCTGGGGAGGTCAACGTGGTCGACCTACTACAGGATACTAAACACTAAGTACCCCGTGCCAGGATCATCTCCGGGAACAACTCGGCCTGTATACAGGAACGTGTCCCCCATGGGAGGACTCGTTCTTGGCCCCGGGACATATTGGGTCGATTGGCAAACTCAGACCACAGGAAGTGTGCAGAACTTTACACCATTGGTCACTGTCGTTGGCCAACGAGGCAACGCGGCGTGGAATGGACGACAATGGACAACACCCTGGCAAGATGCACTTGATCCGGGAAACCCTTTGACAGCCCCAGACTCACTTCAGGATATTCCGTTCGTCATCTACGGACGCGGTTCTGTGACAATCGTGGATCCAATCGGCAGCAGTGTACCGCAAGTTGTCACGCTCAACCAGAACTATCCGAATCCGTTCAACCCGAACTCGACAATCAGTTATCAGATTCCAGCAGTCAGCTATGTGGAGCTGAAAGTGTACGATGTGTTGGGCCATGAAGTCGCAACGCTCGTTGATGGCGTTGAAGCGCCGGGATTTAAATCGGTACGGTTTCATGCAAGCGCGCTGGCAAGCGGAGTGTACTTATACCGCCTTCGGGTCGGCGCGTTTGTCGATACGAAAACGTTGGTGCTTTTGCGATGACAGGTAACTGCACATAATGCGCGGATTCGGAGGCGAAATGTGAAGCAGAGATGGGAACGGAGGCAGGAACAGGGACGGCACCAGAGGAAGGACGGGGACAGAGACGGGAACGGGGACATGGACGGGGACGGGGACAGATTGCAGATGAAAAGCTTCAGAGATCCTGCCTGCGCAGGGCGCGCAAGGCAAGGATGATCGGCATTGCGACCCACACAAAGAGGGACAGAACAAGCACCAGAACGCTCACCTCGGAACCCCCAAGAAACCGCTGCAAAGCTGCCCCCGCAACCCCAAATGAGCTTGCATTCTCCAGTAAAAGGAGGGTCGCAACGCGCACTATGTCGACGGGATTACCGAAAAGGCTGAGGAAGATCGCCATGTTCACGGACGAACCGCGCAGTACCAAACCGAGCCCGATCGCAAGGAGATCATACAACAGCACAAAAAAGAACCAGGCACCGAGAGCTATTCCAAAGGCCTTCGACGTCCGATGTGCAATGACGGAAATGCAAAACGAGATGCCGACGAAGATCTGGGAAAGCAACAACGCAAACCCGACCATCGCCGCATACCGACCGATGCCCGAAACGCCGTTCCCGACTGCGATGACAACGGCTCCACACAGAAAACCGCCAAAGGTCGACACCGCGATCGATGCCTGCACGCCCAGGATCTTTCCAAACGCCACCGTCGATCGCGACAATGGTTGCGCATACAACAGCTCGGTCGATCCGCGGTCGCCCGTGAACGCCACGGTCCCCGCAATGAGTCCGAAAAGCGGCACAAGATAGAGAACAAGGTTCATGATACTGGACGTTGTCCGCGTAAACGTCTGCACGCCGGAGAATCCCTCCGACAGCATGCCGACGTAGGAAATGCTGACGAGCAACACGCCGAAGATGAGCGCTATGATCAGCGTCCACCGGTTGCGTAGCGCAATCGTCAGCTCCTGACGGGCGATTTCAAGAACCATGGGTGTTTCCCCTATAGGCAGCGGAAAAAGAAATCACTGCGCCACGGGATACTGTTCGACGAGTTCCTTCGCCCTCTCCTGCGTTCGGGTCGCCACCATCCCCGAACCCATCGGCGTGTCCATGCCCGTCTGCACGATCACGCTCTGCGCATACGGCATCCATTCCTTCGAGTCGATGTCCTTCACAAAGATCGCCGCAGGCGTTACGTCTCCCCGTTTCTTCCTGAACATGGAGAGACACTGCAGGTCGTCAAACTTGAACGCATCGCCCTCCGCGGTCAGGATCTCCGAGGCAAAGGAAGGTTGGGAGATTGCCATGCGGCAGTTGGAGCATTCGTCTTCGGCGAAGATGTCCACGGGACGCGGCTCCGAAGGTCCGCATCCTCCGATGGACATCAAAAGCAAGGCACCGAATAGGGCTAGTGTTAAGAAAATTCTCGCAACACTATTGTTTCTTGGCGTCATGGCGGTTAACCATTTTCCAAAACCTGCTACTTTAACAAAAATTAGTCCAAGCTGTCTCATATCAGCAACTCCGACGGTCCTGTTCAAACTCACTGACATAATGCAGATACAGATCTTCCAGTGTCTGCGTATTGCTGTAGGCGCGGCGCAGATTTTCCACTGACTCCTCGGCAACTATGCGTCCCCCGACAAAGATGGCTGCCCGGTCTGCGAGTTGGTCGACTTCGTTCAGCAAATGCGTCGAAAAAACGATCGTCTTCCCCTGTTCTTTTTGCTCGAGCATGAATTCCCGAAAACGCTTCACCCCCTGCGGATCGAGACTCGCCGTCGGCTCGTCCAGCAACAGCACGGGTGCGTCGGGCAGCAACACAATGCCCAAGCCAAGACGCTGAATCATCCCTCCGGAGAATTCCTCCACCGGCTTGTCTGCCGCTTCGAGCAGGCGAACGCGCTCGAGGACCGATTCTACTTTGCTGGGATCCAGACCGCGCAAGCGCGCATGGAATGCGACGACCTCGCGGGCCGTCAATTGTCCCGGAAACACTACTCGTTGCGGCAGATAGCTTATGAATCGTCGGACAGTCTCGGGGAGCGTCGCCATGTCGAGCCCGCCGATCGTCACCCGGCCTGACGTCGGCAGATTCAATCCGACGAGCGTTTTCATCGTCGTCGTTTTGCCGCTGCCGTTGGGACCCAGCAGCGCGAACACTTCTCCACGACGGACATGAAAGGAAATGTCGTCGACGGCGAGGGTTTTTCGGAATGTCTTGACGAGATGTTCGACCTGAATCATGCGTGCGAGATCGCTTTCCGGGGCTCCCGGCCCCTGCAGGTTTCGGAAAAAGAGTTCACGCAATGGCGCAAAGAACACAGGATGTCACGTACGCAATGCTCGCAAAGGGAAAATGATACTATTTCATCACTTTGCGTCCATTGCTGTCTTGGCGCCATTGCCTGCCCGCCGGTTCTTTGTCGTTCAGTGGGCAGGCGGGCGCGAACCTCTTCTTCCATCTGTTTTTCCGCATCCTGCTAGTTCATTTTCCGACGTTTTATGAACCTGAATGGCAACAATGTCACGACTCCAAAGGCGACGACGAGTCCGGAGAGAACAGGAAGGCTCGGCCTTTGCTGTACCGCCTCCGACTTCGTTCGCGCTTCTGTTGCCGCATACGCCTGCATGAGCAAACGGTTGTCAAACGGACGCATCAGAGGATAGCGGTCGAATTCCTTCGACATATCGAGGACAGGAAATGCCGACGTCGCCCGTGACAACGCCTGCGCCGCCGGGCTGTACAGGAACAACCTCAGGTTCGGCACTTGTCCTTCAAGATATTGGAATACGTTCTGGATCCGGGCCGGCACGTCGCCGATGCCATCCTGATCGAGATCATATCCGTCATACGAACTCCAGAAGTTCCCCTGCGTTCCCTCCGACCAGCGGGTGGACGTGCTGCGTCCGATAACCGTGATGGGGCTGAGGTTGTCGACGAATGTATTCTCTGTAAACACATTGCGCTCCGCATTCTGAAACATCGTCAGGGCAACGTCGTTCTGCGCAATGATGTTATGACGGAAGACGTTGTCGCTCGAAGCTTCAAAGAACAGACCGACCACATTGTCGGCAACGATATTCGAATCCGCAGTGATGCCGTGACAATCCTGGAACAGTATGCCGTAGGAAGCGAAGCCGCGGTTGTGGATGAACATGTTCCGGCGGATGACGATGTCCCGCGAATACATGACCGCGGCTCCGGCCACGTTCTTCCGGAACACGTTTCCGACAAAGACGTTCGAGTCGGCATACATGTAGTGGAGTCCGTACCGGACGCCGGAAATATCGTTCCCTTCGATCATCGTTCGATTGGCATATTGCATGTAAATGCCGTCGCGGACGTCTTCTACTCTATTGCCCTTCAGACTGTTCCCGCGCGAATTCCACAGATGCATCCCGCTCCCCCGAGCTCCCAGCTCGAGTTCTTTGCGACCACGAATCCGATTGCTGTCGATGATGTTGTCATGCGACGCGAAGAGATACACGCCGAACAGCACGTCCCGCAATTCGTTGTTGACAAGTACATTCCCCGAAGACTTCACGAGGATCCCTGCATCTTCCTGTGCCAGCATCCCGCCGCTCCGTTCCACAATGCAGCCCTCCAATCGACATGAGTCGGCCAGGATCGTCACGGTGCTTCCTTGTCCGCTTCCGCGGATGACGGTTCCCTGATCTCCGACTATCGAGAGCTTTTTGCGCAATTCGATGTTGCCATCCCATATTCCGGCCGGGACCCTGAGCACGGAACGCTCAGGGGCCGCATCGATGAGCGCCTGCAGTCGCTGCGCTGGGGCAGGCGATGCGAAGAGCATGCCACACAGGGCGAGAACCGGTCCAAAAGATGATCTCGCATCGTTGCGGTCGTGGCGAAAAGTTTCTCTTGACGTGTCTACTTCGATCCACGGGCACAGACGATTCATGACAGACTCCTGATCGTCATGGTCAACAATATTCCGAAAATGACGGCTTGCCCCAATAACATGAACCCGAGTCGCTTAAACCTCACGTTTCGACTCAATGTGATCGTCCCCATGACCACATGCATTACGACGGGAACGTAGACGATCAACATCCCGACCGCCGACATTCGGCCGACGGTCATGATCACGAAGAGAGGAATGACGACGATGTGATACAGCAGCGTCAATCGTCCGATCGACAACTTTTCCCAGAACGACAACCGGTCCCGCTTGTGTCGGACTGCGGAGATCTTCATATGCACATAGAACACGCTCGAGGCAAAGAAAAGAACAACGAGCAGCCAGAGCTGTCCTGC